>JALYTS010000087.1 GCA_030854185.1 Actinomycetota bacterium | reverse complement strand
GAACCATCGCTCCTGATCGCCCGGACAACCTCCTTGCTGTCACGGCATGCGCTCCCCTTGCGGGTAGCCACCACCTTCGTGGCCTCGTCTCGCGCCAGCTCCAGCATAGAGATCACCTCGTCAACCTTCCCCGGTTCCAGGATCGCTTCCCAGGTGAACAGTGGTGAGATCGACAACCACACCGTGTCTTGCACTACTGTCACGACCACGGTGGCGTCGACTCCCTGCATTCCCCTGACACGGACTCTTCGGGGCGCACCCATGCGAGGGCAACTCGCCGGCCCATGCGGCGAATCTTCAGGACTGATCTCGTGTTGGGGACGTTTTCGTACTTCTTTGTGCTCATGCACTTCTCGCTCGCATCCACCGTTGCCCAAGCGTCCGTAACTCTGCTAGATCAGTCCACCCCACCGGCAAGACTGGGATCGTGCCCAGTACCTCGGTCATCCCGTGATCGCCGAGCCGCTGGCCACTGAGCATATAAGCCACCTGATCACCTCTTTTCCACCGAATGGTGAATCCGTCTGCGCGAAGACGATCAAGGAATACCCACCCAGTCGGCGCCATGCGGGGTGTAAACCCACCCTTGTTGCTCATGAAGCCCCCGAATCAATAACAATGGGATGGTCGCGGGCGCAGGGTCGCTCGCGTGCCCGGTGACCGGTGTCGTGGGCATCAGCACTCTCCTGGCGCGTCGGGGAGCAGCCGCAGCAACCGGGGTGGCAGGCTTAGCAGCGCATTGTCGGAAAAGCACACATAGAGCGAATGGAGGCCCCTGCCGAGAACCTGGCCTCTCTGGTGAAGCCGGGAGAACAGCGCCCCTTGTTCGGGGTCCTCGGCGACCTGCTCGACCCAGCAAAACAGGGAAATGTGGTCGCCCTCGACATCGCACCACCGATCTTGAGCCGGTCGCGTCTCAGTGGCCATCGCGTGCCCTTCCACCGTTGGTTGGGGACCGGGCTGGCCGCCGGGAGTTGAGCGTCGGGGGCCGCTCACTCAACCGACAGCCAGCCGGCCGATCTGGGGGGCACCGGGTCGAGCGGGGCTCTATCGCCAGCGTCCCGCCCGGCGCCGAGGTAGAGCATTCCCCAGGGCCGTAAGACGTGAACACCTCCGCCGTGTGCCAGTTCTATGACGTTGTTGACGTCCCGACCCGTCCCATTTCCGTCCGGCGCGTCCGGGACGCGCTGGCCTACGGGCGGGTGAGATCGATTCCGCCCGGCAAGCGCGACATGGTTACGATTTCGGCACCAAATATCATTCGAGATTATCTGCGCCACCACTGGATTCGTTCTTCGGCGCGTACCTATCGTGGGGTTACCGGATCGTTGGTCAGATCCAACCATTCTCCGGCGCGCCGATCTACAACGCAATGATCAAGCAGCTTGTGTGTCCTGCGACGCAGCCGTAACGGACAGGTCGGAACAGACAGTTGACTATGGCCTGTTCGTTGAGATTCCCTGTTCGTCCCGCCACCATTGGATGCGTTCTTCGGCGGGGACTCGGCGTGGTCCTCGGGTCGGTGAGGGCGTGACTCGCAGTTCGCCGATCAGCTGGGGGGTCAGAAGCAGGCGGGCGATGTCGCGTCGAGTGCTCATGGGCGCGGTGGCCCAGCGTCGGGCGACGTCGGTGCCGGGTTCAATCAACCCGCGCAGCGCACTGGGTGTGGCGAGGTCCTTTTCGTGTTTCTCTAAGCGTTCGATCTCGGCGAGCAGGGCGGGTTCGGATCTCGCGGCCAGGACGACGCTGAGAGTTCCGGTGGCGACGGCGTCGGCGAGTTCGTCGTGTCGTGTCCGCACGGTGGCGAGCTGATCCCGGATCGCCGACAGCTCGCGGTCGTCGTGCTGCTCACCGGCTCGCAGGGTGTCGATCACCTCGGGTCGCGCGAGATAGGCCAGCATGACCTGCTCGGCTATCTCATCGACGGCGGCTTGGGTGATCCGGACACAGCCCTTGGTCCGGCAGAAATACTCCGAGCGCTCCCCCCGGTAGGCCACCGCCAGCATGCCTTCACAGCGCCCGCAGCGGGCGATCAACGACAGCAGGTGCTTGGCCCGACCGGGGCGGGACGTCTTGCGTTCCGGGGAGCGCAACAGCCGCTGCACCGCCAGCCACTGCGCACGGTCGACCAACGCAGGCCACTGCCCCTCATACATCTCACTGACCGCAACCGGGGTGTGCTGCGCCTGCCCGCCTGCGCAGCCCGGGCGGTGGGCGCGCAACGCCGTGTAGACCGGACTGAGCGCCACCGAGCGCAGATGCTGCGCCGAGAACACCAAACCCGACCGGGTCCGAAGACCCCGGGCCTCGAAATCCCGGGCGATCGCCCGCAGACTGTGCCCGGCGACCAGCCGCCGGTACAACTCCGCGACCACCGGTGCCTCGGTCGGTTCCGGTTCCTGGGCGATCAACTGCCGGGTCTGCGGATCGAACACCCGCCGATACCCAAAGGGGATACGCCCGACCGGCCGACCGGCCACCGCATTGGCCGCCACCGCCCGCCGTAGCCGCGCTGACATCTTCGACGACTCATACTCCCCGTCCACTGCGTCTTCGAGCAGTGAACGGCGGTCCCGCCCGTTGGCCGGGTCGTAGGTCCGGTGATGAGTGACGACGTGAATGGACACCGACCGTTGCTCGCACAACTCCAGGAGCTTGACCCACTCCCCGACCCGGCGGCTGCCCCGACTGCTTTCCCAGATCATCAACACCTGCGCGCCGAACTGATCGTTCTCCAGATCGGCAATCAACCGGTCGAAGTCGTCGCGGGTCTTGCGGGAGTAGCGTGACGCGCTGACCGACTCGTCCCGGTACGACTCGCCCAGGATCCACCCGTGCTCGGTCGCCACCAACTCATGGTCGGCGTGCTGCTCCTCCAACGAACGGGCCCGACCCGATCGATCGAGCGAAACCCGCAGGTAGTCCCGGGCACGGATGGCCAGTTGCCGCTGCTCAGCGATGTTCGCAGTGCTCATAGCGCAGATGGTACAACTAGCAAGGTGTCTTAAACTGCGTCCTGCTGTGTGAAGCCCACCATCGGCACGTGCACCTTACCGGATGGGAAGTCCTCATCCACCCTGGTCATGTCGAATTCATCCCACCCGCAATCATCGACCCCACCCGGACACCGCTACACAACCCACTCCGCTGCTAACGACGATTGTCAGCCTCGCTCGGGTGCCCAGCGGCCGATTGGCGGCCGGAGTGGCAGGCTGGCGTGCATGAAGCTCGAGCACAAGTTCACGGTCCCGGCCCCCATCGATACCGTCTGGCGGGCGCTGCTGGATCCCGAGCGGGTCGCCCCATGCTTCCCTGGAGCCAGCATCACCTCGGCCAGTGGCAACGAGTTCGCCGGAATCGTGAAAGTGCGGCTGGGTCCGATCTCCTTGCAGTACCGCGGCTCGGGCCGCTTCACCGACACCGATCAGGCCGCGCACCGGATCGTGATCCAGGCGACGGGCACGGCATCCGGCGACCAGGGCACGGTAGCGGCGACAGTGCAGGCCAGCCTCGTCGAAAACGGCGAGCGCACTGAGGTCACGGTGGCCACCGACATGATCGTCACGGGCCGGCCGGCGCAGTTCGGTCGAGGCCTGATCGAGGATGTCGGCGCCAAGATCATCAGTCAGTTCGCGGACTGCCTGAGCAGGAGCCTCGGGCCGCAGGAGAAACCCGCGCAAGTGGCCGAGTCGGCACCTTCCGCTTCGCCACCGCCGACATCCCCGCAACCGGTTCCGTCGCAACCGGTAGTCGCGCAGCCAGCCCGAGTGCAGCCAGCCCCCGTCCGGCCGATGCCTGCGCCGATGACTGACGAGATCGATCTGCTCGAAGCCGCCGGTGGGGCCGTCGCGAAACGGGCCTTACCAGCAATTACCGGACTTGTCATGCTCGTCCTCATGATCCGCTGGTTGCTGCGTAGGCGGCCGCGCGGGTCCGCGCCCGCGGCGAGGGCAGGATCACCGAGTAACGGGGAACCCGCGCGATCAGTCGACCTGGGGGATGGCGGGGCCGAGTAGGTCGTCGGCGTCGATGATTCGGTAGGCGTAGCCCTGCTCGGCGAGGAAGCGCTGGCGGTGCGCCGCGTAGTCGGTGTCCAGGGTGTCCCGGGCGACCACCGAGTAGAAGTGCGCCTGCCGGCCGTCGCCTTTGGGGCGCAGCAGGCGACCGAGGCGCTGGGCCTCCTCTTGCCGGGAACCAAATGTACCGGAGACCTGAACCGCGACCGAGGCCTCCGGCAGGTCGATGGAGAAGTTGGCCACCTTGGACACGACCAGCGTGCGTACTTCGCCCCGGCGGAACGCCTCGTAGAGCGTTTCCCGCTCAGAGTTGCGGGTGGAACCTTGCACCACCGGTGCGTCCAGGGCCTCGCCGAGTTCGGCCAGTTGCTCCAGGTAAGCACCGATCACCAGCGTCGGTTCGTCCGGGTGCCGCTCCATGATGGCGGTCACCACGGCCAGCTTGCTCCGGGCGGTTGCGCACACCCGGTAGCGCTCGTCGGCCTCCGCGGTGGCGTAGCGCAGCCGCTCGGCGTCAGTCAGGGTGACGCGGACCTCGACACAGTCCGCCGGGGCGATCCAGCCCTGCGACTCGATGTCGCGCCACGGCGCGTCGTAGCGCTTGGGTCCGATCAGGGAGAAGACGTCACCCTCCCGACCGTCCTCGCGGACCAGGGTGGCGGTCAGCCCGAGCCGCCGGCGTGACTGCAGATCGGCGGTCATCCGGAAGACAGGCGCGGGCAGCAGGTGCACCTCATCGTAGATGATCAAGCCCCAATCCCGGGAGTCGAACAGATCCAGATGCCGGTACTCACCTTTCGACTTGCGGGTCATGACCTGGTAGGTCGCGATCGTTACCGGACGGATCTCCTTGCGCTCACCGGAGTACTCGCCGACCTCGTCCTCGGACAGCGAGGTACGCGCAACCAGCTCGCGCTTCCATTGCCGGCCGGCGACGGTGTTGGTGACCAGGATCAGCGTGGTCGCCTGAGCTTGGGCCATGGCGGCGATCCCGACCAGGGTCTTCCCGGCCCCGCAGGGCAGTACAACGACCCCGGAACCGCCCGCCCAGAACCCGGTCACCGCATCGCTCTGGTAGGTACGTAGCGACCAGCCGTCCTCGACGAGCTCGATCGCGTGCGCTTCACCGTCGACGTAGCCGGCCAGGTCCTCGGCCGGCCAGCCGGCCTTGAGCAGGCCCTGCTTGAGCCGGCCGCGCTCGGAAGGATGTACCAGCACGATGTCGTCGTCGACCCGGGCCCCCAGCATCGGGGCGATCTTGCGGTGACGGAGCACTTCCTCGAGCACGGCGCGGTCCAGCGCGACCAGCGCCAGTCCATGTGTCGGGTGCGCCACCAGCTGCAGCCGCCCGTAGCGGCCCATCGTGTCCACGACGTCGACCAGCAGCGGCTGTGGCACGGCATACCGGGAGAAGCGCACCAGCGCGTCGACGACCTGTTCGGCGTCGTGACCCGCGGCTCGCGCGTTCCACAGGGCCAGCGGGGTCACTCGGTAGGTGTGCACGTGTTCCGGCGCGCGCTCGAGCTCCGCGAACGGAGCAATCGCGGCGCGGGCCAGCCCCGCCGCGGGATGGTCGACCTCCAGTAGCAGGGTCTTGTCGGACTGCACGATGAGCGGTCCGGCCTCGGGCGAAGAGCTCAACGAGTTTCCTCCGGTTGGCAAGCACCGCGGGCGGGCGATCGGTTGGTCTGCGACCAGTGTCCCAGGTGTCCCGTTCTCACGCCGTCGAGGGAGTCGCGCCGTGGCTGGTGGATCGTCCGGGTTGAACATAACTACTTTGAGTGGCTGAAGCGGTCCATCAGGGTAAGGACAGCTAGGCCGCGTGGGTATTGTCCCGCAAAGGCACTGGCGCGATTAGCGGTCAAATAGGACGGTAAGCGGTCTGATAGGACGGTAACGAGACCCGCGGGACGGAGCGGCTCGGCGCGTCGTATCGTCCGTCCCCTGTATCGGGCGTATCCGGCTCGGTGCCCGAGACGTTACCTCCGTGCGGTGGGGATGGCCCACAACCGCGGTTACCTGGGTGCGCCGGATGACCGGCCACCGTCGACCTCTGGGGAGGGACCTCACCGTGCCAGCGAGTAGCTCGCGACTCCCGGCTTCCGCGGAGGCGGCGCGATGACCGCCGTGCTCAGCTCTCCTGTGAACGCGGGGGCGCCGATCGGCCCGACGACTCCGCGGTCGCGATGGTACTGGCGAAACTGGCCGGTGGTGGTCAAGCTCGCCGCGGTGCTGCTGGTGCCGACCATCGTCGCCCTGGTCGCGGGGGTATTGCGGATCGTGGACGAGGCGGGCGCCGCGCCCGGCTACGCCCGGATCTCCCAGATCGTGCGCGTGCAGCAGCAGCTGTCCGATCTGATCGGCGCTGTGGAGCGGGAACGCGACATGGCTACGGCGTTCGTCGCCACGGGTCGCCTCGCCGACCGGCGACCGCTGGACGTGCAGTTCCGCTCCGTCGACAGCAGCGTGCAGGTGGTCGCCGGGTCCGCCGGCCAGGTGGGCGGCCTCGACTTCGCCCGGTCCCCGCTCGCAGCGCTGGGCGGGCTGGGGCCCCTGCGGGCGAGCGTGACCACGGGCTTCGGCCCGGTCGAGGTGGTGGTCACCGAGTACAGCGACGCGATCGATCCCCTGATCGAGCTGGATTCCGCGCTGACCCGCCAGCTAGTTGATGTCGCCGTCACCAACGACGCTGCCGCCGTGCACTCCCTGGTCTCCGGTCGTGAGCAGATCAGCCGGCAGCACGCGATCGTCTCGGCAGCGCTCTACACCGGCCACCTCGGCTCCGGTCAGATCGAAGATCTACGCACCGCAGCCGTCCGGCAGGTCACCGATCAGGACGCACTCCGGGCCGCCTTGGGCCCCGCTGAGCGCGCCAGCGCGATCGCCGGCGTCGGTCCGGACGCTGAGCTGTCCCGGCAGCGGCTGTTGCAGCTGGTGCTCAACCGCGGTCTGGCGGCCCAGCCGCTGGGTGCCTCGCCGGCGGACTGGGATCAGCGCAACGCGGTGGTCATCGATAACATCGGTACCGTCGAGAAGAACCTGCGGCAGCGGATCCAACAGACCGCGCAGGCGCTGCTCGACCAGGTGCGAACCTCGGCCGGCCTGAACTCGGTCATCCTCTTCTTCGCCTTGGGGCTGGGTGTGCTGGTCGGCATCTTCGTGACCCGGGCTCTGCTGCGGCCGCTGGGAGTGCTCAAGCGCACCGCCCTGGACGTCGCCGATCGGCGACTGCCCGAGGCGATGGCCCGGATCCGTGACGGCGGGCTGCCCGAGACCGCGGTCGAGCCGGTACCGGTGGGCACTCACGAGGAGATCGGTCAGGTCGCCAGGGCGTTCGACGAGGTGCACAGCCAGGCGATCCGGCTGGCCGGCGAGCAGGCCCAGCTACGGGCCAACGTCAATGACATCTTCGTGAACCTGTCGCGTCGCACGCAGGGTCTGGTCGAGCGCCAACTCAAGCTCATCGACCGGCTGGAGAGCGGTGAGCAGGACCCGCAACAGCTGGACAACCTGTTCCAGCTCGACCACCTCGCCACCCGGATGCGGCGCAACAGTGAGAACCTGCTGGTGCTCGCGGGTACCGATGCGGCCAACCGGTCCGGCCGTCCGGTCCGGCTGGTCGACGTCCTGCGCGCCGCGGTCTCCGAGGTGGAGCAGTACCAACGGCTCGTGCTACAGCAGCCACCCGCGGTGCTGGTGCTCGGCCGGACAGCGAGCGACCTGGTGCATCTGCTGGCCGAGCTGCTGGACAACGCGACTCAATTCTCCCCACCGGAAAGCCACGTGATGGTCTCCAGTGACTTCGCCCCGGACGGTTCGGTCTCGATCGAGGTCGCTGACCGCGGTGTCGGGATGACGGAGGCGGAGCTCGTCGAAGCCAACTACCGATTGGCCAACCCACCGGTGGTGGACGCTTCGGTGTCCCGCCGCATGGGCCTCTACGTCGTCGGCCGGTTGGCCGGCCGCCACGGAATCGAGGTGCAGCTGCGCCGCGGTGACGGCGACGTGGGCGTCTGGGCCTCCGTAATCATGCCCTCCCGGCTGGTGCGGGTGGCATCGGAGGCCGTCGAGCCCAGCCCGACCGCTCTCGCTGAGCTGACCGGAACCAACGGCTCCAGCCGCGCCGACGCCGCGCCGCCGAGAGTCGCCAGCGCCGGTGACGGTATTCCGGTTCCTCGACCAGACGTCGCCGCGAAAGTCGACCTGAAAGTCGACCCGGAAGTCGCTGCGGATGTTGATCCCGTCGTCGCTGCGGATGTTGACCCGAAAGTCGCCCCGGTCGCGGCGGAGGTGGACCCGGTAGTCGCAGCGGATGATGGGGACGGCCAGGAGACAAGCGGCCATCCACTGCTGCCGCAGCGCCTCGCTCAGCGTGGCGCGTCCGCGCCGAGGCCGGCCCGGACGCCACCGGCTCCGCCCGGACCGCCGGACAGCCCACCGGTCGACGGTCCGGCGCAGAGCCCGGCAGATGTCGCCGGTACCGGATCCGGCGCGGATCTGTTCCGGCCGGCGCGGGCCACGGTGGCGGGACCGGTTGGCCCGGTTGGACCGGGCCCTCGGGTGACGCTGCAGCACTCCACGCCGATCTTCGACGATGTGGCGTCGGCGTGGTTCAAGGAACACGAGGCTGTCCCGGTGCGCTGGACTTCGCCATTGGCGCGCGGGCCGGTGGGAGCGCCGACGCGGGAGGACTCGTCGCCGAATGCGCCGTTGCCGGATGCTCCGGCTGCGGATGCGGTGGCGGATGCGGCCGCAACGAAGGCGACAGCGTCGGCTACCGCAGGCTCACCACCCTTGATGCGTCGGCAGCCGGGCCGGACCTTGGCCGAATCCGGATCCGGCGATGCCGGCAAGCCCCGCTCATCCGGCCAGCCGATCCCCGCATCGACCCCTCCGGCCGGTGCGCCGGCGCAGGACTGGGGCGCCGCGGATGACGGCTGGCGGGCGGCCGAAGCACTGGCGCTGCCGGCGAGCGCGGAGGTCACCGCCATGGGGCTGCCGCGGCGGCAGCCTCGGGCCCTGCTGGTGCCAGGTGCCGTGGGTGCGGCCGAGCCCGCGAGCGCGCCGGCGCGGAGTGCGGAGTCGATTCGCGGCCGGCTCTCCAGCTACCAGCAGGGAATCCGCGAAGGGCGCCAGACCCGCCGCAACCTCGAGCAGGAAGCTGACGGATCGGCGCCGGAGCACCAAGGTTCGGCGCACCAAGGTCCGGAGTACCAGGGTGCAGAAGGGCAGACGACGTGACCGTTCCGCAGCCGCAACCGAGCCGCTTCGGGTGGTTGGTCGACGACTTCGTCAACCGAGTTGCCGGGGTGGCGCACGCATTGGTGGTGTCGGCCGAGGGCATGCCCATGACCGCTTCGGCACACCTGCCCAGGGACCGTGCCGATCAGCTCGCCGCGGTGGCGTCCGGACTGGTCAGCCTGGCCCAGGGAGCGGCCCGCTGCTTCGACGCCGGCCAGGTCGTGCAGACGGTGGTCGAACTCGAACGTGGGATCATGCTGCTGATGTCGATCAGCGATGGCTCCAGTCTTGCCGTGCTTGCGGCTCCGACCTGCGACATCGGGTTGGTGGGCTATGAGATGACGTTGCTGGTAGACCGGGTCGGTCAGCAGCTCACCCCGCACTCGCGTACCGAGATGCATGGCGCCCTAGGGCGTTGAGGTGTCGGTGAGCAAATCCAACCGTGACGACGGGGATGAGCAGTCGTTCGCCGGTTTGGTGAACGACCTCAGCGGCGGCCCCTGGCGCGCCGGCGGGCGCCGCAAGAGGTCGGCGAGGTCATCGGCCACCCCGCAGCCGCCGGCGGTGGATCAGCAGCGCCCAGCGCAGCAACAGCCGACGTCGGTGGCTGCGGGACCTGTCGAGTGGAGCCGACCAGCGGCTTCAGCCTCGGTGGTGCGGCCCTACACCTGGACCGGGGGCCGGACTGCACCGGTGATCGATCTCGCGGTGGAAACGCTGGTATCGACCAGCGAACACGGTCACGACGTGGCGGTGCTGACCAGTGAGGAACACCGGGCGGTGGCCGAGCTGTGCCATGACCCCCGATCGGTGGCCGAAGTGGCCGCTCTACTATCCCTGCCGTTGGGAGTGGTCCGAGTTCTGCTTGCCGACATGGCAGACATCGGCCTGGTCGTGGTGCACCGCAGCGCGAGCGGCTCCAGCAACCTGCCGGACATGGCCTTGATGGAAAGGGTGTTGAGTGGACTTCGTCGACTCTGATCGGGCACGGTCCTACGGGGGTGCGTCGGCGGCGGCGGTCGAACCCGACCCGGCCCGGTCCAGCCCGCCCGTCGCGCGGCCAGGCGTGGGTATCCGGCCCAACGTGATATCCGCGAAGATCGTGGTAGGCGGCGGCTTCGGTGCCGGCAAAACGACGTTCGTCGGCACCGTATCCGAGATCGCGCCGCTGACCACCGAGGCTGTGCTCACTGATGCGAGTACCTCGGTCGATGACCTAGCGGCCACTCCGGACAAGTCGACCACCACCGTGGCGATGGACTTCGGTCGGCTGTCGCTGGATGCGGAGCTGATCCTCTACCTGTTCGGCACGCCGGGGCAGCATCGCTTCTGGTTCATGTGGGACGACCTCGTGCGTGGTGCGATCGGCGCAGTCGTCCTGGTGGACACCCGCCGGCTGGCCGACTGCTTCGCAGCAGTGGATTTCTTCGAAGACCGCGGCCTACCCTACGTCGTCGGGGTGAATTGCTTTGACGGTGTGCTCAGCCACACAGTTGAGGATGTCCGGGAAGCGCTGGCTATCGGGTCTGCGGTACCGATCGTCCCGTGCGACGCCCGAGAGCGGGAATCGACCAAGAGGACCCTCATCGCGTTGGTCGAGCATGCCATGCAGAAGTCGGTGGCGACTCCCGCGTGATCGTCGAATGGGGAGAGTGCGCAGAGTGACCGGCCATGAAGTGCGGGCTAGACCACCTTCCGGCCGTCCCGACGGCTCTCCCGACGTCACTGTACGTCACGAACTGACTACCCAAGGCTTCCGCGCCGGACCTGGCTTCGCGATGTTCGGGGCCGGTGGCGCAGCTCTGCGATGTCGTGGCGGTCGGTGGCGGCTCAAGGACTGGCGGCTGCGCACCAAACTGACCGCGGTGTTGTTGGTGCCCCTGCTGCTCGCCGGTGTACTCGGGGCGCTGCGGGTCACCGATCTGGTCCGCAGGGCACAGGGTTTCGCCGCGCTGAACAGCCAGTTCAGGTTCGCCCAGCAGCTGGGCGTGGTGGTGTACGAACTGCAGGGAGAGCGAACCCGGGTGGCCGTGATGCAGGCCGACGGCGGCACTGCGGATCGCGTCGGGATACCGGCGCAGGCTGCGCGGGTGGATTCCGCTGTCAGCACGCTGCGCGCGGCGCAGTCAGCCGGCGAGGTGTCCCCGGCCGCCGCACTGAGCCGCCTGTCTGGGCTGCCCGCCGTCCGCAAAGCCGCTCTGCGGACCAACCTTGCTCCAGGCAGTGCTGCCGCCCGGGACGCCGTCGTCTCGTATTCCGCGCTCATCACGGCGCTGCTGGAGCTCGACCGTCGAGCGCTGGGCGGGGCACCGGATTCGCTAGGCCGTCGAGCCGACGGCGTCAAGGTGCTCGCGGTCGCCCAGGAGCAGGCTGCTTACCAGCATGCAGCCTTGCTGGCAGGGATCTTGTCCGGCGGCCTACTCGCCGATCAGCTGACGAAGCTGCGCACCGCCGACGGCCTGTTCGACGCCGCAGCCGAAGAGTTCGGCCAGACCGTGTCTCCCGAACAAGGACAGCTCTACTTCGGTGCCACGGCGGTGCGCGATCGCAAACTGTTGCTGTCCGCTGCGCTGGACAGGGCGCAACGGGCAGCCCCGTTGGAGACCGTCGCCGGGGACTGGAACTCCGCGGCGGTCGGCACCGTAGAAGACATCCGACAGGGACAGATCACCCTGCTCAGCGGGTTGCGAAAGGACACTGCGGAGCGTAGCGATCAGGCGTGGCGCGAGGCGTTCTGGGATGGCGCCGCAGTCATCGCGCTGCTGCTGCTCGCAGTCGCGCTGCTCGTCGTCGTGGTGCGCTCATTGTTGCAACCGCTGCGCGCCTTGCGCACCGCCGCGTTCGAGGTCGCCGACCGGCGGCTGCCGGAGGCCGCCGAGCAGCTCCGCGGTGCCGATTGCGGCCCCGGCCAGACGACCGTGGATCCGGTGCCAGTGCACTCCAGGGAGGAAGTAGGTCAGGTCGCCAGGGCATTCGACACCGTGCACGCCCAGGCGGTCCGGCTGGCCGCCGAGCAGGCCCAGCTGCGCAGCAGCCTCAACGACGTCTTCGTCAACCTCTCCGGTCGTAGCCAGCGGCTGGTACAGCGGCAGCTGCAGCTGATCGACGAGATGCGCAGCCAGACCCATGACCCCGCAATGGTGACCAACCTGGTCGCGCTCGATCGCATGGCAGCCCGGATGCGCCGGCACAGCGAGAACCTGATGGTCCTGGCCGGCGGGACGGTGCGCCGTGGCGCCGAAGGACCGGTGGCGGTGTCCGATGTGCTCGATAGCGCTGTCTCGGAGATCGATCAGTACCAGCGGGTGACGGTGTGCCCGTCCCCCCCGGCCATGGTTGCCGCCCCGATCGCCAACGACCTGGTTCATCTCCTCGCGGAGTTGCTGGACAACGCCACCGGCGCCGCCCCGGAGGACACCACGGTGACCCTCGCCGGCGCGCTGACCGAAGACAAGAGCCTGCTGGTGGAGATCACCGACTCCGGGCCCGGCATCGCTCTCGACGAACTGCAGGGGATCAACGCACGGCTCGCCTGCGCGTCAGCGGTCGATGTGTCGGTACCCGGCCCGATGGGTCTGTTCGTGGTGCGTGAACTGGCCGCCCAGCATGGCATCTCGGTACGGGTGCGCCAGCGGCTCGGTGGTGGCGGGATCACCGCGACCGTGCTGTTGCCGCCCTCCCTGGTGACAGTTGACCTCCGGGTGCCGATGGATCGAGTCCCAGACAGCCCCTCGGAGCCCGGAACTGGATCTCCTGGGTGGAGCTGGTCCGAAGGGGAGTTGCCGCTGCAGGTGTCGGTGATCGACGAGGCCACCGAGGGAGAGCTGTTCAGCCCAGCCTCGGTCAACCCAGCCTCGCTCGGCGCAGTCACGTCGCAGCGCAGCCAGCCGCTTACGGCGCAGCAGGAGTGGCTCGAGCTCTTCGGCGATCGTGACCCGGCGGGTGGCTGGGTGGACCATCCGCAGGCTGCGGCGGCCACCGATGCACTGGACAGTGCCTCGCCACCCTCGATCAGCGCCCCACCGGCGGGCAGCGGGGCGGTCGGGCACGAGGAGGTTCGCGAAGAGATCTTCGAAATGGTGTCGGCGTGGTTCCGCGAGCGACAGTCCGCGCCGGCGACCGATGCACCATCCACCGCCGCGACCGAGTGGTGGTCCCCCTTCGACGAGGGGTGGCAGTCGGCACAGGCGCTACGCGCCCCGGTTGACCACGACCTCACCACAGCTGGCTTGCCCAAGCGGCAACCGCGAGCGCATCTCGTGTCCGGTGCGGACGGCGGTGGGTCGCCGACGCCGGTATCCGCTGCGCCGGCCCGCACCCCGGACGCTGTGCGTGGCCGGTTGAGCAGATACCAGCGCGGGTTGAACGTCGGGAGACACGCCCACATCGGTCTTGATGAACAGCTGACCTGGACCGACACCCTGCCGCGCCTTTTCGACGAGCGAACTTCCGAGGAGAATCCGTAGTGACGACAGCAGCGCGGCAGTATCCGGGCCAGCCCAGCCAGTTCGGCTGGCTGGTGGATAGCTTCGTCCAGCAGGTGCCTGGAGTGGCCCACGCCGTCGTCGTCTCGGCTGACGGGCTGTTGCTGGTCCCGTCCTCAGGGTTGCCCCGAGACCGCGCGGATCAGCTTGCCGCGGTCACCTCGGGCCTCGTGAGTCTCACCCAGGGCGCGGCCCGCTGCTTCGATGCGGGCGGGGTCGTCCAGACCGTCGTCGAGATGGAGCGCGGCATCGTCTTGACCATGGCCATCAGTGACGGATCCAGTCTCGCGGTGCTAGCCTCGCCGAGCTGCGATATCGGGCTGATCGGCTATGAGATGACGTTGCTGGTCGACCGTGCGGGCAAGCTGTTGACCCCCGAGCTGCGAGCCCAGTTACAGAACGCCGCCCGCCCGTAGATCTCAGCCAGCGCCCAAGATCCTTGGAGCTCAGACACTGATCAACCCTTACCGGCGGTGGCTTCGCACCGGAGGGATCACTCGTGCATGAAGGCGGCTGAGGTGATGCGGTGCAGTGGAAAGCGGCGTAGCTCGTCGGCTGAGCGGTCGAACCCTTCCAGGACGCCGCCGCCGACGCTCACCGGGCGCACGATGCGCCTGCGCGCCACGCCGTGTGAGTCGACGTAGCCGATGCAGACGTTGCTGCCGGCGTGCGCGGCATCCTGGAGCAGCTCCAGTGTGTCACCGGTGGGCACCGCGCCGTTTCGCACCGAGCGCCCGACAGGTGTGGTGGCCGTGGCATCCCCGGTCCGTACCGCGGCCACCATGGCGGCAAGCTGCTCCGCCGAGGGGGTAGGCGGCATGACGGCCCGGCGGGTCGGCTGGTTTCGGGGCCTGGCCCGGCGAGTGCCGACGCGCAGGTCGACCACCCGGCCATCGGGCCCCTCGGCGACCGGGATGAAGCCCGCGCCGCGTACCTCGTCGAGCAGCGCCGCCAGCGCCAACGGGCTGACCAGCACGGTAGGAGCAAGCCGGCGCAGCCCGCAGCGCGCAGCGACTGGGTGCGCCAGCAGCTCGGTGAGCAGCACCGCGTCGTCGCAACGCAGGAATGCGGCGGCGGCGCCCCCGCGCAGCCGCCCGTGGCGCCGGGCCACGTCGTCGATGAGATAGCTCAATGACTGCGGTACCGGGGTCACCGATCGGGCTCGGAACAACTCGTGCAGGTCGGCCGCGCTGCGGCCGGCGTCCAGGGCTCGGCGCACAGTGCCCTCGGTGACCCGGTAGACGGTGGCGCCGCCCGCTGATTCCACGTCGGCGACCAGCCCGATCTCCCTGGCCAGTTCGGGCTCCAGCGGTCCCGGCGCCACCACCGTGCGGTCGGCCTGCACCATGACGTGAGTCACCGGCTCGGGCAGCGCGGTATGGAGAATGGTCGCTGCGGCCGCGGCGCCGTCGCGCAGCAGCGCACGGCCGGCCGAGGAGATCGCTCCCAGAGCGAGCACACCCAGTGCGGTCGCCTCCTGGACGGTCCAGCCGACCACCTCCTCGCGGCGCCGGCCGTCCTGCCGTGGTGCTCGCCACGCCAGCAGCTCGGCGAGGTTCTCAGGTTGCCGGATACCGCGGCCGGCGGGCAGCTCGGCGATCGCCGCAAGGATCCGGCGTCGCTGCGCCGGGGCTCGTGGCTGGTGCAACTCGTCGGACAGGGCGGCCAGCGGCCGATCTTTGTCGTCGCGGGTCCTGACCAGGCCGGGCAGCCGGGGCAGCTCGAGCCAGCTGGGTACCAGCATGGCCCAGCGCCGCTGCGGTGGTGCGGCGAGCCAGGAATCGGCGGCGGCGGTGGGCACCCACAGCGGCGCGCCGGTTCCCTCGTCGGTCCAGGTGATCAGTCCAGCAGCGATGGCCACCTCGGCGAGCAGCGCGGCGGTCGCCTCGTCGACGTTGAGTAGGCGCGCTGTTCGTCGCAGATCCCGCACACCCAGGCCACCCGCGCGTAACATCGGGGGAGGATCCGCTGACCACTCGGCGAGCAGCTTCTCGGTGTGGCGCAGCAGTTCAAGTACCGCGCCTGCGGCTGTCGAGTCGACCACGGACGGATCATGTTGCCGGGTGGGCAACGCCGGCTCGTCGAGCTCCAGGGGTCCCAGAAGATGACCCAGAAGACTGCCCAGTGGATGATCCGCGCGCAGCGTCAAACCCACCTGCGCGGGTAACTCGACGGTGCTGGCGTCGATCCGCCGTAGTAGCCCGCGGGATAGGAGGCGTTGCACCGGCGTGCGGGCCCGATCCAGGGGGAGCACCTCGGCGGCGTCCCGGCTGGTACCGACCGGCGACCCGGCGGCCAGCGCCCGCAACACCCCCAGCTCGTCGTCGGCGAGATCGGCCAGGACGGCGTTGAGGTCGATACCGGCGAGGTCCGCGGCGGGGCGACCTAGGCCACCAGGATGCGGTCCGATGACCTGGCGAGCCGCTGGTACCGCGGTAAGCGCCGCGTCGTCGCCCCAGGCCAACGCGCGGCACCGTAGCGCGTTCAGCCCCTGCGCAAGCCGACCGGCGGCTACCCCGCAACCGAGGAGGTTCCCGACCTCCTGGCGGCTGACCGGCGCGGTGTCCGCACCGGCGACGACCAGCGCGGTTAGCACCGCCAGAGTGAATCGATCGAGGTCCTCGCAGGCCCGGGCGACCGATGCCGGGATCGCCGCTCGGGTGGCCAGCACCGTCGAATCGGCCGGTGGGGGCACGGCGAGGTCCGGGCGCGCTCGCAGCAAACCGACCAGCGTGTCGTCGTCCCGGGAGCGTAGCCAGTCAGCAAGAGCGGTGCTGGGCATCTGGTCCAGCGTAGCGAGAGCGTTCGTGGCGCGTCGAGTGAGACCTGCCGCATCCTGGAATTGATCGCACCGGCATCGGGCACAATGGACGGTGTGCAACACCGCGTGGCGGGTGGTGAGTACGTCAGCGGGACGACCGAAAGAGGAGAAGCTGTGGCCAAGCGCACCGACCGCATCGACCCGACCTGGCCGAGCTGGTCGGAGGAGGACCATCCGGTCACCGAACTCGCCGCCCCGCTCCAGGGCGCGCTGTCCCCGTTCGGTGAGTTGACCTTCCCGCTGCCTCCTGACCAGGTTCCCTACCAGCACCCGCATACTGAGATCAACCGCAACGACACCGAGTAGCGGGGTCCCCGCTGGGTGCTGTTTCGGGTCCGTTAGGGTGCCGTCACCGCGCAGCCCCAGCGGACGTCCACAGTGGATGTCACAGCGCCTGGATGTCACAGCGTCGTTGGGTCGAGCGGGATCGCCCGATCGGGGAGGGCGAGCCACCTAGTTCTGCTCGTCCGACACCACAAGAGGTCATGGCTCAACGTCCTCCCGGATCCGTCCGGCTACTCGACCGCCCGTACCTGATCGCCTGCGCGATCGGCGGGGTTCTGCTCGTTGTGTTGGTGATCGTTGCGGTGACCTTGCTGGGCCCCTCTGAGGCCGGCAAGACCACCAAAGCGCCGCCGCCGCCGCCGGTCGTGGCTGCCCCGATCACCACGATCCCGCCAGCGGTGCTTCCGGCCGATCCCGCAAAGTTGCCGCAGAGCACCACATACACCGCCATCGAAGGGGCACCGCGCGATCCCGGCCCCGTGGTGGCCACCGACGGCACAGTGGTTCACCCGCGGAGCGAGATCGTGGTGTACACCGAGCCCGGCGGCGCCCCGATCGCCATGCTCGGTCCGCAACAGATCGGCGATACCTGGCTGCCGGCGATCGCCCAGCAACCCGGTTGGGTGGAGGTTCTGCTGCCCTCGCGACCTAACAGTTCTGCGGGCTGGGTAACAGATACTGCACTCGATCGGGCGGTAACCCCGTATCTCATCAGGGTGCACCTTCGTTCTCTCAACATGGAGCTGCTCAAGGGGGGCCAGCGCCTGGGTAGCTGGACCGTGGGCACCGGCAAGGATGCTCACCCCACCCCACCCGGGCGTACGTTTCTGCTCGGTTCGTTCAGCGATTCCGCGCAGCGGTATTCGCCGGTGATCTTGCCGTTGGGCACTCACAGCGCCACTCTCGACAGTTTTGGCGGCGGTCCGGGAACCGTCGCGATCCATACTTGGCCAACGGCCAATGTCTTCGGTACCCGATCTAGCGATGGTTGCATCCGGGTGCCGTCTGACGCGCTCCACCAGTTGATTCAAGTTCCCTTGGGGACGCTCGTGCTCATCGACGAGAACTGAACGAACGAAAGGACAGCATGTGAACAGTAGGAAGCTCGCCGGCGTCAGTGCTGCCAGCGTCGGTGCTGCCACCGCCGTCGCGGCCCTGCTGCTGGGGACCCTGCCCGGCTCCGCTGGCGAAGAGCCCACCGCCTCTGCATTCGGACTCGCCGCGGATGGTTTGCTGCCCATCGCGCCGACGCCCCGCGTGGAGGCTCCACCCGACGACCAGAAGGCCCTGCTCGAGGTGCCTGGACGCAACTCCAATGGTATCTACGTCGCGCTACTCAAGGTCGAGGCCGAGCACAACCGGGCCAAGGCGACAGCCCTCAAGGTGAACATCCTCGGCCTGCGCCTGAGGGTCCTGGAGGCGACCTGCGAGAACGGCCACGGTGAATCCTCGATCATCGGCACCGACGGCGACAGCGAGGGAACGTCGAAGCCATATGCAGGTCAGGAGCTGGACCTGTCACCGGTGGTGAGTGTCGAGTTCAACCGGCAGCGTCGGGACCATGACCGGCTCACGGTCGACGCAGCAGTGGTAAAACTGCTCCCCGGTGACAAGCGCAGGGCCGCGCTCTCGCAGAAGGATCTCGATCTCTTCAAGAGTCTCGCGTCCAGCAAGATGGCTGTTCCGACTATGGACCAGCTGCAGGCAGCGCATGCCAAGTCGGCCACGCCGGCAGGGCCGATCACTATCACAGATCTGGTCGGCGCGCTCAAGACGAGCAACCCGAGTCTTCTTGGCGGCAGGGGTGACGATGACGCGTTGGAGACGATCGTGATCTCCTCCGCCAGCTGCCGTGAAGAGCACCACGAGAACCAGGGGCCGAAGGAAGAGGCCCCGCAGCCACAGCCCGTCCAGGCACACCTGCCGGTCACCCACTGATCTGACCGACACTCCCCGGAGGGGCTGGCACGCATCCGCGTGCCAGCCCCTCCGGCTTTGGCTGCCCTTCAAGTACCGCCAACCCCCTCCGGGGAGGCCGCCAACAACTACCACCCGTGAGCCAGATCGCCGCTGGGTGATACACCGCGCTGGTTGGGACGCCTCAGGTTCGGCGGGGCGAGTCACCGACGTGTTCCGGCCGTAGGATCGACTGCGTGAGCTCCGAGAATCGACTGACCCACGTGGATGACCGAGGCGCGGCTCGGATGGTCGACGTCTCAGACAAGCAGACGTCCGCGCGAGAGGCGGTTGCCTCCGGCGTCTTTCGCACCACAGTGGAGGTTGTGCGGTTGCTGCGCGCCGAACAACTACCCAAGGGCGACGCCCTCGCCACTGCGCGCATCGCCGGCATCATGGCGGCCAAGCGAACGCCTGAGCTGATCCCGCTGTGCCATCCATTGTCGCTGACCGGTGTGACCGTGGACCTGCACACCACGGGTTGCGAGGTTCAGATCACCGCCACGGTGCGCACTACCGACCGTACGGGGGTGGAGATGGAGGCACTCACCGCAGTCGCGGTTGCCGGGCTCGCGTTACACGACATGGTTAAGGCGGTCGACCCCGCTGCCGTACTCGACGCGGTACGGGTGGAACGCAAGACTGGTGGCAAAACCGGGCTGTGGAGCCGGCCGGCGGCTGAGGTTGTGGACAACCCGTGAGTGGCGATGTGAGCGATGGCTCACAT
>JALYTS010000086.1 GCA_030854185.1 Actinomycetota bacterium | reverse complement strand
CGCATCGCCGGTGAGTCCGCCTGGCGGGAAGCGAACCGGGCGAACAGCGCCGCGGAGATCACCGGCGCGGGAACGGAGTGATTGATCGCCTCCTCGACCGTCCAGCGACCCTCGCCGGAGTCGGCCACCCAACCGCGCAGCTGCGCCAGCTCAGGATCGTTGTCCAGGGCTGCCACCAGCAGGTCCAGCAGCCAGGAGCGGACTACGGTGCCCCGCCGCCACGCCTTGAGCACCGCGGGCACGTCGGTCACCACGTCGGCGGCTTCCAGCAGCTCGAAGCCCTCCGCGTAGGCCTGCATCAGGCCGTACTCCACCCCGTTGTGCACCATCTTGGCGAAGTGCCCGGCGCCGACGTCGCCGGCGTGCACGAAACCCTCCTCGCGAGGACCGGCTGGGCGCAGTGCGTCGAACACCGGCATCAGCCGCTCGACGGCTTCGACGGCGCCGCCGACCATCAGCCCATAACCGTTGTCCTTACCCCACACCCCGCCGGAGACGCCGCAGTCCAGGTACCCGATGCCGCTGCGGGCGAGTAGTTCAGCGTTGACCTGGTCCTCGGTATAGCGCGAGTTGCCTCCGTCGACGACGAGATCACCCTCGGCGAGCAAGACCGCCAACTGGGTGATGGTGTCCCGGGTCGCCTCGCCGGAGGGCACCATGATCCATACAGTCCGGGGTGTGGAGAGCCGGTCGATCAGCTCTGCCAGCGAGTCGACGTCGCGGTCTCCGGGGCTGCGTTTGAAGCCGAGGACTTCGATGCCGGCAGCTCGTAGGCGGTCCCGCATATTGGCACCCATCTTGCCCAGACCAACCAGTCCAAGCTGTCCAACGAGTCCGAGCGACACGACGCGTCCTCCCCTATGTGCGGCCTCCTACCGTAGCGGCGGGTGTGGCAGCTCGGGTTTGGGCACCCGCTGCGCTGGGTATCCACCGACCTGATGTTTGGATCTTCTCCTTTAGAGAAAACATCAGTAGTAGTAGTAGGTGCTGTGGGCGGTGTGGACACCCGCCATCTGCCCTGTTCCAGCGGTGTGGTGCCGTGGGGACAGCTCCTCTTGTCATTCGTGGCGCGTACCGGCCGACGGTGGACAGCGACGGGATGCGGACCCGGGATGCACAGCGGTTTCCAGTTATCCACAGAGTTGTCCTCAGGTGTGGGTAGATCGGTTACCCGTTGTCGCTGACTTGTGGCGCACCAATTCGCGCAGTTCCTCAACTTCGGGCACACCGCGGTAACCGCTCACTGCGGTGATCAGTTCGTCGGCTCGCCAGGCGTTCGAGGGGACGAGGTGATTCGCCCCCAGCGCGAGCACACCGCAATGGGCCGCCTCGTCTGGTCGGCCCAGCCGTGCCAACACCAGTCCGAGGTCTAGATAGGCCGTCGCTAGCCGGCGGGGCTGACTGCCTGTGTCACCGGTTGCTGCCTGATTAGGCTCGACGAGGACGGGGCCCGCACGTTGTGCGCGGCGATTACGGAGTTGCTCGGCTGACGGGTGCGGTGATGCCGACACACGGTCAAACCGGTCTGGTGATCCCAGTGCCGGCGGCGGATGCGCTGCTGGCTTCGGTGGGAGATCGGTACCCGGGGACCGTCCGAGAGGGCTTGCCGGCACACGTATCACTGCTGTATCCGTTCGTTGTCGCGGCCGAGCTCGACGAGCGCGTCACCACTGCGCTGAATGAGTTGTTCGTCGAGCAGCTACCGATCGCGGTTGACTTCGTGGAGTGCTACCGGCGCGGCGGGTTCGTGGCGTTGCGCCCTGATCCGAGCGATTGGCTCGACGAGCTCATCAGCAAGACACGGCGCCGATGGCCGGATGTGGTGCCCTACGAGGGCGTCTACGGCGATGTGGAGCCGCACTTGACGGTCGCCCTGCGCTGTTCGGCGGAGACCGCTGCGCGGATCGAACAGGAGGTCTCCGCCGAGCTGCCGATCTGGGCTGAGCTGTGCGAGGCGTGGCTGCTGGTGTTCGAGGGGCGCTGGACATTGCGCGGCCGGTTCGAGTTCGGCGACTCCGCTGCCAGCTAAATGACTTCGCCGGCGGCAGACCCGTCAGCCATGATGCAGATACCCACCACCGTCCCACCGGGACCGGGAGTCGGCGACGAATGGAGCGACCGTGACTACCGAGCGGAGACGGTGGCTGGCGCTGCTGGTGCTGTGCCTGGGGGATTTGATGATCGTTCTCGACAGCACGATCGTGAACGTCGCGTTGCCGTCGATTCGCGCGGAACTCGGATTCTCGGAGGCTTCTCTGGCCTGGGTGGTCAACATCTACATGCTGACCTTCGGTGGGTTCTTGCTTCTCGCCGGGCGGATGGGGGACTTCTTCGGCCACCGTCGCCTGTTCTTGATCGGCCTGACTGTATTCACCTGCGCCTCGCTCGCCTGTGGTCTGGCCACATCGGCGGAGTCTCTGGTCGTGGCGCGTGCGATGCAGGGCCTCGGTGGGGCGGCCGTATCGGTGGTCTCCCTGTCGTTGATCATGATCATGTTCACTGAGCCGGCCGAGCGAGCCAAGGCGATGGGCTTCATCGGATTCGTCATCGCCGGTGGCGGGAGTATCGGTGTGCTCCTCGGCGGCGTACTGACCGGTTCGCTCAACTGGCACTGGATCTTCCTGGTCAACATCCCGATCGGTGCCGCGGTCATTGTTTCGTGCCTCGTCCTGCTCCCCGCCGTGGCTGGTCAGCGGGGAGCAGGGAAGCTCGACGTGGCCGGCTCCGTCACCGTGACCGCAGCTCTCATGATCGCCGTCTACGCGATCATGGATGGCAACAATGCCGGCTGGGCTTCGGTTCAGACGATCGGCCTGCTCGTCGTCGCGCTCGCGCTCTTCGCGGTGTTCCTCCGCATCGAGACCCACGCGGCATCGCCGGTCATGCCACTTGCACTGTTCCGACTCCGCAGCGTCGCCACCGCGAACGTCGTCGGTGTGTTGTGGGCGGCTGCCATGTTCGCGTGGTTCTTCCTGTCCGCCCTGTACCTGCAGCTCGTGCTCGGCTACAGCCCGCTCGCGGTCGGTCTCGCATTCCTGCCGGCGAACCTGATCATGGGTGCTTTCTCACTCGGACTGTCCGAACGAATCGTCCTGCGATATGGCTTCAGGGCACCGCTGGCGATCGGGATGCTGCTCGTCGCCGCCAGTCTCGCTCTCTTCGCGCGCGCCCCGGTCAGCGGGAACTACGCCGTTGACGTGCTGCCGGGCATGATCCTGCTCGGCCTCGGTATGGGAGTGTCGTTCAACCCGGTGCTCCTCGCCGCTATGAGCGAGGTGCAGCCGAGCGATGCCGGCCTCGCCTCGGGCGTGGTGAACACCTCGTTCATGATGGGTGGCGCGCTCGGGCTGGCCGTGCTCGCGAGCCTCGCCGACGCCCGGACCAAGGGACTGACGACCGCTGGCGTGGACCGGCTCGACGCGCTCACCGGCGGCTACCACGCCGCCTTCCTGGTCGGGGCGGTCTTTGCCGCCACGGCGGCAGCACTGGGCGCTCTACTGCTCCGGCCCGGCAGTGCCCGACCGTCCCATGAAGATCCGGACGCCCTGCGCGCCCACGCCGTGGTCGACTGAACCCCGCCGTCTGGATTCAGTGCGGGTCACACGCGCTCTATGCGGAGTGTGAGGCCAGCAGCCTGCCCCACCTTCTCGATGTGTGCCCGGTTCGACGTGACGATGGCGTCGCCCCGGCGGATGGCGCCTTCCACCACTGTCACATCCACGATGTCGTCATGGCCTGACTGACCGGCGAGGGCGCCGACCTTGCGAGCCTGGTCTTCTGTCATCCACTCCACGTTGCACATCGAGAGCATGCGGACGAGGTTCGCCTGCCTCGGCCCTCCTCGCCATGCCTCGGCGAGCACCGGCGCCGGAACGACCGGAGCGACTTCTTCGGCAAGGAAGCCGGCGTGCAAAGCCCACATTCGCCGGTCGTTGCGCTCAGCTGCGATCAGCGGCCCCGTGTCGTAGGTGACGCCGGCCATCTATGCCGATTGCTTCGTCGGTTGGCCCGCTGCGGACCGCCCCAGCAGCGCGCGAGCTCGGGCCAACCCGTCGGCGAGCTCCGCTGCCGTCAGTGGCCCGTTGTCGGTCTCCCATTCGGCGATAGCCCGTCTTCCGTCGTCCAGTCGTAGGCGGTGGGCCGCTGTGTCAGCCAGCCAGCCGCTCACGGTGGTGCCCTCCGAGCTGGCCGCTTTCTCGATGGCGTCTGCCAGCTCAGCCGGTAGCGAGATCGATCTCTTCTGCCGCTGCGCCATGATGGAAACGGTAGCACAGGCGGTAGGACACCACGGAGCGGCGCACGCCGATCTTCTGGCCCGGCACCACCAGCGGCAGGATGGACTCGTGGGTGACACCGACGAGGACGGCCCGGATCGTATCGACCTCGCAGACTTGCGCGAAGCTCCTGGGCTGACCGCTGCCGATCCGCTACTGGCCCGACGCGGAGCGCCCTGCTGCGTACTAAGAACACCGGAGACAGAGGACGCCGTGGTGCAGACGTGGGGCGCCGTTCGTCGCCAAAGATCACGATTTGGGTGCCGTGAGCGACATCCCGTGTCGTCTACGGCACGCAAACCGTGATCACCGCAGTGTCCACCCGCGCGGTTACCCGCGCGACTAGAGACCGCCCGCGATGGTCGTCCTTACGTCGAGGAGTAGTCCCAACGGACGATGTCAGGCATCAGTGAAGATGTCGTGGGTGCCGATCCGGCGCCAGATCACCTGCTGCACGCCGTCGCGGATCGGTGCCCCGAACTCCCAGGTGGCCCGGCCATCCGGCGCCCAGGTCATCTCAAACACCTTCGGTACGCCCTGAACCCGCTTGACCCGCAGCCCTGGCCGCCACCGGAGGGCGCCGACATCGGGCACGAACTCCTCGCGCCCGGTCTTCTCAAACCGGGCGCGTTGCTCAGAGCTCAGGGCCTTGAGATCACGCCGGAAGCGCGGTGTCATCGCGAACGTCGGCACTGTTGTCTAGTCGTTCAGTGAGGCGAACATCGCATCGGCATCATCGAAGATCTCGACGTCACCAGCCTTGATCTGTTCGCTCGCCTCGCGCTCGCCGGCCTGCCATTCCGGCTCCCAGAACCAACGCTGGTCGGCGGGCACGCTGGTCATGCCGCGCAGCAGGACCTCGCCCGCGTCGGTGATCGTGAACTCGACCTCGTCCCCCTCGATGACGTGCAGTGCCTCGCGGATTTCCGTGGGCAGGGTGAGCTGCGCTTTGGCTCGAACCGTCGCACGAGGCGGCCGTGTCTCTGAAGCAGCCATCGCAACTCCCGTCGAACGCTCGTCGCCGACGCACCCGACCTGGATACGCGATCCCCTCCTAGGATGCATCCAAAAATCGGAAAATCCAACTCCTCATTCGGTCGGCTGCCTGGGCGTTCCGGCGTGGCGTCCAGGCAACCGACCGATAATCAAGAGCGTGCCGGACCGCGCTGTCGGACACATGAGGGTTGCCCCCCACTGCGACCCTGGGGTCGCACCCTGAGCCCATCGCGCGGGCCACCGGTCAGGATCGGGCGCGCTGCTTGATCCTGGAGGTGAGTTCCTGCACCTGGTCGTAGGTGCGGCGACGTTCGGCCATCTCTTTACGGATCTTGCGGTCCGCGTGCATCACCGTGGTGTGGTCGCGGCCGCCGAAGATCTGACCGATCCTGGGTAACGACAGATCGGTCAGCTCGCGGCACAGGTACATGGCGATCTGCCGGGCCTGTGCGACGTGCTTGGTCTTACCGGGCCCGCACAGGTCGTCCAAGGTCAGCCCGAAGAACTCCGCGGTCACCGCCATGATGTTGGGCGCGCCGATCTCGTGCGCCGCCTCGTCGGGGATGAGGTCGCGCAGCACGATCTCAGCCAGCTGGTTGTCGACCGGTTGGCGGTTCAGTGAGGCGAAAGCGGTGACCCGGATCAGCGCGCCCTCCAGCTCGCGAATGTTGCGTTCGATCCGCGCGGCGATGAACTCCAACACCTCATCAGGTGCGGCCAGCCGGTCGCCGGCGGCTTTCTTTCGCAGGATGGCGATCCGGGTCTCGAGCTCGGGTGGCTGGATGTCGGTGATCAGGCCCCACTCGAAGCGGGTGCGTAACCGGTCCTCCAGGGTGCCCAGCCCCTTGGGCGGGCGGTCGGAGGAGATCACGATCTGCTTGTTCGCGTTGTGCAGCGTGTTGAAGGTGTGGAAGAACTCCTCCTGGGTGCCTTCCTTGCCCTCCAGGAACTGGATGTCGTCCACGAGAAGAACGTCAACGTCGCGGTAACGGCGCTGGAAGGCCACCTTGCGGTCGTCGCGCAGGGAGTTGATGAAGTCGTTGGTGAACTCTTCGGTGGAGACGTAGCGCACCCGCATACCGGGAAACAGCCGCTCCGCGTAGTGCCCGACGGCGTGCAGCAGGTGCGTCTTGCCCAACCCCGACTCGCCCCAGACGAACAGCGGGTTGTACGCCCGCGCCGGCGCCTCCGACACCGCCACGGCGGCAGCATGCGCGAAGCGGTTGGACGCACCGATAACGAAGGTATCGAAGGTGTACTTCTCATTGAGCTTGGTCTGCGACCTCGGCGGCCGGGTCGATGCCGCGGCCGGTCCGGCGAAAGTGGGCAGGATCTCGTTCACGGTGGCCACTGCGGCCTCCTTCTCGCTCTGCCCGCCAGAGTCGGCAACGCCGCCCAGCGCCGTCCCGTCCCGGCCGTAGTTGTCAGATTCCACGGCCCCGGGTGCGGTGAACTGCGGCGGTAACTGCGGTGGCACCGGCAGCGGGTGGTCGACCTTCACCGCGAGCGACACCTGGCGACCCAGGCGCCGGGACAGCGCTGCGCTGATCGGTTCGCGCAGTGCCCGTTCGATGGCGTCCTTGGCGAAGTCGCTGGGAGCCGCCAACAACGCAGTGCCATCCAGCAGGCCGATCGGGCGGGTGACACGCATCCAGGCCCGTTGCTGAGGCGACAGCGTCCCGGTGGAGAGCTCCCGCACGACCTCGTTCCACACTTGGCCGAGATCGGATTGCCGCTCTGACACCCGCTGACTCCCCTTCCGCCGGTGGTGGACTTCAGGAGCGCAGCCTGTCCACAGAGTTATCCACAGCTGTGGATAACGGTGATCGCCGCTCTCCCCGGGTCCCCGACGTGCCAGCCTGCCGGACGGCCTCCAGCAAGTTCGGGCGCCGCAAGCTAACAAGCCTGGGGTGCTGCCACAAGAACCCCGTGTAAGCAAGCACCATCGATGTAACGGCGTGTCGCCCGGACAGTGACGCGAGACGCCGGTTTTGACGGCCCGGGCCCTGGCCGCCTAGGCTCGGGCCGTCTCCCGCCCACCGGCGGGCATTCTTGCGCGCCCTCGCCCACGTCGACGCGCACCACAGCACCGGGAGAACGACAGCCGTGAGCAAGGGCAAGCGTACGTTCCAGCCGAACAACCGTCGCCGCGCGAGGACCCATGGGTTCCGGTTGCGCATGCGTACCCGCGCCGGGCGGGCGATCCTGGCGGCCCGGCGTCGCAAGGGTCGCATCGAGTTGTCGGCCTGATCTTCTCCTGCCGGATATCTCGCGTTGCTGCCCCCTGCCGCCCGACTGACCCGCCGCGACGACTTCGCGACGGGGGTGCGGCGGGGCCGCCGGGCGGCGCGCGGCGGCGTCGTCGTCCATCTGGCCCGTGCCGGCGTCGATGATCCGCTATCGTCGGTGAGCCCCACGGTGACCCCGAAACTGGGTCCGAGAGTGGGATTTGTGGTCGGTCGGACGGTCGGTGGGTCCGTGGTCCGGCACCGGGTGGCGCGCCGGTTGCGGCATCTCATGCGGTCCCGGTTGGTGACCCTTCCGGCCGGATCGCTCGTGGTCGTGCGGGCGCTGCCGGCGTCGGCCGGCGCGAGTAGTGCGGCACTGGGCGATGACCTCGACGGCGCGTTGCGGCGGCTGATCGGCTCCCGGTCCGCAGGCACTTCGAGCGCGGCAACTCCCGGCAGGCGACGATGACGGTCCTGCCTACCGGGGTGCAACCGGCTGTTCTGAGGGATTCGACTGAGACAAGGGGTTCGACGCAGGCAGCCGGGCACACCGTTGCGACTGGCCCGGTGGTTCGGTTGCTGGTGGTCATCTTGCGGTTCTACCGCCAGTGGATCTCCCCGGCGTTGCCTCCGACCTGCCGGTTCTTCCCCAGCTGCAGCGCGTACGCGATCGAGGCACTGACCGTCCACGGGATGCTGCGTGGGTCGTGGTGGACGGTGCGGCGACTACTTCGCTGCGGACCCTGGCACCCTGGAGGGATGGACCCGGTCCCTCCAGCGAGATCACCCCGCTCCCACGCCGAGAGTGAGTCGTAGTGCTGAACTTCATCTACTACCCGGTATCGGCCATCTTGTGGTTCTGGCACAAGGCGTTCGGCTACCTGCTGGGTCCGGGCAACGGCTTCGGGTGGGCCCTGGCTGTGGTGTTCTTGGTGTTCACCTTGCGCGCGGTGCTGTTCAAGCCGTTCGTCAGCCAGGTCCGATCGATGCGCAAGATGCAGGAGTTCGCGCCGGAGATCCAGAAGCTGAAGAAGAAGTACGGCGACGACAAGCAGAAGATGGCCGCCGAGATGCAGAAGCTGCAGTCCGAACACGGGGTGAACCCGTTGGGCGGCTGCCTGCCGGTGCTGGTGCAGATACCGGTGTTCATCGGCCTGTTCCACGTGCTGCGATCGTTCAACCGGCCGTCGCTGAGCCCCGAGATGAACCGTCAGACCGCTAACTACGTCTTCAGCGCCCTAGATGTGCAGTCGTTCCTTGACGCGCGGGTCTTCGGTGTGCCGCTGTCGGCGTTCATCACCGAACCCACCGAGTTGCTGGCCCGGTATGGGGATATCTCCCGGTGGCAGATCGCCGTGGTGGCTGTCCCGTTGACCATCGTGGCCGGTGTGCTGACCCACCTCACCGCGAAGCAGTCGGTGGCTCGGCAGAACCCAGCGCAGATTGCCGCCAACCCGCAGGCCGCGATGATGAACAAGCTCATGGTGTGGCTGTTCCCGCTGGGTGTGGTCGGTGGTGGTCCGTTCTTCCCGTTGGCGATCCTCATGTACTGGCTGTCCAACAACCTGTGGACGCTAGGCCAGCAGCGGGTGGTCTACCAACGGATCGAGGCTGAGGACGCCGAGAAGAAGGAGGTCGCGATCGCCCAGCGGCAGGCTCTGGGTCCGCGACCAGGTCAGAAACCGATCCGATCGAAGCGCGACGCCGCCGGAAACCCGACTGCTGCGGTGGATGAGGATGCCGCGGCCGGGATGGACCGCAGAGAATCGGGCTCAGCTGCGGCGACGTCGAACGGGGCTGTATCGAACGGGGTCGCGCCGACCCAGCCGGGCGCCTCAGAAGGGCCGTCGGGCGCTCAGAGCTCGCCGCGTGCGGACGGTTCAGCTCCACCTGGCATGATCCAGCAGCGGCCACGACCGCGGAAGAAGACAAACCGGAAGCGCCGCTGAGGGGCGTGGTCCCCCGGAGAGGAGACAGCTGTGGCGGAGACGCTGGCGACTGAGGCAGTGGTGACTGAAGCAGTGGTGACTGAAGCGAACTCGCCGGTTGACGGTGA
The DNA here is from genome assembly GCA_030854185.1 of Actinomycetota bacterium. Classification (GTDB taxonomy): domain Bacteria; phylum Actinomycetota; class Actinomycetes; order Mycobacteriales; family Pseudonocardiaceae. The sequence goes on along the minus strand of JALYTS010000086.1, from coordinate 9,983 downwards.
CGACGAGGTTGGGAACGGCCAGTCGTTGCGTAACGCGCCGGCCAGCGAGGAGCTTCTCGTCCAGGAGGGCGACGCTGCCGGTGACTATCTTGAACGACTGCTTGACCTGGTGGATTACGACGGCGACATCGATCTTGACGTCGAGGCCGGCAGAGCCATGGTGAGCATCGATGGCGGAGCGGATCTAGCGAAGCTGGTAGGTCCTCGCGGCACGGTGCTGGAGGCGCTCCAGGAACTCACCCGGCTCGCGGCGCAGCAACAGACCGGCGCTCGCAGCCGGCTGATGCTCGATATCGCTCAGTGGCGGGCTGCTCGGCGCGATGATCTCAGCGAGCTGGGCCGGTCGATCGCGCAGCGGGTGCTCGACGACGGCGAGTCGGTCCGGTTGCAGGTGATGACTCCTTTCGAGCGGAAGATCGTGCATGACGCGGTGGCAGGCGTGGACGGGGTGCAGAGCGAGAGCGAAGGTGAGGAGCCGCAACGCTGCGTCGTGGTGTCCCCATCTCCTTGACCTGCGCCCATCCGGTCTGAGCTCAGCCGATCTGCGCTTGCTTGATTCGGTTGTTACCTGCCTGGGTGGTCGATGTTCCACGTGAAACAGCCGATATCGTTGGACGTTCATGCAGCCGCTCGCGCGGTCTTCGGTGATCGGTACCCGCTCGCGGAGCGGTACGCCGAGCTACTAGCCAGCTCCGGAGTCGACAGAGGACTCATCGGCCCCCGAGAAGGCGACCGGCTGTGGGAACGTCACCTCCTGAACTCCGCCGTGCTTTCTGAACTCGTGCCACAGGGCTGTCGGATCCTCGACGTAGGCTCCGGGGCGGGTTTGCCGGGGATACCGCTCGCGCTCGCCCGCCCGGATCTGTCGATGGCCCTGCTGGAGCCGATGGCCCGGCGGGTGGCGTGGTTACTTGAAGTGGTCGAAGCGCTGGGGCTCAACGTCGAAGTTCATCGTGGACGCGCCGAGGACCCACTGGTGCGCGATGAGCTCGGCGGGAACGACATCGTGACTGCCCGGGCAGTTGCCCCGCTGGGCCGCTTGGCGAGTTGGTGCCTCCCCCTCGTGGCGCCGGGCGGTCGACTGCTTGCGGTCAAGGGTGCCAGTGCCGACGACGAGGCCGCTCGGGACGACGTCGCAGTGCGGGCGGCCGGGGGGGCGGCTGTGGAGATCGTGCACTGCGGTGTCACGATTGCGCGGCCGCCCACGACGGTCATTGTGGTGCGTCGGCTGGCCCACCGTGTCCCTCGCTCAGCGAAGGCACGAAGGAGGAAGGATCGGTGAGCGTGAGCGCCCCGAAATGGTCAGACAGTGCGACCCGACCCGACAGCACGACCCGACCCGACAGCGGAGTCGTTGCGGCACAGGACGGGGCGACCTCCGAGCTACCTGCCGCGGCACGTCTGGGTGTTTCACGTGAAACCGTGTCAAACGATGGCGCGTTAGTCAGATCGGGGCCGCGGCATGCCCTCGCACGCTCACTGCAGCCGACGAGGCCCATCTTTCCCGAGACTGGACCCATCTTTCCCGAGACTAGACAGAGTGGAGCCCATCACGTGCCCTGTCCCCCTAGCGCCCCTCCAGGAGCCGCTGGAGGCGTCTCAGCCCACGCACTGCCTTCTGGAGTCGGGTGGACGCCGATCGCGGAGGAGGCGGAGCGGGCCACTCGGGTGAAGCACCCCACCGACCAGTTGCCCCGCCCTGCCCGACGGCGGGTACTGGCGGTGGCCAACCAGAAGGGCGGTGTCGGTAAGACCACGAGCACGGTCAACCTCGCCGCTGGACTGGCCCTGCATGGGCTGCGCACTCTTGTGGTCGACCTGGATCCGCAGGGAAACGCTTCCACCGCGCTGGGTATCGAGCACCGCGCCGGCACCCCGTCGGTGTACGAGGTGTTGCTCGGGGAGATCGGGATCATCGACGCGGTCGCCGTGAGCCCACAATCGTCAAACCTGCTGTGCATCCCCGCGACCATCGACCTCGCCGGCTCCGAGATCGAGCTGGTGTCCATGGTGGCCCGGGAGTCGCGCCTGTGCCGGGCGCTGTCCGGCGTAGCACTCGACGAGTTGTGCGTCGACTTCGTCTTCATCGACTGTCCCCCGTCACTGGGGCTGCTCACGGTGAACGCGCTGGTCGCCGCTCCCGAGGTGCTGATCCCGATCCAATGTGAGTACTACGCCCTGGAGGGGCTCGGTCAGCTGCTTCGCAACATCGAGCTGGTGCAGGCGCACCTCAACCCCGCTCTGATGGTGTCCACCATCCTGCTGACGATGTATGACGGGCGCACGAAGCTGGCCGACCAGGTCACCTCCGAGGTCCGCGAACACTTCGGCGACCAGGTCCTGCGCACTGTGATTCCGCGCAGCGTGAAGGTCTCGGAAGCGCCGGGCTTCGGGCAGACGGTGCTGGTCTACGACCCCGGTTCCCGGGGGGCGCTGAGCTACCTGGACGCCGCCCGGGAAATCGCCCTGGATGATCGCTTCCTGGACCGCGGCAACCTCAACCACACCAGCGGTGGCGACGGCCAGCCAGGCGGTCGCGAGGTGTCTCGCTGATGCCCCCGAGTAGCGCGCTTTCCCACCCGCCTGGCTCCTCCGCTGCTGGAATGCAGCGCAAAGGGGGGCTCGGACGCGGCCTGGCCGCGTTGATCCCTACTGGACCGGTCGGCACCGCAGGTGATCCAGAGTCACGGCTGCGCTCAGACGGCCACGTGGAAGCCCCGACTGGTCAGATCGTCGGTGCGGTCTACCAAGAGGTTCCGATGGCGGCCATCGTGCCCAACCCCCGCCAGCCACGACAGGCGTTCGACGACGAGGCGCTGGCCGAGCTCGCGCACTCGATCCGGGAGTTCGGGCTGCTGCAGCCCATCGTGGTCCGGCCACTGCCGACCGAGTCGGCGAACGGGCAACTGGGTACCGAGTCGGCGAACGGGCAACTGGGTACCGATCGCTACGAACTGATCATGGGCGAGCGGCGGTGGCGGGCGGCGCAGCTGGCCGGGCTGGATCGTATCCCAGCGATCGTGCGGGGCACTGCCGACGAGGCGATGCTCCGCGACGCGTTGCTGGAGAACATTCACCGGGTGCAGCTCAACCCGTTGGAGGAGGCAGCCGCCTACCAGCAGTTGTTGGAAGATTTCGGTGTCACGCACGAGCAGTTGGCGTCGCGGATCGGCCGCAGTCGCCCGGTGATCACCAACACGATCAGGCTGCTCAAGCTGCCGGTTGCGGTGCAGCGACGGGTCGCGGCTGGAGTGCTCTCCGCCGGACATGCCCGAGCGCTGCTCAGCCTGGACGAGTCGTTCGCCCAGGAGACACTGGCGGCGCGGATCGTCGCCGAAGGACTATCGGTCCGGGCCACCGAGGAAGCGGTCACGCTCAGCCGTACGGAGCCCGGTCAGAGTCCGCCGAAACCGGCCGCAACCCGGCCGATGCGGGCGCCGGGGTTGCAACAGCTCGCCGAGAACCTCTCCGACGCCTTCGACACCTGCGTCAAGGTAGAACTGGGCCGCCGCAAAGGCCGCATAGTCGTAGAGTTCGGCTCGGTAGACGACCTCGAGCGCATCGTCGCCCTCATGACCCCCCACTGACCCGCTTCCTATACCGCTACTCGCCGAGACAACAGCTCTGAAGCTGTCGTTCGCGGGGTTGAGGAGCTGCGCCGGAGCGGGAACGGGGTTAGGCGCGGGCGATGGCTCGCTCGATGAGAGTGGCGTAGATGGTGCCCAGGTGTGCGCCGTCGGATTCGATCGCCATCGGGAGCAGTGATGTCTCGGTGAGACCGGGAGCGACATTGACCTCGAGGAACTGAGCCACTCCGTCCGGGGTCACCACCATGTCGGTCCGGGACACATCGCGCAGCCCGAGTATCCGGTGCGCGCTGACTGCCAGGTCGGCTACCGCGGCCGCCGTTGCGGTGTCGAGCCGAGCCGGGGCGTGGAAGGTCGCCAGCCCAGCGGTGTAGCGGGCAGCGAAGTCGTAGAACCCGGATGTGGGCTCGATCTCCACTGCGGGTAGCGCCCAGGGTCCGTCCGGTCCGTCCAACACGGTGACCGCGACCTCGACGCCCTCGACGAAACTCTCCGCGAGCACCGAGTCCCCGTAGGCCAGGCAGCCCACGACGGCGCCCGGTAGGTCGGCGACCTCGCGCACCAGGTGCAGGCCCAGCGCGGAACCACCCTGGGGCGGCTTGAGAATCAGCGGCAGGCCGAGCCGGGCCACCAGCGCGTCGAGCACATCTTGGGCTCCGAGGTCGCGGAAGGTGGCGTGGGGCAGCGCGATCCAATCGGGAGTGCACAATCCGGCGCGGGCCAGCTCGTCCTTGGCTGTCGGCTTGTCCCAGGCCCGGCGGCAGGCCCGCGGATCGGTGCCCACATAGGGCACCCGCAACATCTCCAACACCGACTGGACGGCGCCGTTCTCCCCCGCCCCGCCGTGCAGCGCGACGACGACGGCGTCCGGTCTACCGCTGGCGAGGCGGCTGATCAGCTTTGCGTCGATGTCCCATTCCTCGACGTGCAGCCCGGTATCCCGCAGCGAGCTGGACAGCCTGCGTCCGGAGCGCAGCGACACGTCCCGCTCGTGCGATAGCCCACCAGCCAGCACTGCGACGGTGCGATCGGTCACCCGAAAACTCCTCAGTGGACTTGCCGGCTGAGCCGGCAATCAGATTCGGCGTCAGGCGGTGTCTGGGGACGGGGACTGCGGGCCGAACACCGTGCGTGGGCGCAGGCTACCGAACGTGCGCTGCAGCTCCAGCTCGTTGTCCAGCACCGTGGCCAGCCGGCGAACCCCTTCAGTGATCCGTTCCGGTGTCGGGTAGCAGAACGACAGCCGCATCAGCCGTGCTGCCGCCGACCTGTCCGACTCGGCGTAGAAGGCGGTCCCCGGAACGTAGGCCACCCGCTGGGTCACGGCCCGGGGCAACATCGCCTTGGTGTCCAACCCTTCGGGCACGGTGAGCCAGACGTAGAACCCGCCCGCGGGATGGGTCCACCGGCACCCCGTTGGCAGGTAGTGTGCCAGCGCTTCGAGCATGGCGTCTCGACGGATCCGGTAGGCCTCCTGGTAGGTCTTGATCTGGCCCTTCCAGTCGTGCGCGGCCAGGTAGCGGGCCACCACGAACTGGGTGAATGCCGGGGGGCACAGGGTCGCAGACTCTGCGGCCAGCACCAACTTCTCCCGCACCGCGTGGGGGGCCAGCGCCCAGCCCACCCGCAGTCCGGGGGCGAAGGTCTTCGAGAACGAGCCCAGGTAGACCACATTGTCCGGGTCAGCGGCGCGCATCGCCGGGTAGGTCTGACCGTCGAAGCCGAGTAGTCCATAGGGGTTGTCCTCGACGACCAGCACCTGATGCTCGGCGCATAACCGCAGCACCTCGGCCCGGCGCGGTACGGCCATTGTGACGCCCGCCGGGTTGTGAAAATTCGGGATCGTGTACAGGAACTTGGCGGTGCGGCCCTGGGCGCGCAGCGAGCACAGAGCGGCGTCCAGTTCGTCGGGTATCAATCCGTCGTCGTCCATCGGCACCTGCACCACCTGCGCCTGGTAGGAGGCGAAGGTGGTCAGTGCCCCGACATAGGACGGGGCCTCGGCGAGCACGACGTCTCCTGGGTCGCAGAAGATCCTGGTCACCATGTCCAGCGCCATCTGGGATCCGACGGTCACGGTGACGTCGTCGGCGTGCGCCCGGATCCCTTCCAGGGCCATCACCTCGCAGATCCGCTCGCGAAGCTCCGCGGTGCCTTGCGCCGAGCCGTACTGCAGCGCCGTCATCCCCTCGGTGGCGACCATCTGGGCCAGCTCCTCTGCCAACGAGTCCAACGGCAGGGCCGGCAGGTACGGCATGCCGCCGGCCAAGGACACCACCTCGGGGCGGCTGGCCACCGCGAACAGTGCGCGGATCTCGGACGCGGTCATGCCCGCGGTGCGCTGGGCGTAGCGGTGCAGGTGCGGGTCGAGATCTCGTTGGGTGGGCCGATTTCGGTGGTTCTGTTTGTGACAGTGCTGGTTGTCACTGGGCTGATCCGGCGTGGGTGTCGGGGTCATATGGGCGCCTTCGCTGCGGTTCCGGGTCCTCTGGCAGTGTAGAGGTCAACCCGACGGTGCCCGCCGTCTTCACTCCAGGCGGCCAGCGGCATATGCTGCGCCAGGCGCTGTGCCCACCGCTGGCGACCGCGCGGGGAGTTCAGGGAGGTCCGGTGGCACGTCGAGTGGTCGGCGTCACCCTGGACAATCTCAATCTGTTACCCAAGCAGTGCCGGCAATGCGTGTTCTGGGAGCTTGCCCCGCATATCCGGGAGCAAGCGGAGGACTTCGGCCAGATTGAACTGGAGAAGGAGTCCTGGGTATCCGGCGTGCTGCTGGAGTGGGGTTCCTGCGGGCGGATCGTGATGTCCGGAGACGTGCCGGCCGGCTACGTGCTCTACGCGCCCCCCGGCGCTGTGCCGCGGGCGTCGGCGTTTCCCACCGCGCCGGTCAGCGCTGATGCCGTGTTGCTCACCGCGCTGAAGGTGTTGCCGGAGTTCGAAGGCGGCGGTTTGGGCCGGATCCTGGTGCAGGCGGTCGCCAAGGATCTGACCCGGCGCGGAGTGAAAGCCATCGAGGCCTTTGGTGATGCCCACCCCACCCAGGATTCCAGCTGCGTGGTCCCGGCCGAGTTCCTGCAGCTGGTCGGCTTCAAGACGGTGCACGCGCATTCGCGCTGGCCCCGGCTGCGTCTGGAGCTGCGCACCGCGCTGACCTGGAAAGAAGACGTCGAGGCTGCTTTGGAGAGGCTGTTGACATCGGTGACGCTGCACAATATCGAGCCGAGCCTGCGGCCGGCCTGACAGCGGCCTATTCCGCTCGGGCAAGCTCACCGCGTAGCAGATCGGCGAAGGTGAACGTGCCGGTGGGCTGGTCGTTCTCGCCCAGCAGGTACAGGCGCTTGACGGCGACCACCACCCCCTCGGCGACCACATCGCGGAAGGCCGGCTCAAGGAGTTTGCGGCGGTCCTCAGGGTTGGTCAGGTAACCGAGCTCGATCCGTACCGCGGGCATCCGCGTCATCCGCAGCAGTTCCCAGGTCTTGGGATGGGTTCCGCAGTCGAGCATCCCGGTGCGGGCGGTCAGCTCGCGCTGAATGACCTCGGCCAGCGCCTCACCCAGCGTTGAGCTGATCCCGTTGCTGGTGCCGAAGTGAAACGTCGCCAAGCCATGTGCCAGCGTCGTGGGGTGGCCGTCGGTGTGCAGGGACAGCACCAGGTCCGCACCCGCGGCGTTGGCGAAGGCGGCGCGCTCGGCTTCGGTGGGGTTGGTGTCCCTGCGATGGGACAGCAGCGTCTCCATCCCGGTGGCAGCCATCCGACCAGCCAACCGCTGAGCCAGGTCCCACATCAGGTCTGCCTCGGTGGTTCCGTCGACCACGATGCCTTCTTCGGAGTCGCCGTGACAGGGATCGATGATGATCCGCTTGCCGCGCAACGCTGGACCCGCCCGGCGAGCCCGCTCCTGCTCGCGAAGCAGCACCGGCCGACCACCGCGGACCTTGGGCTGCAACTGGCGCAGCGCCCGCAACGTGGCCGGCCCGCATACACCGTCGGCCTGTAGTCCGTAGTCCCGCTGGAAACTGCGCAGCGCGATCTCGGTCTGCGGGCCGAAGGTCCCGTCCGCCCGGTCGGCGTCATAGCCCAGCTCGAGCAACCGTTCCTGCAGCGTGCACACATCGTCGCCGCGCATCGGGCAGGCGACGAGATAGCTCAGCAGGCGACATCCGAAACCCAGACGCGCGTCGCACAAGGCCTGGTAGGTGGCCCGCCCGACGATGCCATCGCTGATCAGACCCCGGCGCTGCTGGAAGGCGCGGACGGCGTGCTCCATCGTGATGTCGAAGATGTCGGGCGGCACGGCTACCTCGGCGCCCGACATCGACGGCGGTGAGAGCAATCCCTGCGTGGTCAGCAGCGCTCGCAGCGCCGCCACCGTCTGCCCGGTTTCGCCACGGCGGAGCAGCTGCATTCAACCTCACTTCAGTTCGGCGCGGAAACTGCCACGGTGCGGGCTGCTAGTCATCCTGCCCCGCCGGACAGGACGTTTCCCGAGGTAATCGGTTGCCTGCCGGGACGAACAGCCTAGCTACTGCCCATCGAGGCAGGCGGCGGATCAGCTCAGGAAGTCGGCCAGGTCTGCCAGCAGCGCTGCTTTGGGCTTGGCGCCGACGATCTGCTTCACCGGCTCGCCGCCGGAGAAAAGGATCATGGTCGGGATCGACATGATCTTGTATTCCCGCGGGGTGTCGGGATTGGCATCGATGTCCATCTTCGCGATGGTGATCTCTTCGGCGTGTTCCGCGGCGATCTCCTCGAGCACCGGCGCCACCTGCTTGCACGGGCCGCACCAGGATGCCCAGAAGTCCACCAGCACCGGCTTGTCGCTGCCGAGCACCGCCCCGGCGAACGAATCATCGGTGACGGTCACTGTCGCCTTATCTGCCATCTCATCTCCTGTTTGCAGCCCTGGGGCCTGCGTGTTGGGGCCTTGCGTGCGGGGGTACTGCGTGCGGGATACGGAGTAGGTGATCAGGACTTGGCGCCGTAGCCGCCGCCGACGAACTCGGCGGCCACCTGGGCGCGCGGGTCTGCGCCGTGCTCAGCGAGCCAGCGTTCGGCGTCGATCGCGGCTGCGCAGCCAGTGCCCGCGGCGGTGATGGCTTGCCGGTAGGTGTGGTCCACCAGGTCGCCGGCCGCGAAGACGCCGTCCACACTGGTAGCCGTGGACGGCGCGGTCACCAGCACGTTGCCGGCGGCGTCGGTGTCCACCTGGTCGCGGACCAGTTCACTGCGCGGATCGTGTCCGATCGCCACGAACAAACCGGTGACGTCCAGCGTCGTGCCGTCAGAGAGCTCCACGCCGCTGACGCCGCCGTCGCCGGCTACCCGGTCGATGGTCACCCCGGTGCGCCAGCGGATCTTGTCGTTGTCCCGGGCGCGCTCGAGCATGATCTTCGAGGCGCGGAACTCGTCGCGTCGATGCAACACGGTCACCGATCGCGCGAACTTGGTCAAGAAGATGGCCTCCTCCATCGCCGAGTCCCCGCCGCCGATGACGGCGATGTCCTGGTCGCGGAAGAAGAAGCCGTCGCAGGTGGCGCACGAGCTGACGCCGCGGCCGAGCAGTTCCTGCTCTCCTGGGACATTGAGGTAGCGGGGCTGTGCGCCCATCGCCAGGATCACCGACCGGGCCAGGTAGGTGGTCCCATTCACCACGACCTGTTTGATGTCACCGGCGAGTTCGACCGCGGTGACGTCTTTGGGCTGCAGCTCCGCACCGAAGCGCTCGGCTTGGGCCTTGAACTGCTCCATCAGATCCGGACCCATGATTCCCTCGCGGAACCCCGGGTAGTTCTCCACGTCGGTCGTGGTCATCAAGGCGCCGCCGTACCGGCTTCCCTCGAACACCAGCGGCTCCAGCTGGGCCCGCGCGGTGTAGATCGCGGCGGTGTAACCAGCCGGGCCCGAACCGATGATGATGACGTCCCGGATCTGATCGCTCACGTTGGCCACAACACGATCCTACGGACCGATGTTCCCGTCCTCGTTGGTCGCTATCCACGAGCGGCCAACGGGGACGGATCGGCGCTCTCCGCCGCTGAATGCGTATCGGTGGGGTTACAGGTCGCCGGTGCGCAGGGCGGTGGTGAAGGTGGGCTCCCTTGCTAAGCAGGTGAAAAGCTCAGAGTCGCGGGACACCCCACGCCCCGCAAGCCCCTCCATATCAGTGGTCGGTGCCGGAAGTCCGTCGGGGGCACGTCGTGAACTCGACAGCACGGACAATTCGACTGGGCGGAAACGTCCGTACTGTCGAGTTCACGGCACACCTGACCTGTCCGTCGGGCCGCTTGGCGGCGCGCCTGAGAACTTCACCTACCTGGAGTTCCCGTTGTCGTCTGGTCTCGCTGTGGCTCAGGGCCGGCCGTACGCGAGTCGCTACGCCAACCGTTGATTCCC
>JALYTS010000003.1 GCA_030854185.1 Actinomycetota bacterium | reverse complement strand
CTACATCTGCGACGCCACGAATTCCACGGTAACTGGAACTACACGGTACGGGGCCGATCGGACCGGCAGACCGATCACGGTGCGACACACCCAGCAACACAGGACTAATTTATGCGCGAGCCCTTAGGGGAGATCACTGTGCTTCCTTCGCGGCCCAGCGCAGGCGTTCGCGGGACTCGCGCGTCCAGGTCTGCGGAAGCGGCACTGACGATCAATCGTTCACCCTCGGCGTACCTGGCACACTCGTTCTGCAAAGTATGTAATGTTGTAATCAACATGCAGAGCGAGCGAGAGGATGATGACATGGTGGGACGAGGACAGCCGCACGGGGCGCGCTCCGAGGGACGGTGGCAGGGTCGTGGTGGCTGGCAGCAGGCTGACCTGCCGCCGGCGGACGACGCCAAGGCGTGGTTCGCGGGACGGTTGCCGGATGGCTGGTTCACCGGTGAGGTCGAGGTCAGCGCGGACCGCGAGGAGATCATCGTCGTAGGTGATCTGCCTGTGCTGGAAGAGGAGTTGACCGACGACGCGCAGCGGGCGGCAGCGGAGGCCGGCCGGATCAGCCGGTTCCGCGAGGACAGCCGCGACGAGCGGATCGAGATCGCCAGGCAGGCCGAGCACCGTTACCGGCGCAAGGTGGCCTGGGGTGCCCGGCTGGGTGGCACCGAGGAGATGTTCACCACATTGTCCGTGCCGGTGATGACCCGGTTGCGGCAACCCGAGCGCCTGGTGCTCGACACCCTGGTCGACGCCGGGGTGGCGCGGTCCCGGTCGGAGGCGCTGGCCTGGGCGGTGCGGCTGGTCGGTGAGCATGCCCAGCAGTGGCTCGGTGAGCTCAAGCAGGCGATGGCCACCGTCGACGACCTGCGGGCCCGTGGCCCCGAGCTCTAGGCGGGCGTCGACCCCTCGAGATCGTGCCCCGGTACAGGTCGCGGATCGGGCAGCATGGTGGTAGGTAGCCCGACGGCAGTGAGGATGCGATGAGCCAGCAGCAGTGGACGGCGGTCGACGACTACATCACCGGCGCACTCCTTGAACCCGATGAGGCGTTGGATGCAGCGCTCGCGGCCAGTGCCGCGGCTGGTTTGCCGGCCATCGCTGTCTCACCCGCGCAGGGCAAGTTGCTCAACCTGCTCGCCAGGATGATGAGGGCGCGCAGGATCCTCGAGTTCGGAACGCTCGGCGGGTACAGCACGATCTGGCTGGCCAGAGCGTTGCCGCCGGCCGGCCAGCTGATCACCCTCGAGTACCTGCAGAAGCACGCGGACGTGGCACGCGCGAATATCGACAGGGCTGGCCTCGCTGATCTGGTAGACGTGCAGGTCGGGGACGCGCTGGACACGTTGCCGCAGCTGGCCGCGGCCATCGAAGACAACGGCGCCGACCCGTTCGACCTGGTGTTCATCGACGCAGACAAGCAGCACCTCGCTGACTACTTCGCCTGGTCGGTTCGTCTGGCCCGATCCGGTGGCGTGATCGTCGTCGACAATGTGGTGCGGGACGGAGCCGTCGTCGACGCGCAGAGCGACGACCCCAACGTGCAAGGCGTGCGGCGGCTCTACGAGCTGATGGCCGCAGAACCCTCGACCAGCGCGACAGCTATCCAGACCGTAGGCGTGAAGGGTCACGACGGCTTCGCGATAGCAATCGTGGAGAAATCGTCCTGAGAACAGACTCCTATTGTCGGAGTGGGTCGTGGAGTGGTGTTCTGGTGGGGTCGATGGTCTTGGGTGGAATGAATTCGGGGTGCCCGCGGGCGTCGAGTTGGATGTGCCAGCCTTGGCGGTGCACGATGAGATGATGGTATTCGCAGAGCAGGCACAGATTGGGTAGTGTCGGCTGGCCCCAGTCCAGCCATGAGACAAGGTGATGGGCGTGGCAGTAGCGGGGTAAGCGGTCGCAGCCCGGAAAAGAGCATCCTTTGTCGCGTTGGGCGAGGGCGTCGCGTAATGCGGCGGTGGCCAGGCGTTGTTCGCGTCCGACGTCCAGTGGCATGGAGTCGCTGCCGAGCACCATGGGTACTACGGAGCAGTCGCAGGCCAGGCGTCGGGCTTCGGCGGCGGACAGTCGCCCGCCAGTGTCGAGTATCGCGGTGCCGAGGCCGTCGATGAGGTCGGCGAGTGTCATGGTGAGCACCAGGTGGGGGCGTTGCCCACCGCGGGTGGGCAGGGTGGCTTCGTCGAGGTGAGCGCTCATGGCCTCGATGAGGGCGTCGGCGTTGCGGCGGGCCAGGCTGCGTGGGTCGGGTACCCCATCGACGGGTGCGCGGCGGTCGTTTAAGGCGTTGAGGACCTCCAGCACCCGGGCGCCGCCTTCGGGGTCCAGCCGCCCAGCGAGGTTGACCGTGCCATCGCTACCGGTACGAACCCGCAGCTCACCAGCTCAGCCGCAGTGCTGGGCAACACCGGGGGAAGGATGTCTCCGGTCAGTGATTGGCGGGGGGTGAGCAGCCCGGCCTGCTCGACCCGGGCCTTGGCCTCAGTCTTGGACAGGTTGAGAACCCCGGCCAGCAATCCGGCGGTGGTGCCGAACCCGGCGACCGCTGCTGTTCTTTCCTGCTCCAATTCGGTGACCACGTCAAGGACCCGCGCGTAGGACCGCCGGAAGTCGGTTTCGGCGTCGCGCAGCATCGCCAGCAACCCGTGCATACGGGCCTGGGTGCGATCCTCCTCCACCGTGGTCACGACACAATTATCGCACCCAACACCGACAGTCTCGGACCGTCGGGAGCCGCCCACATGAAGCAATCAACCGATAGCCAGCTGCCCGCCCCAGTGAGGGCTGGCGACCGGTCGGCCAGCCCACTCCATCCAGCCAGTGAGACCTCTGCCTGAGCCTTGCTCTCCCGCCACTGGCGCGGTGATCATGGACGGCAACCGGCGCTTGGTCATGGCGACCGGCATCATCGGCCAGCATGACCAGTGCGCGCATAATGGCTGTGTCCTGTGATGATGACCCGCTCGTGGGTGGCCCACCGGCGGACAGCCGACTGGCTAGGCTGGGGTTGCTGGGCTGGCGAGGGGAGGTGCGTGCGGATGTTCAATATCGGCTGGGGAGAGTTCCTGATCCTCATCGTCGCCGGATTGCTGATCCTGGGACCGGAACGCCTGCCGTCGGCGGCCGCCTGGCTGGGCCGTACCGTGCGCCAGGTCCGGGATTACGCCAACGGCGCCCGCGAGCAGCTGCGCTCTGAGCTCGGCCCGGAATTCGACGAGCTCCGGGCTCCTCTGGAAGATCTGCGCGGGCTGCGAAACTTCAACCCGCGCGCCGCGGTCACTCGCCACCTGTTCGACGATCTCGGCGACGATCCGTTCGGCGGCGTGAGCAAACCTGGTGTGATCAAACCGAACGGCTACGCCGCGCCCACGGGCAGGGGCACGCCGGTTCCCCGGCCGTTACAGCCAGGCGAGCGCGCCCCCTTCGACCCGGACGCGACCTGACCGCGTTAGCGAGCGCTGGGACTCACCGAGAGCAACCGTCCGGCGAGGCCTCGCGAGCGCGTAGCGAGCCGATCGGCTATCCCGCGCAGCACTACCGAGGCCGGTGAGGTGGGATCGGTCAGCACCAGCGGGGTGCCGGCGTCGCCGCTCTCGCGCAGCCGGGGATCCAACGGTATCTGACCCAGCAGCGGGACGTCACTACCCAGCGCCCGGCTCAGCGAGTCGGCGACCACCTGCCCTCCGCCGGAACCGAACAGGTAGTTGCGGGAGCCATCGGGCATCTCCAGCCACGACATGTTCTCCACCACACCGATCAGCCGCTGGCGGGTCTGCAGAGCGATCGCCCCGGCCCGCTGCGCCACCTCCGCGGCGGCCCGCTGCGGGGTGGTGACGACGAGGATCTCGGCGGTGGGTACCAGCTGCGCTACCGAGATGGCGATGTCGCCGGTACCCGGCGGCAGGTCGAGCAGCAAGACATCGAGGTCGCCCCAGAACACGTCGGCGAGGAACTGTTGTAGCGCGCGGTGCAGCATCGGTCCCCGCCACACCACCGGGGTGTTGTCCTTGGTGAACATGCCGATTGAGATGACCTTCACCCCGTGCGCCGCCGGCGGCATGATCATCTTTTCTACCTGGGTGGGGCGGGCCGTGGTGCCGAGCATGCCGGGCACCGAGTGGCCGTAGATGTCGGCGTCGACCACCCCGACGGACAGGCCCCGATCGGCCATCGCGGCCGCCAGGTTCACTGTCACCGAGGACTTGCCGACCCCGCCCTTACCGGAGGCGATGCAGTACACCCGGGTCAGCGATCCCGGCTCGGCGAACGGGATCCGGGGCTCCTCGGCGGTGCCGCGCAGCTGCCGGCGCAACGCCGTGCGCTGGGTGTCGCTCATCACGTCGAGCTCTACTCGGACGTCCCGGATGCCGGGCACGGTGGACACCGCCGCGGTGACCCGGGCGGTGATGGTGTCGCGCATGGGGCAGCCGGCGACGGTGAGCCACACCGCTACCTTCGCCGTTCCGTCGGCGGCCACGGTGACGTCCTTGACCATGCCTAGCTCGGTGATCGGCCGGTTGATCTCCGGGTCGTGCACCCCGTCCAACGCGGCTTTGACCGCGTCGACCGATGGGACGCTCTGGGTGGAGGCCACAGGTGCCACCGAACCTTCCGATTGTGGGTGGGTCTGCCCCCCATACTAGGCGTTACTCCACTGGGCGCTCGCCGCCCCACCGGCGGCTGTCTTCGATCAGCCCCGCTTGCCCCGCCGGTAGCCACCAGGCCGTTCCGACCGAGGCCGCTCCGACGCTGCCGAATCGGGTGAGCTTGGTTCTCTGAGCTCCGTCAGCCGAACGAGCTCGGATCGGAGGAAGTCCCGGGTGACCACTTCGCCGACGGCCAATCGCAGCGACGCCAGTTCCCTGGCCAGGTACTCGGTATCGGCCTTGGTGCGCTGAGCACGGGACCGGTCTTCCTCCAGCGTTACCCGGTCGCGGTCGTCCTGCCGGTTCTGCGCCAGCAGGATCAGCGGCGCTGCGTAGGCCGCCTGCGTGGAGAACGCCAGATTGAGCAGGATGAACGGGTAGGGATCCCACTGCAGGGACACCGCCGCCAGGTTGAGCGCAATCCATATGAAAACGATGACGGTCTGCGCGGCGAGGAACCGGCCGGTGCCCAGAAAGCGGGCGATCCGCTCGGAGAAGCGGGCGAAGGCGTCCGGGTCCATTCTGGGGGTGAGTCGTCGTGGTCCGCGCGGTAGATCCAGCCGGGTTGCCGCATACTGCCAACGAGAATCAGCCATGGGTCACCTCGTCCGGCCAGTCGGGAGTGGGCCACGCCTCTTGCTGCCGCCAGTCATCGGGTAGCGCTGCGTCCAGGAGATCATCCACGCTGACCGCGCCGAGCAGATGGCTGTCCGGGTCCACCACCGGGGCGCAGACCAGGTCGTACGCCGCGAAGTAGCGAGTGACCTCGGCCAGCGTCGCCTCAGGACCAAGCCGAGCCAGCTCGACGTCCAGCACCCCGGCCACCAGGTCCGACGGGGGCTCGCGGAGCAGCCGCTGCAGGTGAGCGCAGCCCAGGTAACGCCCGGTCGGGGTGGCCGTAGGGGGGCGGCAGACGAAGACCATGCTGGCCAGTGCAGGGGTCAGCTCGGGGTTGCGGGCCCGGGCCAGCGCCTCGGCGACGGTGGCGTCCGGGGTGAGTACCACCGGCTCCGGGGTCATCAGGCCGCCGGCGGTGTCCGAGGAATAGGTCAGCAACCTGCGCACCGGTGCGGACTCCTCGGGTGCCATCAGCAGCAGCAACCGCTCGCGCTCGGTCAGGGCGAGTTCGCCGAGCAGGTCGGCGGCGTCGTCGGGGTTCATCGCCTCGAGCACGTCGGCGGCGCGCTCGTCGCCGAGCCGGCCGAGCACCTGGGCCTGCTCGTCTTCGGACAGCTCTTGAAGTACGTCCGCGAGCCGCTCGTCGTCCAGCGCGTCGACCACCTCGTAGCGGCGTTTGGCGGGTAGCTCGCGCAGCGTGTTGGCGACCTCCACCGCCCGCATCCCCTCGAAGAGGGACAGCAGCTGCTCGGCGCCTTGTCCACGGGAGGACACCTCGGCCAGGGTCAGCCCCTCGATCTCGTCCCAGCCGAATACCTCAACCGGGCCGCGCCGGCTGAGCCGGCCGGTGCGTTCCCGCACTGCCAGCTTCGTGATCACCCAGTCCCGGGTGCGAGCCTGCTCCATCCCGGCGTCCACCACCACCGCGACCGCTCCCGTGGCGGCCACATGCACCCGGGTATCCAGAATCTCCCCGACCACCAGCGTCTCGTTGGGGCGCAGGTTGAACTTGCGCAGGCTGACCGTGCCGGTGGCCAGCACCACTGCGCCGGGTTCGATGGAGGTGACCCGAAGCATCGGTACGAAGATCCGTTGCCGGATCGCGAGCTCGATCACCAATCCGAGCACCCGCGGCGGCCGCGGTCCGATGCGTAGGGCCGTAACCAGGTCGCGGACCTTGCCGATCTGCTCGCCGTCGGGCCCGAACACCGGCAGGCCGGCGACCCGGGCGGCATAGACCCTGGTCGGAGTGGCCACGAGACGAGGCTAGCGTTCGCTGTTTTCACCCGAGCCGGGAGCTGCTACCGACGTCGCAATTCCTGGGGCACCGCCGCCTGGAATGGCGCAAGGAGGAGCCTTGCCCATATGCCCACATGTGGAATACTGGGAGCTGTTCCGGCTCTGAGGAGGAAGTTCATGAGCGCGCCCGCCGGCTTTGAGCCGATCGCGGAAGTCACGGCGGACGAGCGCGCGCGGATAGCGTTCGGCCGGGCCGGGGTGCGGCGAAACGACCGCTTCCTGGTCTCTACCCGCGCCACCGGCGAGATACTGCTGACCCCGTTGGCCAGCATTCCCAAACGGGAACTCCTCGTCTGGGAGGACGAGGAGTTGCGCACATCGCTGCTGCGTGGCCTGGCCGACGTCACGCAGGGCAGGGTCGCCCGCCGTGACGACCTTCTGGACGGCGACGGCGAGGAGTGAGCGCTCCTCCATTCACTCTGTTCTTCACCGACGAGGCGCAACGCGTGTTGGACGAGCTCGGCAAGCCGGCGCACGCGATCAAGCTGAAGAAGGTCCGGAAGACCCTTCGGCTACTCCGCGACGTTGGGCCTGATCACCCTGGTTTGAACTCGCACAAGTACCAGTCGTTGACCGGACCCAACGGCGAGGATGTCTGGGAGTCCTACGTGGAGAACAAGACCCCCGGCGCCTGGCGGCTGTGGTGGGTCTATGGCCCCGGAACCGACACCCTGACGATCGTGACCGTCGGCCCGCATCCGTAGGCCGCCGTCCGGCTCAGCGGTAGCAGTAGGAGTCCGAGGAGGCGTCGCCACCTTGTAGCCGCACTTGATGGACCCGCAAGCCCCGGAAGTCCTCGCCATGCAGGAAGAACCCCTTGTCAACGGCCAGCCCTCCGGCGGCATCGGCGTCGATCTTGGCCATCCAGGCGCCGACACCATCGGGATAGAACTGATCGTCCCAGGCGCCGTAGAGCGAGTTGGTGAGGTAGACCCGCCGGCCGTCGCGGCTGATCTCGACCATCTGCGGGCCGCCGGCCAGTGGCCGGCCGGGTTCGGCTGGATGGGCCGCGCGGCCGACGATGCCGCCCAACCGCACCGAGCCGGTTTCGCGCGGGTTCGCCGGGTCGGACACGTCGTACTGCTTGAGCTCACCGGTGCCGAAGCAGGACACGTACAGCTGCTGATCGTCGACCGACAGATTGATGTCGGTGATCAGCGGCGGTACCGCACCGAAGGGCTTCAGCGCCGGTGGCAGCGCCTCCGAGTCAGCCGGTTCGGCGGGAATGGTGATCACCTTGTCGGCGGCCCAGCCGTCCCCGTCGCGGTGCCAGCGCCACACCGAGGCGGACAGATCCTGAGTGGACACGACGACACCGACGAACCCCCAGGTGGCCTCGGGATCGTGCGCCGGGCGCAGCTCGAGCACCATCTGGTGGTGTGCGCCCAGATCGACGCGCTGGACGTGCTTGCCGGCGGCCAGGTCCCAGAAGTGCAGCGCGTGGCCGTACTTGTTACCCAGCAGCAGCTCAGGGTTGACTCCGTCCTCGATCATCGACGGGGTGCCCCATTCGCTGGTGATCAGCGTGTTCTGGTTCAGGTGCCACCAGGCGTCATAGGCCAGGTGCTGCGGGCCGCGGTCGTTCTCCCAGGCGCCCAGCACGTCGAAAGTGGCGTGGTCGAGCAGTGCGATCCCACCCGGCCCGTCGGCGCCGTCGGCTCCACCGAGGCAGGACAGGAAGATCCCCTCGGGCCCGCAGTGCAGCGTGTGCGGCCGGGAATACCCGGCCTTGTCGGCCAGCTCCTTGGCGTCGATCGTCTTGACCAGGGTGGGGTTGGTCGGGTCGGGCTGGGTGTCATAGACATGCACGTTCGAGCTACGCAGCCCGGGCAGCAGCAGGTATCGACGCTCCAAGCCGTTCATGTCATGTCCCTCATGGGCAAGCGCGCTGCTGCAGGCGTTCCAGCCGAAGTGGTGCAGCTCGTCGCCCAGGGTGGGCAGATCCGCCCAGCCCACCACCCGCCCGTACCGCGGCGAGGCGGGGTCGACGTCGACGACGGTCAGCGCGTCGGGTCGCTGGGCCGCGCGGTCGAAGGCGACGACGTAAGCGAGTTTCTCGGCCGGTGCGGCGGCGGCCTCGGCCGGGCTGCGGTAGAAGGTGGGGTCTGGCGATGTGTGAGCTGGCGCGCCCATGGCAGTTCTCCTCGAATCAGGTCAGGGGGTCGTGGGGGATGGTGCGTTGATCAGCAGTAGCTCATCGAGCGCGACACAACGCGCTGGCTAGCCGGAGGAGATCGACGTGCCGGCGCACGGTTAGCCAGGCAGTGCGGAACACCGGACCGTCGAGCCGACCGCGGTACGCGCTGGTTCGGCTGGGGGTGATGGTGGTCATCGCGGCAGTCTCCCTACGAAGTCACCCAAGACATTACTGTTTTCATCAGACCTCCGCGATGCCTTCGCCAGTGCTTCGCTGCCAGGCCACCGGCGCGCGACGAAAGGAGCCTCATGGCACGGCTCGCCCAGACCGCCGGTCTCACCGAGATTCAGCGGGAGATCCTGGACACGGTCAGGTCCTTCGTGGACAAGGAGATCATCCCGGTTGCCCAGGAGTTGGAGCACACCGACACCTACCCGCAGGAGATCGTCAACGGGATGAAGGAGATGGGCCTGTTCGGGCTCACCATCCCCGAGGAGTACGGCGGTCTGGGCGAGTCGCTGTTGACCTACGCGCTGGTCGTGGAGCAGATCGCCCGGGGCTGGATGAGTGTCTCCGGCGTGATCAATACCCACTTCATCGTGGCTCACCTGATCAGCCACCACGGCACCGACGAGCAGAAGCGGCGATACCTACCCGCGATGGCCGAGGGCCGGATTCGCGGCGCCTTCTCCATGTCGGAGCCGGAGCTGGGCTCCGACGTCGCGGCGATCAAGACGAGAGCGCGACGCGACGGTGACCATTACGTCGTTGACGGCGCGAAGATGTGGCTGACCAATGGAGCCACGTCGACCTTGGTGGCGACCCTGGTCAAGACCGAGGAGGGTGCGGCCAGGGCGCACCACAACCTCACCACGCTGCTGGTGGACAAGCCCACCGGCTACGGCGAGGTCGCTGCCGGGCTCAGCGTGCCCGGCAAGATCGACAAGATGGGCTACAAGGGAGTGGAGACCACCGAGCTGGTGTTCGACGGCTACCGCATCGGTGCTGACCAGGTGCTGGGCGCGGCTCCCGGCAAGGGTTTCGCTCAAATGATGGACGGTGTCGAGGTGGGGCGGGTCAACGTCGCCGCCCGGGCCTGCGGCATCGCGATTCGCGCTTTCGAGCTCGCGGTCGACTACGCACAGCAGCGCCGCACCTTCGGCAAGCCGATCGCGCAGCACCAGGCGATCGCGTTCAAGCTGGCTGAGATGGCGACCAAGGTCGAAGCCGCGCACCTGATGATGGTCAACGCCGCTCGACTGAAGGATTCCGGCGAGCGTAGCGACGTCCAGACCGGTATGGCGAAGCTGCTGGCCAGCGAGTACTGCAAGGAGGTCACCGACGACTCCTTCCGCATCCACGGTGGATACGGCTACTCCAAGGAGTACGAGATCGAGCGGCTGATGCGCGAAGCGCCGTTCCTGCTCATCGGCGAGGGCACCAGCGAGATCCAGAAGACGATCATCAGTAAGGGCCTGCTGCGGGAGTACGCTGCTCGAGGTTAAACAGGACCCAGTGTTGAACGAGATCCTGGTCACTCCAGCGCGAGAGTCGGCCACGATTGGGTATTCGGGTAGGGAGGTGGTGAAGCTTGATGACCAGTCCGTTCAGCGGCCATGGCCAGATGCCCGGCCTGCCCACCCCTCCTACCGGCTGGCCGATCGGCTCCTACGCTACTTACGCCGAGGCGCAGCGTGCCGTGGACCATCTCGCCGATAGCCAGTTCCCGGTCGCCGAAGTCACGATCGTCGGGGTGGACCTGATGCTGGTCGAGCGGGTGCTGCGGCGGTTGACCTGGGGCCGGGTGATCGGGCAGGGGGCGGCGTCGGGTGCCTGGTTCGGACTGTTCGTCGGGGTGCTGCTGAGTCTGTTCGCGACCCAGGCCGGCACCGGGGTGATCCCGATCCTGGTGGGAGTGGCCACCGGCGCGGTGTTCGGGACGGTGTTCGCCGCCGCCGGGTATGCCGCGACCCGCGGCCGCCGCGACTTCGCGTCGACGAGCCAATTGGTAGCCGGACGTTACGACGTGCTGTGCCAACCGCGGCACGCCGAACAGGCCCGTGACATGTTGGCGAAACTGGCCATGGGGCCAGGCGCCGCGGCTACCTGACCTCCGGCTGTCTGACCCTCAGCGGGGAAGGCAGTGCCAGCCGGCGAGGGCTTCGATGAGCCCGGTGACGAGGGGTAACGCCGCCAGGTCTGCGGCGTCGCACCAGTGGGCTCCGTCAGCGTCGTCGCCGGCCCGGAGCGTCCCACCGGTCACCCGGCAGCTGTAGTCGTGGATGTCGAACACCGCCCCATCCGGCCCGCCACGTTGCACATCTCCCAGCCACCGGGTGACCTCAACGGCCAGCCCGGTCTCCTCGGCCACCTCGCGGATCACCGCATCCTGATCCGTCTCACCGGCTTGAACCCGACCCCCGGGCACTGACCAGCGTCCCCGTCCGGGCTCGTTCGCCCTTCGGATCAGCAGCAGCCTGCCGGCCTCGTCGAGCAGCACAGCCCCGACGCACCGGATGCACTGCGCCGGCGACCCTGTCATCAGCGAGGATGGTAGTACTCTCGGGAGTGTCGGGACGCACGGTCGGCTCAGCTGCGGTACTACACTCACGGATCGCGACCGGAACTGTCCGGCTACGACGGCGTTGCGCTGCCCGCGGCGGCGAGACAGGTGGCTCAGGGTGAATGCGACGACGTTCTGGCGGCGCTGAGATGCTCGGTCAACATTCCAACGTCCTGCTCGACCCCGAGATGGAACGACGGGTGATCCGGGTACGGCGGCACTGGGCATCCCTGTTCAAGTGGGACCTGCTGCCCACCGTAGTGATCGTGCTCGGGATGTTCTTGCTCTCCCGCGTGGTCAGCGGCTTCGCCGGCGGCCTGTGGTTGGTGCAGTCACTGCTCTGGTACGTGGCGGTCGGGGCGCTGCTTCGCTTCGCTTGGAAGGTGCTGGAGTGGTGGGTCGAGGTCATCATCGTCACCGACAAACGGTTCATGGTCACCAGCGGCATCATCCAGACGAAGAACTCCATGATGCCGATCACGAAGGTGACCGACATGAGCTTCATGAGGCCCTTTATCGGGCAGTTACTCGGTTACGGCACGCTCCGGATCGAGTCGGCCGGGCAGAAGCAGGACTTGGAGACAATCAAATTCATACCAAGGCCCGAGGAGGTCTTTCAGGCGATCTCCGGGTTGATCTTCGGTGACAAGCAGCAGAAACAATCACATATGCTGGAGCCGCCGCGCAGCTCTCGACGCAGGCGCTGGCGGCCGCGGCAGGGATGGCCAGGCTCCGCGGACCGGTAGCGATAGCCGGTGGAGACTGCGGTCATGCGTATTGACCTGCACGCCCACTCCACCGCGTCCGATGGAACCGACACCCCCGCGGAGCTCGTCGCGACCGCAGCGGCGGCTGGTCTCGACGTAGTAGCCCTGACCGACCACGACACCACCGCAGGATGGGCCGACGCTGTCGATGCGCTGCCGGTAGGCCTTCGGCTGATCAGGGGAGCGGAGTTCTCCTGCATCGCGCCGGACGGTCGGGGCGGCGACGTCCCGGTGCACTTGCTCGGTTACCTGTTCGATCCCGCATCGGAGGCGATCATCGCCGAGCAGGTGCGGCTGCGCGACGAACGACGAGTGCGGTTGCGAGACATGACACAGCGGATGGCTGCCGACGGGTTCCCGGTGGATCCGGACGAGCTCCTCGCCAGCCTGCCGCCGGAGGCCCCGGCCGGGCGGCCGCACCTCGCCCGGGCACTGGTGTCGGCGGGCGTCGTGAGTAGCCTCGACGAGGCTTTCCGTCGGTTTCTCAATGGCGACGGTCCGTACTACACCGGTCGAGCCGATACCGATGTCCACGCCGCGATCCGGATGGTTCGCGCTGCGGGCGGGGTTGCGGTACTGGCGCACCCCGCCGCCCGCAGTCGCGGGCCGGTCATCGACACCTCAGTGATCGCTGAGCTTGCAGCTGAGGGGCTCGCCGGGGTGGAAGTCGACCATCCCGACCATTCCGACGGCGATCGGGCCGCACTGCGCGAGATCGCGGCCGCGCTGGACCTGTTGGTCACCGGCAGCAGCGACTACCACGGTACGAATAAGCCGGTGGCCCTAGGTCAAGAGACGACCGCCCCCGAGGTGCTGGAGCGAATCGAGGAGCTGGCGGCGAGCAGCTGCGTCGCCGCGGTGACCGGCTGACCGGCTGACCGGCTGACCGGCTGACCGGTACGGTATGCGTGATGGCACCGCGAGCGCAGGGCGAGCTGCAACTCGGCGGTCTGCCCCGCCCGCTGGTGCGCCTGACTCCCGCCAAGCTCACCACCTGGACCGGCTGCCGCCGGCGCTACCGGATGGCCTATCTGGATCGGCCCGCGCCCGCGCGGGGCGGAGCCTGGGCGCACAACACGCTGGGTGCGGTGGTGCATACCGCAATGCGGGCGTTGTTCGATCTTTCGACCGGCCGGCGGCAGCCGCACGTTGCGGCCGCCCTGGTCGCGACCCATTGGTCTGGGGAGGGTTTCGCGGACGACGCGCAGGCCGGCGACTATCGAAGCCGCGCGCAGGACTGGGTGGCCCGATACGTCGACGAGCTCGATCCAGACCTCGAGCCGGTGGGTGTGGAGCGTTGGGTATCCGCGCCGACTCAACGGATTGTCGCCGAGGGCCGGGTGGATCGCATCGACGAGCGCAACGGCGAGCTGGTCGTGGTGGACTACAAGACCGGTCGCCACGAGCTCACCGTCGATGATGCTCGCGGTTCGCAGGCGTTGGCGCTCTACGCCTTCGCGGCGCGCCGCACGCTGCGTCGGGAGTGCCGCCGGGTAGAGCTGCACCACTTGCCCTCCGGCACCGTTGCCGGCTGGGAGCACACCGAGCAGTCGTTGAGCAGGCATCTACGGCGTGCCGAGGAGGCGGCCGACGAGATCGCGCTGGCCACTGACACTCTGGCGACCGGAGGCGACCCGGAAGACCTGTTCCCGCCCACCCCCGGCCGGGCCTGCTCATGGTGCGACTTCCGGCGGCACTGCCCCGAGGGTCGGGCCAGCGCACCAGAGCTCCGGCCGTGGGCCCTGCTTGCACCGTGACTGCGCCGCGTCTTGGTGAGCGCGTCTCGCGTGGGCTGTCCGGTGTGCTGGCGGGGGGCCTGGTCGTGCTTGCGATTGCGGTCTGCGTGGCGCAGTGGCTGGCTGGTGCGTCCGGCCAGCCCGGTCCAGGCCTGGCAGCGGTTGCTGGACACGGGATCGCGGCTGCGGCCGCGGTTGGGTTGCAGCTGGCCGCTGACCGCTGTCGAGGCCGCACCGCGGCGCTGGCGTCCTACTCCATCCTGCTGCTTACCGCCTGCGTGCTGTGGTTCGGCTGGTGGGCCTGAGCCCTACGCCAGCCAGCCCATCCAGGTTGACAGCAGCACGTCGAGCAGCGCCTGCGGGTTGTCGGTACTCGGCGAGTGTGCGGCATCGGGGATCATCGCGACCGCGGCGCCGAGCCGATCCGCCATATCCCGCTGGACCGCCACCGGCCACGCGTCGTCGGACTCGCCGAAAACCACCAGGCACGGGATCGCCCTGGTGCGCAGCACGGTGGCCAGCTCGGCGACCCGGTCGGGTTCGGTGCGTAGGCCGGTCGCCATCCCGAGCAGGCCGACAGTCGAGGAGCGCAAGAAGCGCTCGCGTAGCAGCGCGGCCAGTTCGGGTGGCTCGGCGATCCCGTCCCGAGCCTCCAGCAGTCGCTGGACGGTCTCGATCCCCTCGGCGCGCATGACCGGCTCAGTGGCGTCGATCAGCGCTCGGCGCTCGCCCTGGGGCAAAGCGCCCGGACCGGAATCCAGCAGGGTCAGGCCGGTGACCGGGGCCCCGGCGAGCACGACGGATCGGCACACCAGTCCGCCATAGGAGTGCCCCAGCAGCACCACCCGGTCGCCCCCGGCGGCCAGCTCAGCTACCAGCGCGGCGACGGTCCGACCCAGCGGGTCCGGGTAATAGTCCTGCTCGCAGCCCGGGCCGGGGGACTCGTACTGGCCGGGCAGGTCCAGCGCCAGCACGGACAGACCTGCGCTACACAGGGGGTTCAGCAGGGCGGAGAAGTCCTCCTTGGACCCGGTGTATCCGGGCACCAGCACGGCCACGGCGCCGACGGGCTCAGCGGGTTGGGCGCGCAGCGCCGCCAGCTCGGTACCGGGCAGCGTCACCTGTACCCGGCTGGCGCAGTGCCGGGTGATCTGTGATGCGGTCACCGGTGGAGCCTACGGAAGGTCAGCGCAGCGCGACCAGGGTGTCGCCACGCTGCTCCAACACGACACCGCCGGAGTCCGCGGTACCTACTGGGCCGCGGTAGTCGCCACGGTTCACCGGCAGCGCGCGGAGTTGCTGGCCGGTGGTGGTGTCCAGCACGGCTAGCGCTCCCGGCACCGGCAGCAGCAGCCGTCCGGCGACCTCCGACCCGGTGCCCAGGGACCCGGCCCGAGTCCACCGTGGCCGCAGGTCGCCGGTGTCCAGCGCGACCGTGGCCGAGCCGGTGAACCAGTAGATCCCGGTGGGGGTCTCGGTGACATCGGCCAGGGCTCCGGGTGGAATGCGGAGATCGGCGTTCGGAACGGTCAGCGGGTACTCGGCTACCTCCGCGCCTCGGCCGTCGAGCACGGCCAGCCGGGCCGGGTCGGGCAGCGCGACGGCCACTCGCTCCCCGTTCAACCCGATGACCTGGGCTTGCTGACCCGAAAGTAGGGTGCTGAAGATCACTTCGGGATGATCGGGTTCCTTGGGATCGGACCGCTGCACGGTGAGCCGAACGCGCTCCCCGGGACACTGCTCCACCACGGCCAACTTGTCACCGCCCAGTTTCCCACCGCCCAAGCCCCCATCACTCAGCGCCATCGAGTCGTGTACGCAGTCCGGTCGCGGCTGGGTCGCCGGCTGCACCGGGGTGGGCAGTCGCCCGTAGGCCAGCGTGCGCACCAGATCGGAGCGCCATACCTCCAAGTAGTGACGTCCGGTCGCGGCAACCAGGTTGCCGGCCGCGACCAGCCGGGTGGGCGACTCCACCGGACCGGTGCGTTGCGGTCCACGCCGACCGTCGGCCCAACCCAGGGCGGTCACCTCGCTGCACGTCTCGCTGCGCTGGTAGACCGCCACTACGTGGTGGAATGCGGCGGCCACGGTGCACAGCGGTCGGTCGCGCCGGTAGCTCCAGCGGACTTCGCCGGAGCGCAGGTCGCGCCCGGCGACCACACCACCGGCACCGGTGACCGCCGTGCCGTCTGCGGCTAGGGGGATCGGGGTCGCTGGACTTGGCGCTTGCCACGCCTCGGTCAGTGCCGTTGGCAGTAGCCCGGACCCGGCTGCTGACGTCGCCTTCCCGGGTGCTCCACCAGCGGCGGTGGTCAGCGTGGTGCGGCGGGCGTCGCTGGTCCACCACAGCGCGGTGGCCACAGCGAGCACCGCCACCGCCACCGCCACCGCGGCGGTCAGGTCCCACCGGGTGCGGCGTTCAGGCGCGATCATCCGACCGCTGGGTTAGCCCGCGGCGCGGGGCTGGCTGCCGTGCTCCCCGGTGCCAGCTCCCCGGCTCCGGCTGCGCCGACGCCGGCGGCGCGGCCCGGCATCACCATGATCACACGGGTGCTCCGCTGGAGGTGCGGTCTCGGCGCTGGTGCCAGCGGTCTCTCCACTGCGGGTCCGTCGCCGCAGGCGGCGGACCGGGGGAAGCTGCCCGTCCGTGAACCCGCTGGAGCCGTTGCGCTCGCCACGCCGGATGCCGGTGCTACTACGCCTGGGCTGGTCGCCGTCGTCGCTGGGTTCGGCTTTCAGCCCGGCTCGGGTGCGCCGGGCCACCGGCAGCCGTCCGGTGGACTCGGTGGGGATGTCGAGGTCGCTGAACAGGTGATCCGAGGTGGAGTAGGTCTCCGCAGGCTCCGGCATGCCGAGCTCCAGCGCATCACTGATCATCTTCCAGCGGGTTTCCTCGTCCCAGTCCACGAGAGTGATCGCGACGCCGGCGCGGCCGGCCCGGCCGGTACGCCCGATCCGGTGTACGTAGGGCTTCTCGTCCTCGGGACATTGGTAGTTGATGACGTGCGTGACCTCAGGGACGTCGATGCCGCGGGCGGCGACGTCGGTGGCGACCAGCACGTCCACCTTTTCCGAACGGAACGCTCGAAGCGCCTGCTCGCGAGCCCCCTGGCCGAGGTCACCGTGCACCGCCGCGGCCGCAAAACCGCGCTCGGTGAGCTCGTCGGCCACCTTCTGCGCGGTGCGCTTGGTCCTGGTAAAGATCATCGTCAGACCGCGGCCGCGAGCCTGCAGCATCCGGGACAGCAGCTCCACCTTGTCCATCGCGTGCGCCCGGTAGACGAACTGGCGGGTCAGTTCGTGGATTGCGGTGGCGTCGGGCTCCTCAGCGCGGATATGCGTTGGCTGGGTCAGGAAGGTCCGAGCCAGCGTGATGATCGGACCCGGCATGGTGGCCGAGAACAGCATGGTCTGACGCTGCTCCGGCACCATCCGCAGGATTCGCTCGATGTCGGGCAGGAAGCCCAGATCGAGCATCTCATCGGCCTCGTCGAGTACCAGCACGCGTACCTTGCCCAGCACCAGATGGCGCTGCTCAGCGAGGTCCAACAACCGACCTGGGGTGCCGACCACCAGGTCCACGCCGCTGGTCAGAGCCTTGATCTGTGGTTCGTAGGGTCGGCCGCCGTAGATCGAAAGGACCCGGAGGCCGAGGTCGCGACCCGCGGCGGCGAGGTCGGCGCTGACCTGCAGGCACAACTCGCGGGTAGGGACGACGACCAGGGCGCGCGGGGTGCCGTCAAGAACGATGTCTCCGCTGGTGATCCGCTGGATCAGCGGGACCCCGAAGCCGAGCGTCTTGCCAGTGCCGGTGCGGGCCTGGCCGATCAGGTCATCGCCGGCCAGCGCCAGCGGCAAGGTGAGTTCCTGAATGGCAAAGGTGCGCTCGATGCCCACCGCCCGTAGGGTCCGGACGATCTCGTCGCGGACACCGAGCTGGGCGAAGGTGGGAGAGTCATCCCGCACCGGAGCGCCGGCCTGCAGGGGCGCGGGCGCTGCGGTTTCGTCGATATCAATCTCTGCACTGGCTAGGGTGCCGGGGTCGGGATGCTCCAGGGGATAGCTTTCGGACAATGTGGCTTGGCTGACGGTCAGTGTGCTCGCCTCTCTCGTACTGGCGCGTCCACCGCCGTCTCGCTCGACCAGCTCCGCGCCGCCGGACGGCGCAGCAGAACCGGGAACGAATACATCAGGGCCGCGCTCAATTTCGTGCGCCCGGCAGCATGTACCGCCGAGCCGGGCGAGTGACCACGGGATCTTGTCACCGGGTCAGGTCACGCCCTGTGCACAGATACTACCCCTCAAGTGCGTCAAGTGTGCGCGTGACACCGCACACCACAACGATGCGGCACTACGCTCGCCGCCGTGGACGTGGCACATGCGGGCATCGTCGACCTATTAGGGGTCCTCGCTTGCGGAGAGCTGTCAGCCTTCGACCGTCTGTCCGAGGATGCCCGCAATGCCCCCACTCTGACCGGCAGGGTGGCGATGGCCAGCATGGCGGCGGCGGAGATCGGGCACTTCCGGCAGCTCGAGAGCCATCTACGCCATATGGGTGTCTCGGTGAACGATGCGATGCGCCCGTTCGTGGCGCGCTTCGAGCAATTCCATGCCTCGACGGCACCCCGGACCTGGCTGGAGTCGTTGGTGAAGGCTTACGTCGGGGACGGGCTGGCGGCGGACTTCTACGGCGAGGTGGGTGGTTGGTTGGACGACGACACCGCTGCGCTGGTCAAAGAGGTCCTGGCGGACACCGGGCATTCGGCGTTCGCCGAACGGGAGGTGCGCAGCGCCTGCGAGCAGAGCAGGACAACCCGCGACCGCTTGGCGCTGTGGGGTCGGCGGCTGCTCGGCGAAGCGGTGACGAATGCCCAGCACATTATGGCAGAGCGGGACGCGCTGGCTGATCTGATCGTCCGCGGCTCCGGAGACCCGGCCGGCCTGGCCACGCTGGTTCGTCGGGTGGAGATCCTGCACGGCCGCCGGATGGCCGCACTCGGGCTGGGGTGAGCGTCTGCGCGCCGCTGCACTAGCCTGGCGGGCGACAGCTCGATCACACCGTCTCGATCACACCGTCTCGATCACACCGTGGAGGTTCTGGCGTGGAGGTCAAGATTGGCGTCGCCGACAGCCCTCGGGAGCTGACGGTATCCACGGCGGACTCGCCGGACGAGGTGGAGGCGCTGATCGTCGAGGCGATGCGGAACACTCAGGGAATGCTGACCTTGACCGACGACAAGGGTCGGCGGTACATGGTGCCGACATCGAGGGTCGCCTACATCGAGATCGGGCCCGCGGACAGCCGTCGGGTCGGTTTCTCGGTGGGGGGTTGACTCGCAAACATCCTGGCTGGTGACCCACCTGCTTGCAGGATGGCGTCCAGCGAGCCCCAGGCCATCATCAGCAGGTAGTCACGTAGCTGCTCCCGGGACAGCGTGCGGTCCTGCAGCCACCAGTCGCCGGCCGCTTGCACCATGCCCACCCCGGCGTGCGCCCAGGTCTGCGCGCCCCCTGAATCCAGGCCCAGGCTGCGTAGCTGATCGGCGAAGATCGTGGCCAACGCCCCGGAGATGAGCGCGGCATTGGTCGTGACCGGGTCCCGGGGCAACGGCCGGTCGGTGAACGACCGCCGCACCACGAAGCGGTAGAGCTCCGGCTCTTGCTCAATGAACGTGAGGTAGGTGTCGATCACCGCCCGGAGCAGGCTCCGCGGGTCGGCCTCGGAGTCCAGGCCGGCCAGCAGGACGGCCCGCAACTGCCCGGTGGCAGTCTCACTGACCGCCATGTAAAGGTCGCCCTTGTCGAGAAAATATCGGTAGAGGATCGGTTTGCTGACACCGGCCTCGGTGGCGATGTCGTCCATCGCGACATCGGGGCCGTGCTGGCGGATTGCCCGCATCGCGGCCTGCACCAGCGCCGCGCGCCGCTGCTCGCGGTGTCCGGAGCGACTAGTCGGCGATCGGCGCACAGGCTTGACGGCAGTGTCATCACCCGTCATGTTACTTATGGTAACTGTTACTTCCAGTAACAGTCGAGAGGGAGGCAGATGTCAGGCGGTCGCCCCGCCGAATGATCCATTAGGCTCGTGGGGTGTCCCGGCTGCTCGTAGTAGAGGATGACGACACCATCGGCAGCGTGCTGGAATCCAGCCTGCGCGCCCACGGGCACCAGGTCGGTTGGCAACGCACCGGTCGGGGCGCCCTGCGTGCGGCCGCTGGGACGGACTTCGACCTCGTGCTGCTCGACCTCGGATTGCCTGACCTCGACGGCGTCGAGGTGTGCCGGCAGTTACGGGCCAGTAACCCGACGGCGGTGCTGGTGATTCTCACGGCCCGGACCGATGAGATGGACGTCGTGGTCGGTCTCGAGGCGGGCGCGGACGACTACCTGACCAAGCCGGTGCGGCTGGCCGAGCTGCTGGCCCGGGTGCGAGCACATCTACGACGGGTGGCGCCGGCGACATCGGAAGCTCAGTCGATGCTCGTGGTGGGGGACCTGCTGGTGGACATGGGTAGCCGGCGGGCGAGCGTAGCGGGAACAGAGATGCCGCTGCGGGCCAAGGAGTTCGATCTGCTCGCCCGGCTCGCGGCCGCGCCGGAGGTGGCGATCAGCCGGGAAACCCTGATGGCGCAGGTGTGGGACGAGAACTGGTTCGGTCCCACCAAGACCCTCGATGTGCACGTGGCCGCGTTGCGCCGCAAGCTGGCCGGGATGGCCCAGCTGGGTTCGCTGCCCCGGATCACCACGCTGCGAGGGCACGGTTACCGGCTGGAGGCCCCGAAGGGGTCGTGAGTGGCAAACAGTGTTCTGGCACCCAATCCCACTCACGAGCACACTGTGCCACCATTGGGGTGACCTTGCCTCGGTGGGTAGAGGGGACTCGTGCGTACCCGAATCGTCGGCCTCGCCGTGCTCGCCGCCGTGCTCGCCATCGCCCTTTTCGGGGTGCCCTTGGCCGGTGGGGTGCTGAAGTACGCGAAGTCCAACGAGCGAACCAAGCTGCTACTCGGAGCCGATGCCGCCGCGGCGGCGGTGTCAGCCGACGTGCTCCGCGGCAAGATGCCAACCGATCTTCGCGATCCGAACGACGGGACGCACCTCGCGGTCTACGTGGACCGAGGACATCGGATCCTGGGTACCGGACCCGAGGGTGGTGACCAAGCGGTGTACGCCGCCCTGCATGGTGAGATCAGCAACAAGGACCTCAACGGTGAGCTGGTCGTGGCCGTGCCGGTGACCCACGACACCGATGTGATCGGTGCGGTGCGGGCTGCCAGCCCCGTCGCGGCCGTCTACCGGCAGGTTGCGCTGGCGTGGCTGGCCATGCTCGGCCTGGGCGGGTTGGCGATCGGCATGGTCTGGTTGGTCGCCCGGCGCCAGGCCCGGCGGTTGGCCCGCCCGCTCGAGGAGCTCTCCGAGGCGGCGCGCCGGCTCGGAGAGGGTGACTTCAGTGTCCGGACCACGCCGACGGACATCCCCGAGATCGACTCAGTCGGCGCGGCGTTGAACAGTACCGCTGGACGGCTCGACGACATGCTCGCCCGCGAACGCTCCTTCTCCGCTGATGCGTCACACCAGCTCCGCACCCCGCTGACCGGATTGCGGTTCCGGCTCGAAGCGGCGCTGGAGCATCCAGGTCAGGACCTTCGCCACGCCATCACCGACGGGATCGCCGCCGCGGACCGGTTGGAGCAGACCATCGAGGAGCTGCTTGCGCTGGCCAGGGACACCCGCAGCTCCAACACCACGCCACTGGATCTCCCGAGCCTGCTCGACGAGATCGAAGTGGGCTGGCACGACCGGCTGGCCGCCCAGGACCGGGCGCTGCACGTGGCGGTGGACCCGCTGGCCCCGGTGTCCCTGGCCTCGACCGCGGCCGTGCGGCAGGTTCTCACGGTCCTGTTGGACAACGCCGCCACCCACGGCGCGGGCACCGTCTCGGTGGCGGTACGCAATGCCGCCGACGCACTGGCCATCGACGTCTCCGATGAGGGTTCCGGCATCACAGCGCCCGAACCGGAACTGTTCACCCGGCGATCCCGCCTGGCCGACGGGCACGGCATCGGCCTCGCGCTGGCCCGCAGCCTGGCCGAAGCCGAGGGCGGCAGACTCCGGCTCACCCGCCCGGCTCCGCCCACATTCACCCTGCTGGTGCCCGCCCAGGCGTAGCGACCAGTATTGGTCATGGGACCCCCAGGAGGCTGCAATGATCGCGGTTCGTCGGCTCAACCACGCAGTGCTGTTCGTCAGTGACTTGGATCGTGCAGTGCAGTTCTACCGCGACATCCTGGGGATGCAGGTGATCGCCCGGGAGCCTCGCGCCAATGCCGCGTTCCTTCGTGCCAGCGGCTCGGACAACCATCACGACCTGGGGTTGTTCGGGCTCGGCTCGGGCGCATCGGGTCCGCCGCGCGGGCACACCGGGCTGTTTCACCTGGCCTGGCAGGTCGACACCATCGACGAGTTGGCCGCGGCCCGCGAGGTGCTCCTGGCTGCGGGCGCATTCGGCGGTGAATCCAGTCACGGCGCCACCAAGAGTCTCTACGGTGCCGACCCGGACGGCAATCAGTTCGAGATTATGTGGTTGTTGCCGCGCGGGGACTGGGGAGACTACGAGTCGGCGGCCACGGTCGACCGGCTGGATCTGCCGGCCGAGTTGTCCCGGTGGAGCGGCGTGAGCACGGCATGACCCATGGGGCGCACGACACGGTGATCCCGGTCGAGCTGCAGCGCCAGACCTGGGAGTGACGGCGCCCAGTGCGGTGTCGGTTCCCGGCGAGGGCCTTCCGCCTGCCACCCCGTCGAGTGCCACCTGGTGACGCTGGCGGGCCGAGTGAGGCGTTCATGGTTGCCGAGGTTGGGAAGTTCGCCCACCTGCATCCGAGCCACGACGGCAGCCTGCACCTCGTGTTGCCGATCCCGCTGGCCCGCGACGCCTTGACCAAGGGCTGGGGGGTGGCACACCCGCTGGCCGGTATCCGGCTGGCCCCCGGAATGGTGATGATTTTCGGCGTTCCCGTCGGCGAAACGTCCGTGGCGTCGAGTTCACGCCTATAGCTCGCGGTGGCGTGGGGCTGACACCGGTTCAACGGGGTGAGATTGCAGCGGGAAACCGGCGAGGCCTTTCCAGGCCAGGGCGGCGGTCAGGGCTACCGCCTCTGCTTTGGGTACCTCGTGTTGGCGGGTGAGCCAGTACCGGGCACTGTGCTCGCTGATCCCGACGACACCGACGGCCACCAGCCAGGCGCGGTCGGCGTCCAGCCCGGCATCGGCCGCCACCGCCTGGGCGATGGTCCGCACGCAGGCGGTGTAGGTCCGCTCCACGACGGCCTGCACCGGTGGTTGGTTACGCAGATCGGACTCGAAGACCAGCCGGAACGCCTGATCGTCACCGTCGACGAAGTCGAAGTAGGCCTCGACGGCGTTGCGGACTCGCTGGCGGTTGTCGGGGGTCTCCTCGATGGCGCCCTGGACCCGGCGGACCAGCTCGTCGGTGTGGCGCTCCAGCAGCGCCAGGTACAGCTCGAGTTTGCCGGGGAAGTGCTGGTAGAGCACCGGCTTGCTGACGCCGGCGCGCTCGGCGATGTCGTCCATGACGGTGGCGTGGTAGCCGTTGTTGACGAAGACGTCGGTTGCTGCGGCGAGCAGTTGGGCGCGCCGCTCGTCCCGGGACATCCGCACGCCCCGGGGCGCCGCATCCGCCCGGCTCGATGCCGTCTCGGTCATCGGCCTCCGTCACCTCCCGGCTGATCGGGTAAACCCTACTCGCCGGTATCCCAGCACCAGGTTTGAGGAGCTGGGCGGCGTGGTGAGGTACACAGTGCCCCGGATGGTTGTGCGATCCTTGCGCGGTGATCCGCCCGACGCGAGCCGAGCCTGAGTGGGTCTCGGCTCGAGGCCCCGAGCGGTATGTGGACTTCCGCGACGCCGATGAACAGCCGCTGGCCGCGTCCTGGAATCCACAGCCCCAGCTGGGGGCGCGGCACGGTGTCGCCGGATCCCGCGGTTCCGGTCGCCTGGCCCGGGCGGTGTCCACCTACGGTTGGCGGGTCTATGCGCTGCCCATCCTGGTGGTGCTCACCGTGCTGGCGGTGCTGGATGCGGCCCGATCGCCGTTGCTGTCGCCGATTGACCAGGCCAGTGCGGCGGGTGACCCGCTGATCCCCAACCCGGTGAGCAGCCCCGGTTTCGAGGCGGTCAAGGCGTCCGCCGAGCTGCCCGGGGGTGGCCCGTTCGCGATGCAGGGTGCCGGCAGCTGGCGGGTGATCCCCGGCGCCGGCGCACCGTTCGGAACGGGCCAGTTGTTCACCTACACCGTCGAGATCGAGGATGGGGTCGATCTCGAGGGCGGTCCGGCGGGATTCGCGGCCACAGTGGACAGCACGTTGCAGAACCCGAAAAGCTGGATCGGCAGCGGGCGCTACCGCTTCCAGCGGATCGACGACAGTCGCGTGGCGGCGCTGCGGATCAGTCTCACCTCGCAGTCGACCAGCCGCCGGCTCTGCGGCTTCCAGATTCCCTTCGACGCGTCCTGCTGGACGCCGGGCGAGCACCGGGTAGTGATCAACGCCGCCCGCTGGGCTCGGGGTGCGGTGGCTTTTGAGGGCAACGTGGTGCAGTACCAGCAGTACGCGGTCAACCACGAGGTCGGGCACGGGCTGGGCTTCCCGCACGTCGCATGTGAGGCGAACGGGCGGCTGGCGCCGGTGATGATGCAGCAGACCTGGGGCGTCGCCGACAACTACCTAGCGGCCCTACACACCGACCACGTCCCCCCCGACGGCCGAGTGTGCCAACCCAACGCCTGGCCGTTCCCGACGGTCAACTGACCCCTTTTTCGCGTTCTGGATGCAGACTGCGGTAAACGCCCCCGAAATTAGTGCAGTCTGCATCCAGAACGCGGAAACGCCGGCGTGGGAAGAGTGGGGGGGTTGGGGGCGTTCTGATACGACAGACAGCACGAGACTGTAAGGAGTGCGCCGATGAGCCTGCCGCCGTTGGTGGAGCCCGCCGCGGAGCTGACCAGGGAAGAGGTGGTCCGGTACAGCCGCCATCTGATCATCCCGGAGGTCGGGATGATCGGTCAGAAGCGGCTGAAGAACGCGAAGGTGCTGGTGATCGGCGCTGGCGGGCTGGGCAGCCCGGCGTTGCTGTACCTGGCCGCTGCTGGTGTGGGCACGCTGGGGATCGTCGAGTTCGACGAGGTCGATGAGTCCAACCTGCAACGTCAGGTGATCCACGGCCAGTCCGACGTCGGCCGACCCAAAGGCGAGTCCGCCCGGGACTCCATCCGGGAGATCAACCCGCTCGTCCGGGTGAACCTGTACCAGCTGCGGCTGGACTCGTCCAACGCGCTGGACATCTTCCGCGACTACGATCTCATCCTGGACGGTACCGACAACTTCGCGACCCGCTACCTGGTCAACGACGCTGCGGTGTTGCTCGGCAAGCCCTACGTGTGGGGCTCGATCTTCCGCTTCGAGGGCCAGGCGTCGGTGTTCTGGGCGGACGCCCCAGGTGGGCAGGGGCTGCAGTATCGCGATCTGTACCCGGAGCCGCCGCCTCCCGGGATGGTGCCGTCCTGCGCTGAGGGCGGCGTGTTGGGCGTGCTCTGCGCCTCAATCGGTTCGATCATGGTGACTGAGGCGATCAAATTGATCACCGGGATCGGCGAGCCGTTATTGGGCCGGTTGATGGTGTACGACGCGCTGGAGATGAGCTACCGCACCATCAAGATCCGCCGGGATCCGGCCGGCGAACCGATCACTGAACTGATCGACTACGCGGAGTTCTGCGGCGTGGTCAGCGACGACGCCGCCACCGCGGCAGCCGGCTCGACGATCACCGCCGGGGAGCTCAAGGAGATGATCGACTCCGGCAAGGACTTCGCCCTGATCGACGTCCGGGAGCCCAACGAGTACGAGATCGTCCGGATCCCCGGTTCCATTCTGATCCCCAAGGATCGGATCCTGTCCGGTGAGGCGTTGGCGGAGCTGCCGCAGGACAAGCCACTGGTGTTGCACTGCAAGTCCGGGCAGCGCTCCGCCGAAGCGCTCGCCGCCCTGCACAAGGCTGGCTTCAAGGACGCCGTGCACGTCGGCGGCGGCGTCCTGGCCTGGGTCAAGCAGGTCGACCCCTCGCTGCCCACCTACTAACTCGCTGGGACCCGGTACCGTGAACTCGACAGCACCGACATTTCAAGCATGCCCAGACGTCGGTTTCGTCGAGTTCACGGCACAGGTCAGTATCCGCCTTCAGCCGCTGCGGCGGCGGGTGGAGTACTGCCGGGATGGAGCTGGTGGGCCGGACCGGGGTGCCACAGCGGACTTGCCGCCGTGGGTCGCCGCGGCCCCGGACTTTCCACCGCGGCGCTCGCGACGGTTGGGTACCGGCGACGCCGCATCCTCGGGTTGGTCTCGGGGTTCGGGTTGCTCTGCCATCAGATCTCCTTGATTCCACGTGCGGGTGAGGGTCGCGCGGCCGCTGAACCGGCGTAGGCGCTGCGCGCTCGGGGCGGCGCGCCAGGAGTTACCTCAGCAGATCATGCGATCACGCTAGCGCGGAGGTCCGCCCAGCGCATCCGCGTTTCGCGGCGGCTCGCCGAACAACTGGTGCACTTGGGCCTCACGTGACGCGTGCCCGCCATGTGAACGGGAGTTCTCGGTGCTGCAACAAGCGGCAAACGTTACGAACATAACCGGCACTTAGCGTCGCTCATCGTACCCACCAGTTCTGGAGGCGCGATGAGCACAACCGAGGTGACAGCGCCGGCTATGCCGGCTCGCGGGGGGCGATGGATCGACCATTGGGACCCGGAAGACCCCGTGTTCTGGGAGCAGACAGGCAAGCGGGTGGCGAATCGGAACCTGTGGTTCTCGATCTTCTCCGAGCACATCGGGTTCTCGTTGTGGACGGTCTGGTCTGTCCTGGTGCTGTTCATGGGCCCGGCCTATCACATCGACCCGGCCGGCAAGTTCTTGCTGGTATCCCTTCCATCGCTGATCGGCGCGCTGATCCGGATCCCGTACACCATGGCGCCGGCCCGGTTCGGGGGGCGCAACTGGACCATCGTCAGTGCGTTGTTGCTGCTCATACCGACTGCCCTGGCGATCGCAGTGATGCATCCGGGCACGTCCTTCACGACATTCCTGATCGTCGCAGCACTCGGTGGCCTGGGCGGTGGCAACTTCGCGTCGTCCATGACCAACATCAACGCCTTCTTCCCGGAGGGCCGCAAGGGCTGGGCACTCGGGCTCAACGCCGGTGGCGGGAACATCGGAGTGGCCGCGGTGCAGCTACTCGGCCTAGTTGTCATCGCGACGGTCGGTACCGCCTACCCGCGACTCGTGCTCGGTATCTACGTCCCGCTGATCCTGCTCGCCGCGCTGTGTGCCGGCCGGTACATGAACAACATCTCCTCGGTACGCAACGACACCGGGGCGCTGCGTGAGGCAGTCCGAGAAGTCCAGACCTGGGTTATGTCGTTCCTCTACATCGGCACGTTCGGCTCGTTCATCGGCTACAGCTTCGCCTTCGGCCTGGTGTTGCAGACCCAGTTTCATCGCACCCCGCTGCAGGCGGCCTCGGTGGTCTTCATCGGTCCGTTGATCGGCTCGCTGATCCGTCCCGTCGGCGGTTGGTTGGCAGACCGCTACGGCGGCGCCAAGGTCAGTCTCTGCAACTTCATCGGGATGGCCCTGGCCACCGGTTTGGTGATCGTTGCCTCGACCGAGAAGTCGCTGGCGCTGTTCATGGCCGGTTTCATCGCCTTGTTCGTCCTCTCCGGTATCGGCAACGGCTCCACCTACAAGATGATCCCGTCCATCTTCGCCGTACAGGCCCAGGTGGCGATCGCAGCTGGTGAGCCAAGGGAGCCCGCGCTGATGAGGGCGCGCCGGATATCCGGCGCAGTGATCGGGATCGCCGGCTCGATCGGCGCGATGGGTGGGGTACTTATCAACCTCGCCTTCCGGCAGTCCTTCCTCGTCGCGAAATCCGGGGTGCCCGCGTTCTGGTCGTTCTTGATCTTCTATGGCGCCTGCGTCGTCGTCACCTATGTGGTTTACCTGCGCCGGGCACCTGCAGTCGCGGCGTCCGGGAGTCCGCGACTCGCCTACGCCGAGGTCTGACGAAACAGGCGTGACGAATCAGGTGTGACGACCCGACCCAGGTGTGACGAAACAACACCGAAACACCGCGTTCACGTAGCGCGCTCAAGATGTGGGGACCGGTCGTGCTCGCTGGGCAGGAGGAAGGAGCATGATGCGCACTGTTGTCGTTGCAGGCCATGGCATGGTCGGCCACCGGTTGGTGGAGGCTCTGATCGGCCGGGACCTCCAGCGGCAATGGCGGATCGTGGTGCTCGCCGAGGAGGTCAGACCGGCCTACGACCGGGTTGCGCTGTCGTCGTACGTGGACTCCTGGGACGCCGAGGCGCTGACCCTGCCCGCGGTGCTCGACGACCGGGTGGAGCTGCGTCTGGGCGACCCGTGCGTGCGGATCGACCGGCGCAAGCGCATCGTCCGCACCGCGTCGGGGCGGCGGGTGGTCTACGACGCGCTGGTGCTGGCCACCGGGTCGGCGCCGTTCGTGCCTCCGGTGCCGGGTCACGACCTGCCCGGTTGCTACGTCTACCGAACCCCGGAGGACCTCGACGCGATCCGGGTGGCCGCGCAGCGCGCGATGCGGACCACCGCGGCGGGTCGGCGCTCCGGGGTGGTCGTCGGTGGCGGCCTGCTCGGCTTGGAGGCTGCGCACGCGTTGCGCCAGCTGGGGTTGTCGCCACACGTTATCGAGATCGCGCCGCGGCTGATGCCGATGCAGGTCGACGAGGGTGGCGGGGCGCTGCTGCGCCGGTTCGTCGAGGGCCTCGGCGTGCGGGTGTACTGCGGACGCGCTACCCAGGCCATCGAACCGGACCGGGGCCGGATGCTGGTCCGCCTGTCCGATGGCACCGAGCTCGACACCGACGTCGTGGTGTTCTCCGCCGGCGTACGCCCCCGCGACCAGCTGGCCCGCGATGCTGGGCTGCCAGTCGGGGAGCGCGGTGGTGTGCTGGTCGACGCCGCCTGCCAAACCTCCGACGCGGACATCTGGGCGATCGGGGAGTGCGCCGCGGTCGAGGGCCGCTGCTACGGCCTGGTCGCACCTGGCTACGCGATGGCCGAGGTGGTGGCGGATCGGCTGCTCGGCGGCCACGCCACTTTCCCGGGCGCCGACACCTCCACAAAGCTCAAGCTGCTCGGGGTCGACGTGGCCAGCTTCGGCGACGCCCACGCGACGGCTGAGGGTGCGCTGGAGGTCATCCACAATGACCCCGTCGCCGGCCGCTACGCCAAGCTCGTCGTCTCTGACGACGCGCGCACGCTGCTCGGCGGGGTACTTGTGGGTGACGCGGAGGCCTACGGCACGCTGCGCGCGCTGGTCGGGGCGGTGCTCCCGGCCGACCCCGGTGCGCTGATCTCGCCGTCCGGGGGTGAGCTCGACGCGGGCGCGTTGCCGGCCACCGCCCAGGTGTGTTCCTGCCACGCGGTCACCGTCGAGACGATAGGTACGGCGGTGCGCGACGGAGCGACCACCGTGCCTGCCCTCAAGGCGTGCACCAAGGCGGGCACTGGCTGCGGTTCGTGCGTGCCGATGTTGAAGAAGCTGCTCGCCGCCCAAGGCGTCGAGCAGTCCAAGGCACTGTGTGAGCACTTCACGCACAGCCGGGCGGAGCTGTTCGAGGTCGTCGCCGCCACCCGGATCCGGACCTTCTCCGAGCTGGTCGCCAAGCACGGCACAGGTCGCGGTTGTGACATCTGCAAGCCGGCGGTGGCCTCGATCCTCGCCTCGCTGAGTGGCGTGCTGTCTCCCGGAGGTCACATCCTGGACGGCGAGCAGGCCACCCTGCAGGACACCAACGACCACTTCCTGGCCAACCTGCAGCGCAACGGCACCTACTCGGTGGTGCCCAGAGTCCCCGGTGGGGAGATCACCCCGGAGAAACTCATCGTGCTCGGCGAGGTGGCCCGCGACTTCGGGCTCTACACCAAGATCACCGGTGGGCAGCGGATCGACCTGTTCGGGGCCCGGGTGGAGCAGTTGCCGGCGATCTGGCGCCGGCTGGTCGACGCCGGCTTCGAGTCCGGGCACGCCTATGGCAAGGCGCTGCGGACCGTGAAATCCTGCGTGGGTACCGACTGGTGCCGCTACGGCGTGCAGGACTCGGTGGGCATGGCCATCGCGTTGGAGCTGCGGTACCGCGGGCTGCGCGCCCCGCACAAGCTCAAGTCCGCGGTCTCCGGCTGCGCGCGGGAGTGCGCCGAGGCCCGCAGCAAAGACTTCGGGGTGATCGCCACCGAGAACGGCTGGAACCTCTACGTCTGCGGCAACGGCGGTTTCCGGCCACGGCACGCCGACCTGCTGGTCTCGGACGTCGACACGGAGACTCTGGTGCGCACCATCGACCGGTTCCTGATGTACTACGTCCGCACCGCCGACCGGCTGCAGCGCACCGCGCCGTGGCTGGAGGAGCTCGACGGCGGTCTGGACCACCTGCGAGACGTGATCGTGCACGACTCACTCGGGATCTGCGCGGAGCTCGACAACGCGATGGCAGCGCACGTGGCGGGCTACGCCGACGAGTGGCGCGGCGTGCTGGAGGACCCGGCGAAGCTGGCCCGGTTCACCTCGTTCGTCAACGCCCCTGGCGTGCCTGATCCGACCATCGAGTTCGTCGAAGAACGTGGCCAGCCGACCCCCGCCCATCGCAGACCAGGCCAACCGGTTCTGATCGCGGGCCCGACGCTGACCGTGGTCCCATGACCGCGCAGCTGCAGCGGCATTGGAGGGTGGTGTGCCGCTACGACGACCTGGTGCCGGAACGCGGGGTGGCTGCGCTGATCGATGGCGTTGCGGTCGCGGTATTCCGCACCCACGACGGCGCCCTGCACGTACTGTCCAATATGGACCCCTTCAGCGGGGCCTCGGTATTGTCTCGGGGGATCGTCGGGGACCGCGAGGGCCGCCCGACGGTGGCCTCGCCGATCTACAAGCAGGCCTTCGAGCTGGCCACCGGGGTGTGCCTGGACGACCCCGGCGTCGTGGTGGCGACATATCCGGTGCGAGTGGTCAACGGCGTCGTGGAAGTCTGGTCTTCATGACCGCAGTGTCGCTGAGGGCCGGACCCGAACCGCTACCGCTGGCGGGATTCA
This sequence comes from Actinomycetota bacterium, assembly GCA_030854185.1. Taxonomy (GTDB): domain Bacteria; phylum Actinomycetota; class Actinomycetes; order Mycobacteriales; family Pseudonocardiaceae. The sequence goes on along the minus strand of JALYTS010000003.1, from coordinate 67,079 downwards.
CCGTCGGTGTCACCGCCGCACGCCGGGCTGCCGAGCTGGGTGCCTTGTTGGAGCGTCGGGGTGCCGAGGTGATGCACGCCGCGGCGATCCGGATCGTCCCGGTGGCCGATGACACCGAACTGCACGCCGCCACCAGGCAACTGATCAACCACCCACCGGACATCGTGGTGATCACCACCGGCATCGGGTTCCGCGGGTGGGTGGAGGCCGCGGACGGGTGGGGGCTGGGTGAGGCGCTGATCGGTGCGCTGCGCCGCGCCACCTTGCTGTCCCGAGGTCCCAAATCGCGAGGCGCGGTCCGGGCCGCCGGCCTGACTGACGCCTGGTCACCACCATCGGAGTCCTCAGGTGAGGTGCTGGAGCACCTGTTGGCCAGTGATCTCGACGGGGTGCGGGTAGCCGTACAGCTGCACGGCGAGCCACTGCCGGACTTCGTCGACGCGCTGGATTGCGCCGGCGCGCAGGTAATACAGGTGCCCGTCTACCGGTGGGTGCTGCCCGAGGATCTGGCGCCGCTGGACCGGCTGCTCGCCGCGGTGCTTGACGGCGGCGTCGACGCCGTGAGCTTCACCAGCGCCCCTGCTGCGGCCAGCGTGCTGCGCCGAGCCGACGAGCTCGGCATGCTGGAGGCGTTGCTCACACGCCTGCGCCGGGATGTGCTCGTCGCCTGTGTCGGGCCGGTCACCGCGGGCCCGCTGGTGGCCCGCGACGTGCCCACCGTGCAGCCGGAACGCTCCCGGATCGGCGCGCTGGTGCGCACGCTGTCCGAGGCACTGCCGGCCAGGGCGCCGCGGTGGCCGGTGGCCGGTCATGTCCTGGAGCTGCGCGGACATTCCGCGGTGGTCGATGGCGTGCTGCGCGCCGTGCCACCAACCCCGATGGCGCTGTTGCGGCTGCTGGTGGCCCGTCCGGGCCGGGTTGTCCCGCGCGCGGAGCTGCTGTCGGTGATGCCCGCGGCGGGCGACGATGAGCACGCGGTGGAGACCGCGGTGGCCCGGTTGCGTGCCGCGCTGGGCGCCCCGCGGCTGGTGCAGACCGTGGTCAAGCGCGGCTACCGGCTGGCGCTGGAGCCCGGAGACTGCCGGTGAGGAGTGCGCTGCGCGCTCGTGAGTGGCGATACGAGCTATGACTCGTATCGCCACTCACGGCTCTGTTGTCGTAGCTGCGCACGGCACCCGGGACCCGGCCGGGGTCGCGGTGGCGCACCAGTTGGTCGACGCGCTGCGTGCCCGGCTGCCCGATCAACCGGTGTCGCTGGCCTTCGTCGATGTACTCGGCCCTACCGTGCGCGAGGTGGTTGCCGCCGCGCCCGGTCCGGTCACCGTCGTTCCGGCGTTCTTGAGTTCTGGTTACCACGTGCGCGTCGACGTGCCGCGGGAGGTGATCGCCACTGGTCGCCGGGACGTCGTTGTCAGTTCTGCTCTCGGTCCGCATCGGCTGTTGGTGGCGGCGATGTGGGATCGCCTGCGCGCGGCCGGGTGGCGCCACGGTGACGCGGTGGTGCTCGCCGCGGCGGGCTCGTCGGACCCACGGGCGGTAGCTGACGTGCGGGCTGCGGCTGTTCAGCTCTCCGGCAAGGTCGGCGGTCGGGTCCGGGTCGCGTTCGTGGCGACCGGTGCACCGCGGGTGGCGTCTCTTGTCGCAGGGTTGAGGGCGGCGGGGGAAGCCCGGATCGCGGTGGCCCCCTGGCTGCTCGCCCCAGGGTTGTTCTACCGCAGGCTCGCCTCGGCTGCGGCCGATATCGTGTCCGCGCCGCTGGGCGCGCATCCGGATGTGATCGACCGGCTGGCCGAGCTGGCGGAGCCGGTCGCCGTGCGGCGCACCGCGTAACAGCTGTAGCGATTGCGTAGCACACTGGTGCTACGATGATGTGATGGATCAGGTGATCGGGCAGCGCGAGCTCCGCAATGACAATGCGGAGATCATTCGTCGGGTCGAGGCGGGGGAGAGCTTCACCGTCACCCGCAATGGCAGGCCGGTCGCGGATCTGATCCCGCACCAGGCGGATCGACCGGTGCGGCGCCGGACGGTGGGCGAGCTGCAAGCGGAATTCCGCCGGATGGCCCCCATCGACACTTCGCGCTGGCACCGTGAACGCGCGGACGCCGACGTGGTGTTCGGGCCGGATGACCCGCTCGAGGATCCGTGGCTGCGTGGTCGCCCCGACCCGGCTGGTCAGTGAACCGCGCTGTGCGTGTCCTGCTGGATACCTCTGTGATCATCGACCTGGCGGGCGTGGAGCTGGGCGTCCATGAGTCCGCGGAGCCGGCGGTGAGCGCTGTCAGCCTTGGCGAACTGGCCTTTGGCTTGGACATTGATGATCCCATCGAACGCCGGGCCCGCACTGAGCGGTACCAGGCGGTGCGCGACCAGTTCGCCGTACTCGCCTTCGACAGCCACGCTGCCGAGATCTACGGCACCATGGCTGCGGTGATCCGCCGGGCTGGCCGCAACCCCGGTCCCCGGCGGATGGATCTGCAGATCGCCGCGACGGCCGCTGCCCACTCGATACCCCTCATTACCCGTGACGTTGACGGCTTCACCGGGCTGGAACGGCTACTCAACGTCGTCGTGGTCTGACGTCCGGGAGCCGATCGTCGCCGTGGCTATCCTCCATCAGTCTCTGCCGCCCCACGGGGGAGGTAGGTGGATCCGCTCTGCATGTGCCGGAGATGGATGCCATCTGGAGCGTGTGCCCAAGGGCCCGGCCTTCTCCCGATCTCACGGACAGTGAGATCATGTAGTACTGCAACGGCCCATCCTTTGGGCTTGACCGCCGGTCCGCCTCAGCAAGGGTTGATCACGGTTTAGGTGCCTACGGTGACACGTACTGTCGTCGTGGGCACACAAGCCGTGATCTTCTTGTTTGGGCGGCGGCGCGTTGAGCGCCGGTGGCCGCAAGCGCCCTCGCAGTGGTAGGTGGTTTTGGAGGCGGTTCGCCAGCTCATCCGGTTTTCGACAGCGAAGGGTCACACATGTTCACGATGGGCAGCGGTGCCTCGCGAGGTCGGCGGGGGCGGGCGGTCCGTGTCGTGTTGGCCACGCTCGGCCTGGTCGCCGCGGTGGCGATCTGGTCGCCCGCGACCGGTCGTGCCGACACCCGCTACCCGGTGCTGCTCGTGCACGGCGGGTTCCTCGGTTCGCCGGCCAACTTCAGCAAGATGATCGAACGGCTTCACGCTGACCACTACGACCCGTACACCGTCGACCTCGGCTTAGTCGGAAACGACACGGCCGCCAACGCGAAGAAGATCAGCGCCAGGGTTGACGAGGTCCTAGCGGCGACCGGTGCTACCAAGGTGCATCTCGTCGGGCACAGTATGGGTGGGCTGTCCGCGCGCTACTACATCAAGGTCCTGGGCGGTTTACCGCACGTGGCCAGCTACACCGCGTTCGGCACGACGGCGGACCGCATGGCGACGAACCGAACAACCTCGTGATCTACCGAGCGGTGAAGGACGGGCTCAACTCCACCTGCCCGTCCGGCTGGACCGACCTGCCCGACATCACGCCGTAGCCGCCGGCCTGCGGCGGTGCACTGACACGGCGTAGGAGCCGGTACCGGTGAACGGATCGCGATCCCAGGTGGCGTACCGGGCTTCGAAGGTAAGGCCGGCGCCTTCGCACCACTGGTCGTAATCCGCCACAGTCGGCCAGCTTTCCCGCAACTGAAATCCGGCGATGAGCCGACCACCCGGCGCCAGGTGCCGCGCACAGGCGATGACCGCAGCTTGGCGGCGGTCGCGCGCCACGTAGGGAATGACGTTGCCGGCGAGCACGACGGCCTCGAACTGGGTGGCTAGGTCGAGCTCGCTGAGGTCAGCTTGCACCCAGGTGAGTTCGGGCGCCTTCGCGAGCGCCAAGCCGATCATGTCCGGATCAAGGTCCGTGCCGACGACGTCCATACCGCGGCGAGCCAACTCGATGGCCACGCGGCCCGTTCCACATCCGCCGTCCAGCAACGATCGAGGACCGTAGGAGAACACGAAGTCCGCTTCACCATGGGGATTCCCGCCGGTGGCCGCCATGCGCCGCCAGCGTTCGTCGTAATCCGTGGGGCTGAGCTGCCGACGCCACTGCCCCCAGTCCTCAGACGGCGACCCGGTCACGCATCGACCCCCGTCCCGGCAGCACCTGCATAGCTCGGCGACCTCAAGGCTACAAGCGGACGGTGCCTCGGCGGGTTGCCAACCCTAACCAGGCTCTGCCACCTGCTCGCCAAGGCGTGTGGTGGTCGGTTTCCCGGTTGCCGACCCGCTCTCACAGCGCCGAGGTCGACACCAGCGCTGTGCGCCCAACCGAGAAGAGCTCTGGTGCCGAACTCGGCGACAACAGGGCTGTGGCGTCGCTCGCAGCGGCGGCGTCGTGGCTGGGGTCGGGAACCACCCGAAACATGCGCTGGAGGGCGTCGGGACGTCCGCGTACGACATCTAGGCGCCGATCATGCTCCACCTACGACGGTGTTCAACCGCGCGAGGTCTGCGAGCAGCTGGCGGTCCGCGCGGATCATGGACAGCGGGCGGGCTGGGCCGATTCGAGATCGTGGTGCTGACCGACCACACCAGAGGTGCGCCTACGGGAGTTGCGGCCGACCCAGTGACCGATCGGGTCGGTGAAGGCGCCGCAGGCGCAGCGGCAGAAGCCGGCGAGCGACTTACCGACCCGGCGTAGCTCGACCGTCTGGGGCTGGCAGGAGTGCCACCGGCGCGGGATCCGTGCGGTGTCCCACGACACCCCTCCCCGATGACGAGCATGGGGTCGATCCTGATCAGACACCCATCGCGATGACCGTGATCCCACATCTGCCTCCATATTCCCCGTAGCCGCACTCAGTGGGTGGAAGCCAATCGCCCCGAACAAGACTGCGGTACCAGCCGGGCGGAGGACTCGCTGTCCACCCGTGGCAAGGACCCCGAGTGGCTCGACTTCTTCGACGCGGCCCGCCTGGCCGGCTTCCTCGGCTACAGCGAGCTCGTCGCCGGTCGACCGGCCGACGCGGTGACAAGCCTGCACCGGGCGCTCGACCAACTCGACGACCGGGCAGACAAGCAGCGCTCAGTCGTCCTGCTCGACCTCGCGGCTGCGCATGCCGTCACCGACGCCGAGCACGGGATGGACTTCGCAGCGCAGGCGTTCGACCAGTTGAAACTTGAGCCTTACGGTACTGCCTACGGGAGGATTCCTGCGGTGCGGCGTGCGCTGGAAGGAACCCCGCAGGAGCGGTTGCTGGAGGCACGGATACGGTCCTTGCCCGCTGCCGTTTGTTAGCCTTCGTGCGGGTTGTGGCCCCGGATTAGGCGCGGCAGATCGGCGAGGCCGATCAGGCGGAACAGGCACCGGCTGCTCACAGTGTGGTCGTCAAGGATGAAACCCCACGGCCCCCGACGGATCAACGCAGTGCTCATGCCAGCGTCCTGTGCTGGCCGGATGTCGTTGTCCAACCGGTCCCCGACGTAGAGGACTGACTCCGCTGGGCAGTCAGCCTCTTCGATCATCCGGTCGAAGAACGCGGGCGAGGGTTTCTCCACTCCCCAGCCGTCGGACGTGCCGATGACGTCCACTGGCAGGTCGAGCGACTTCAAGATCTCTTCTGCTCGAGCGGTCTGGTTACCGGCCAACCCGACTCGCATTCCCATCTGGGCAAGCTCACCCAAGCACGGCCGTGCGTCGGGGTAGAGATCCTCCTCGGTGAAGGTTTCGGGTTGGCCGGCTGCCCCACGGCGCTCTCGCTCGACCGCCAAGTCAAAGCCCGGGCGGTGACTACCGGAACGTCTCCCGGTAGTCACCGCCCCGGGCGATCACGGCGCCGAAGACCGCGGAGAACGTGTGTCGCGGCACGCCCAACCAGTCGGCCCACGTGCCGTACTCCCTGGTTTCGTCGACGATCGTCTCCCCGACGTCGAAGAACACCGCCTCGATCCGAGGCACTCCGCCTCCTGCTCGATCGAATAACCGCCTCAGTCTACGAGATTTCCCAGGCCGATGTTGCCTGCGCCGTATCCTGGGGTCCGGGAGCTCCTCGCTCTACTGACGTTTTCGTGGTGGATTTTCATGATCGCCCGAGGGTGGTGGTGAGGATCGGCGTCGTTCGCACCGAACCCGGAGTGACGCGGCTGCGCGGCAGTATCGTCCAAGCGGCGACGACACTCCGACACGACTGCATCGCCACCACGGAACTTGTCGTCGCACCGTTGGGGTGATCTGCTGACGCGGTGGCAACGGTCGAAGACGAGCGACTATGCGTGGCCGCCCCCGAATGATCGACGGACTCCCCGCAGGCGCGTACGAGTTATTGCATACTCGCGCCCTGGACCGAGCGCTGCGCGCAGTCCCCAGCGCCGTGCCGCAGTTCGGCGAGGTCGAGGCGGCTGATGCGCCGGAAGTGCTGGCTCGACATGTCGCCGACGCTGTGCGTCGCGCCCTGAAAGACGAGCCGCATGATCAGCGACTGCAGACGATTAACGACCTGCTGACCCGGGTCGCCGATGATGCCGACGCCGTGGTGGCGCTGGAGCAACTGCTTGCGTTAGCCGTCCCGGAGGCGCCCGGAGTACATCGCCTGGTTCGACCGGCGACGCCACTATCGGACGTCGCCCTGCTCACCAACACTCCCGGTGAGCCATCGCTCGGCGCGGAGCTTCGAGCCGAGCTCTCCAGCGCAGACGAGGTCGACCTGCTCTGTGCATTTATCCGCTGGCACGGCATCCGGGTCCTCGCCGACGAGCTCGAGACGCTCCGCGCTCGTGAAGTGCCCCTGCGCGTGATCACCACAACCTACCGGGGGGCGACCGAGCGTCGGGCACTGGACGAGTTGGTTCGCCGGTTCGGTGCTGAGGTACGGATTCGGTACGACTCCCAGTCCACCCGCTTGCACGCGAAGGCGTGGCTGTTCCGCCGCGATAGTGGTTTCGACACCGGCTACGTCGGCAGCTCGAACCTGTCAAAGTCGGCGCTAGTGGACGGCCTGGAGTGGAATGTGCGGATTTCCGCTGTCGCCACGCCGGTGCTGGTTCGGAAGTTCGGGGCCACCTTCGACACATACTGGAACGACTCCGACTTCATTGCCTATGACCCCGATCGCGACGCCGAACTGCTGGACAGAGCCTTGGCCGCTGACAGCGGCTCAAGAGACACCATCACGCTGTCCGGCTTGGAGGTACGTCCGCGCGCACACCAGGAGCGAATCCTTGAGGCGCTCGACGCCGAGCGTACCGTGCACGATCGACACCGCAACCTCGTCGTCGCGGCAACTGGTACCGGCAAGACGGTCGTCGCCGCGCTCGACTATCAGCGCCTGCGTCAACAGAGTATGGGTGAGTCCCTGCTGTTCGTCGCACACCGCAAGGAAATCCTCGACCAGGCACTGCGAACCTATCGCGAGGTACTGGCCGACGGGACGTTCGGTGAACTGCTCATCGGCGGGCGACGCCCACAGCAGTGGCGGCACGTATTCGCGTCCGTGCAGTCCCTTGCCACAGCAGATCAGCTTCCACAATTTGACGTAGTCGTCATTGACGAGTTCCACCACGCCGAGGCCGCCACCTACCGCCGGCTACTGCAGCAGTTACACCCGAGCGAGCTGCTCGGGCTCACCGCCACCCCCGACCGTGCCGATGGCGTCGACGTGCGCAGCTTCTTCAACAGCCGCACTGCCTACGAACTGCCGCTAAGCGATGCGCTCGACCAGGACCTATTGTGCCCATTCCATTACTTCGGGATCGCCGACAACACCGACCTTACCGCGATTGAGTGGCGGCGCGGCGCCTACGACGTTGCCGGGCTCTCGGGGCTCTACACCGGTAACGACGCCCGGGCAGCGATCGTGCTGAAGGCGCTCGCACGACAGGTGACCGATACCAACCGGATGCGGGCGCTCGGTTTCTGCGTCTCGGTGGCGCACGCCGAGTATATGGCGCGCGTGTTCACCGAGGCCGGAATCCCGTCGCGGGCGCTATCCGGTCAGACACCACTTGCCGAACGGGCGTACTCCGTCGCCGCTCTGCGTAACCGTGACATCCGATGTCTGTTCACAGTGGACCTGTTCAACGAGGGCATCGACCTGCCCGATCTGGATACCCTGCTGCTGCTACGGCCGACATCCAGCTCGACAGTGTTCCTCCAGCAACTTGGGCGTGGGCTTCGGCGCACGCCGGGCAAGGCCGTGCTCACGGTGCTGGACTTCATCGGGCAGCACCGCCGCGAGTACCGGTTCGATCTGCGTTATCGCGCACTGACCGGGACGTCACGTGGTCGGTTGGAAAAGGAAATCGAGCGCGGATTCCCTTTCTTGTCGTCGGGATCACAGATAGTGCTCGACCGAGTAGCCCGCGACATCGTGCTCGAGAACGTCCGCGGTGCCCTATCCCGTTCGCGGCGTGAGCTGCTGACCGACCTCCGATCGCACGGCGATCTACCGCTTGGCGAGTTCCTGTCTGAGTCGGGGCGGGAGCTGGCCGACGTTTACCGGCGGGGGCAGAGTTGGACGGCGCTTCGCCGTGAGGCTGGCCTGCTGACGCTGCCGGCGGGTCCTTACGAGGATGCCTTGTTGCGGCGTGTGGTGTCACTGTCCCATGTGGACGATCCCGGCCGGGCGGCGCTCTACCTGCGCTTGACTGCCGCAGCCGGACCGTCCTATGGCTCCCTTTCGCCGCGTGAACAGGCCATCGCACGCATGCTGTTTTTCACTCTGTGGCCGAACCGTAGTGGCTTCGCGTCCTATGATGACGGTCTGACTCGTCTACGCGCGCATCCGGCTGTCCGGGCCGAGATCGAGGAGCTGCTGACGCTGACCACCGATCAGGCTCGGCACGTCCCCCGTGAACTTGACATTCCCGGTGTCACATTGCTATCACACGCCAGTTACCGCCGTGAAGAGGTCCTCGCCGGAATCAGGTGGGCACATTGGGAACGCAGTCCCCACGGACGGGCAGCGGGTGTCACGTGGGCTGCGGAAACAGGTACGGATGCGTTGTTTGTCACACTGCACAAGGAGGAACGCGATTTCTCGCCCACAACCCGCTACCACGACTACCCACTGTCGGCGAACTTGTTTCATTGGGAGTCCCAGAACAGCACATCTCGAGACTCTCCAACCGGTCGTCGCTATCTCACGGGCGGCAGCAGGGTACTTCTATTCGTGCGTGTAACGCGCGGCAAGGAGTTGTCGGCGCCGTACTTGTGCTTGGGCGAGGCAACGCTCGTAGACTACCGCGGCGAGCGGCCAATAGCGATCACCTGGCGGCTACATCGCCCCATGCCCCCCGAGATACTCCAGCAAGGCATTATCGCCTCAGGCTAACTTCACGACCCCGATCAGTGCCATCCATGGCGCCTCGTGGACTCGCGGCGCGCCGAAGAACGTCGCCGCCTCGTTGCCGCTTACCTGGCGGAAGCGCTCCTGCATCCACCCGGCGACTGATCCCATCAACTGGAACACCTCGGACGGGTGGAATCGGCCGTCCCGGGTGCCACCCGGGCCGACCGGGACACCGCGGTCGAGCCACTCCCCGTCGGCCTGGAATGAGTACCGTCCGGTGTCCAGGTGAAGCCCCGTCGCGTTCCACGTCTGGCCGGCGTACACCACGTAGCTGGCCGACTCGCCGATCTTCAGCACGCGGCCGGGACGGTACTCATCAATCGTGATCGGCGCGTTGTGCTGCCGGTCGAAGACCGAGGTGTGCACGACGTCGGTGCAGCGCTGCTTGTCGATCAGCGGGACCGCCCGGGGCGTCGGGCCGAGGTGCAGATAGACGTCGGTGCAGGAGTTGTGCAGCACGTCGCCGGGGTCGGGGTGGACCTGCTCGAGCATCTCCTCGCGGAAGTTCAGACCGGTGCACGCCCTCGCCTGGTCGATCATCCACCGCAACGCGCCGTCGGACAACCCTGTCTGCAGATGACCGCCCCCCACGTCGCAATGATCGCCGGGGAACCACACCTGCTGCATGCTGCGCTCGCCACCGGGCTGCTCCCCTGTCGAAGAGCTTGAGCACGCCGAGGCTGTCCGGGATGCCGAGGGAACCGACCGTGTCCCAGACCCCGAGGAAGCGGATCGGCACCGACGGGTAGGGCGCGGGTCCCGCGGACCGCTCCCGAACGGGGCGGTACACCTCGTCGTACAAGCGGTCGATCTCGGCCCAATGGTCCTCGGGTAGCGGAGCGGTCGGGCCGTGGGCCAGCCCGCCGCCGCGCAGCCGATCGACCAGGCCGGGCCCGGTGCCGACACCCGGGTGGTAGTAGCGCAGCTGATTCTTGTCTTCACCCAGGGCGTGGTGCAGGCGCACGACGTTGGTCGGCGTCGGCACGCCGCCTTGTTCCTGCTCGGGCGTGTTCCAGGTCTCGTCGCAGCACACCACGAGGTGGCGCATGGTAGTCCTCCGCTAGCGGCGGGGGGGAGACGGCGCGGATGCCTCCCACGCGCGAGCGTATCGACGCCCGCCCGGGTGCGCTACATCTCGGCTGCGGTAGACGACATACGGCCTGACCAGGTAACCCAGGGGTGCGCTGAACACATGCACCAGACGGGTGTAGGGCCAACCGGCCAGCAGGACCAGCACCACCAGGGCGTGGATCTGGAAGCTGATCGGGATTCCGACCATCAGCCCTGGCTGTGGCGAGAGGGTGAACAGGCTGCGGAACCACGGCGATACCGTCGCCCGGTAGTCGTAGCCGCCACCGATCAGGTTGCTGCCGATGGTGTTCAGCATCCCGGTCAGGATCGCGGTGCTCAGCATCAGGTACATGACCTTGTCGATGCCCGTGGTCGCCTTGCGCACCGCAGTCACAGTGAACCGCCGATACAGCAGGATCGCCAGCCCCGCGACCGTGGCCAGGCCGGACAGCGTGCCGAAGGACACCGACATAACGTGATACGAGAACTCCGACACCCCGAGTGCGGCGGTCCAGCTCGCCGGGATACAGATGCCCATTACGTGGCCGCCGAGTACCGCCAGCAGCCCGAAGTGGAACAACGGGCTACCCAGCCGGAGCAGGCGGCTGCCGTAGATCTGGGAGGACCGGGTGGTCCAACCGAACTGATCGTGGCGGTAACGCCAGATGTGGCCGACCACGAACGAGGTGAATGCCACGTAGGGCACGGTCAGCCACAGCAGGGTGGTCACCGGCGTCCGCCCATCTGATCTTGCAGCGCCGGGTCCATCGCAAAGGGCTCCAGGCCCACCTCTTCCTCCGGTGGCCCCTGGGCGGCCAACTCGGCGACCCGGCGCCGGTCGGCGGTGTTGAGCTCCGGCAGGGTGGCGCACAGCCCGTCGAGCACCGTCCGGTAGGGCGACTCGCCGTCATGCAACGACAGCCTCAGCAGCTCCACGACCGGCCGGTACTCCATCAGCAGCCGCCGACCGGCCACCGGGTCGACGGTCGCAGCGAACTCCAACACCACCGTCAGGTGATCCGGCAACTCGTGCTCGCCCAGCTCGACACCCGCCGCGCGGTAGGCGTGCTTGAACCGCAGCAGCGCCATACCGCGTTTGCGGGTGTCACCGTAGGCGTAGTAGCTCAGGTGCAGGCAATTGCGCCGGCGCAGATCGAAAGTCTCCACGTAGCACGCGGCCAGCTCGATCGGCGGTGTCCGGCGGCAGTGGTCCACGAACGACGCCAGGGCGGGCCCGGCCGGCGCCGGCAGCGATCCGACCACCACGCGCAGCTCGTCGAGCAGGTCCAACGTCTGCTGCGTCGGATAGTCCAGCAACAGTGCGACGATCCGCCACACCACGCGCTGCTGCATTTCCTCGTCCAGGAGCCTCTGGTCGGGACGCTGCTCGTCGGGGATGGGGGGGTCGCCGCGAAGTCGACCCTCGCCAGTGCCCGTCCCGGCTTTCCGGCGGCCCAGCCACGTCGGGCTCATCGGGTCGGCTCCGCCGCGGGCGTTGGCTCGGTTACTGCACCGTTGGTGTGCGGTGTCGTGGGAAACAGGCCATTGGTGGCCTTGCCATCCCAGTTGAGCAGGTTGATCCGGCGCCCCTTGTCCGCCGGCGCCGCGGCGCCGTTGCCGTCGGCCGGCTGCTGGGTCAGGTGGAACTTGTCGTCCATGACGTCGAAGGCGGTCATCCCCGGGCCGCCGTCGGAGTCCAGGCTGCACCCGGTGGCAATGGCGTCCAGCCGGTGGGCGTCGGAGCCGGCCGCGCTGGGAATGACGTAGCGGTGCTCGTACTTGGCGATGGCCAGCAGCCGGTACATCGCCTCGATCTCGTCGGTGGTCAGCCGCACCGACTCGGCGATCTCCGGGTCGACCGGCTCCCCGAGGTTGACCCGGCGCATGTGCGCGCGCATCGCGGCCAGCCGCTGCAACGAGGCGCGGACCGGCCCTACGTCGCCTGCGGTGAACAGCTCGGCCAGGTACTCCACCGGGATGCGCAGCGCGTCGATCGCGCCGAACAGGTTGCCGGCGTCCTCGCCGTCATGCCCGGTGCCGGCCAGCGCGTCCACCATGGGGGACAGCGGCGGGATGTACCAGACCATCGGCATGGTGCGGTACTCCGGGTGCAGCGGCAGCGCCACCTGGTAGTCCACGATCAGCTTGTAGATCGGGGACGCCTGCGCGGCATCGATCCATTCCTGGGAGATCCCGGCGCGCTCGGCCTCGGCTACCACGCGCGGGTCGTGCGGGTTGAGGAATACCCCCAGTTGCGCTGGGTAGAGGTCCTTGTCGTCGCGCACCGACGCCGCGGCCAGCACCGCGTCGGCGTCGTAGAACACCACTCCGATGTAGCGCAGGCGCCCGACGCAGGTCTCCGCGCAGACCGTGGGGATGCCCACTTCCACCCGCGGGTAGCAGAACGTGCACTTCTCGGCTTTGCCGGTCTTGTGGTTGAAGTAGATCTTCTTGTACGGGCACCCGGTGACGCATTGCCGCCATCCGCGGCACTTGTCTTGATCCACCAGCACGATGCCGTCCTCGCTGCGCTTGTAGATCGCGCCGGACGGGCAGGACGCCGCACATGACGGGTTGAGGCAGTGCTCGCAGATCCGCGGCAGGTAGAACATGAACGTCTGCTGGAACTCCAGTTTCACCTTGTCGGACACCTTGGCCAGCAGCGGATCACGGCCGATCTGCTCGGGGCCGCCGCCCAGGTCGTCGTCCCAGTTGGCGCCCCAGGTGATCGCGGTGTCCTCACCGGTGATCAGCGATATGGGTCGGGCCACCGGGGTGGTGTCCATCTGCGGTGCGGACAGCAGGTTGTCGTAGTCGTAGGTCCATGGCTCGTAGTAGTCGGCCACCGTGGGCAGGTCGGGGTTGGCGAAGATGTTCAGCAGCCGCTTGAACCGCGAGCCCGTACGCAACGTCAGCCGGCCGCGTTTGGTCAGCGTCCAGCCGCCCTTCCACTTCTCCTGGTCCTGGTATTGCCGCGGATACCCCTGCCCGGGCCTGGTCTCCACGTTGTTGAACCAGGCGTACTCGACGCCGCTGCGGTTGGTCCACGCCTGCTTGCAGGTGACGCTGCAGGTGTGGCAGCCGATGCATTTGTCCAGGTTCATCACCATGGCCAGCTGCGCCATGAGTTTCATCAGTAGATCACCTCCTGGCTGCGACGGCGGATGGTGGTGACCTCGTCACGCTGGTTGCCGGTGGGGCCGTGGTAGTTCATCGCGAACGACTGCTGGGCGTAGCCACCGATCAGGTGCGTGGGCTTGATCATCAGGCGGGTGAGCGCGTTGTGGATGCCGCCGCGCTTGCCGGTCTTCTCGGTGCGGGGCACGCCCACGGTGCGTTCCTGGGCGTGGTACATGAACACGGTGCCCTCGGGCATCCGATGGCTGACGATCGCCCGGGCGACCACCACGCCGTTGCGGTTGATCGCCTCGATCCACTCGTTGTCCTTGACACCGATCTTGGCGGCGTCCACATCGGATATCCAGATGGCCTGGCCGCCGCGGGACAGCGTGAGCATGTGCAGGTTGTCCTGGTAGGTGGAGTGGATCGACCACTTCGAGTGCGGGGTGAGATACCGGACTGTGATCGACCGTTGCCCGTCGACACCATCGGTCGCGCCTACTCGCGGCTTGCCACAGTGTCCGATTTTCGGCTCGCCGAAGAGGGCAGTCATGTCCAACGGCGGCCGGAATATCGGTAGCTGCTCGCCGAGTTCCGACATCCAGTCGTGGTCGAGGTAGAAGTGCTGCCGGCCGGTCAGGGTGTGCCACGGCTTGAGCCGCTCGGTGTTGATGGTGAACGGGGAGTAACGCCGACCACCGGTCTCGCTGCCCGACCACTCCGGCGACGTGATCACCGGAACCGGCCGGGACTGGGTGTCTGCGAAGGTGACTCGCTTGCCCTCGTTCTCCGCGGCGAGGTCGGCGAGCTTGGTGCCGGTGCGCCGCTCCAAGGCGCGGAAGCCTTCGGTGGCCAGCCGCCCGTTCGTGGTGCCCGACAGCGCCAGGACAGCCTCGCAGGCGTGGGTGTCCTTGGCCAGCGAGGGCCGCCCGGCGGCGCTTCCCGAGAGGATCGCGCCGTTGACCGCCCGGAGGTAGTCGACCTCGGCGTCCGGGTGGGTGGTGACCCCTTTGGTGGTCAGGCCGACCCGTTCGACCAGCGGGCCGAGTGCGGCCATCTTGTCCGCGATCGCCGGGTAGTCGCGTTCCACCACGACGATCCGCGGCATGGTCTTGCCGGGTATCGGTTCGCACTCGCCGGCTTTCCAGTCCAGCACCCGGCCGCCGGGCTGCGCGGTGGCGTCGGAGGTGTCGTGCTGCAGGGGCACCGCCACAATGTCGCGGCGCACGCCGAGGTGCTTCTCGGCCAGCCACGAGAAGCCCCGGGCGAGCCGGTGGAATGCCTCGAAGTCGGTTTTGGTCTCCCACTGCGGGGAGATCGCCGGGGAGAAAGCGTGCACGAAGGGGTGCATGTCAGTGCTGGACAGGTCGTGCTTCTCATACCAGGTCGCGGCCGGCAGCACGATGTCGGAGAACAGCGTGGTGCTGGTCATCCGGAAGTCCAGCGACATCAGCAGATCGAGCTTGCCGGCCGGGGCCTCGTCTCGCCAGGTGACCTCGACGGGGCGCACCCCATCGCGGTCGGAGGCCCGCAGAGCGGAGTCGGTACCCAGCAGGTGGCGCAGGAAGTACTCGTTGCCTTTCGCCGAAGAGCCGAGGAGGTTGGCCCGCCACACGGTCAGGCATCTCGGGAAGTTCTCCGGCGCGTCCGGGTCCTCGCAGGCGAACCTCAGGTGCCCGGTGGACAGCCCGTCGACCACGTGTTCGGCCGCGTCCTTGCCCAGGCGCTGCGCCTCGTCGGCCAGATCCAGCGGGTTCCGGTTGAACGTCGGGTAGCTGGGCATCCACCCCAACCTGCTGGCCAGCGCGATGTTGTCCGCCGCGGTGCGCCCCACGAAACGGCCTTTCGCCAGGGGTGAGGCCATCACGTCAGCGGTGAACGGGTCGTAACGCCACTGGTCGGTGGCCAGGTACCAGTAGATGGTGCCCTGCATCTGCCGTGGCGGGCGTTGCCAGTCCAGGCCGAAGGCCAGCGTCGACCAGCCGGTGATCGGTCGGCACTTCTCCTGACCGACGTAGTGCGCCCAGCCACCGCCGTTGACGCCCTGGCAGCCGGTGAGCATCACCAGCGCCAGGAACGACCGATAGGTCTGGTCGGAGTGAAACCAGTGGTTGGTGCCCGCACCCATCAGGATCATCGACCGGCCGCCGGAGCGCTCGGCGTTGTCGGCGAACTCCCGGCCGATGCGCTGCGCCGCGGCCGCCGGCACTCCGGTGATCGGCTCTTGCCAGGCCGGCGTGTACGGTTGCTCGACGTCGTCGTAGCCGGTGGGCCAGCTACCCGGCAGACCAGGCCGGTGCACCCCGTACTGGGCCAGCAGCAGATCGAACACCGTGGTGACCAGCTTGCCGGCGACGGTCCGGGTCGGCACTCCGCGGCGCAGCACCCCGGGTTCGGCGGTGTCGAAGCGTGGGAAGTCAACTGCGACTGGGTGCTCGCTGCCGTATGCGGTCAGCAGCGGGTCCACGTTGTGCAGGTCGAGGTTCCAGCTGCCTTCCCCGGAGCGGGTGAACCGGTGACCCAGCGAACCGTTCGGGACTACCGGTTGACCAGTAGCCGCGTCCAGCAGCACGGTTTTGGATTCGGCGCCCTCGCCGGTGTCGCCCAGATCAGTTGCGGTGAGGAACTTGCCGGGAACGAACGCGTCGCCTCGTTTGTCAAGGGTAACCAGGAATGGTAAGTCGGTGAAGCGCTTGACGTAGTCGGTGAAACGGGGCGTCTGGCGATCGACGAAGAATTCTTTCAGGATCACATGACCCATCGACATCGCCAGCGCAGCGTCGGTCCCTGGCCGCGCCGGCAACCACTCGTCGGCGAACTTCGTATGGTCGCCGTAGTCCGGCGAGACGACCACCACCTTCTGGCCCCGATAACGAGCCTCGGTCATGTAATGCGCGTCCGGGGTGCGGGTGACCGGGACGTTCGATCCCCACATGATCAGGTAGCCGGCGTCGAACCAGTCCGCGGACTCGGGCACATCGGTCTGGTCGCCGAATACCTGCGGGGAAGCCACCGGAAGGTCGGCGTACCAGTCGTAGAACGACAGCATCGCGCCGCCGATCAGCGAGATGAATCGGGCGCCGGCGGCGTGACTGACCATCGACATCGCCGGGATCGGTGAGAACCCGGCGACTCGGTCGGGTCCGTAGCGTTTGATCGTGTGCACGTGCGCGGCCGCGGCGATCTCGGTGGCCTCCCACCACTCGGCGCGAACGAAGCCACCCATGCCGCGAGCCGCCTTGTACCGGCGGGCCTTCTCCGGGTCGTCGACCACATCGGCCCAGGCCAGCACCGGGTCCTTGAGCCGCTGCTTCGCCTCCCGGTAGAGCTCCAGCAGGGTGCCGCGGACATAGGGGTAACGCACCCTGGCGGGCGAATAGGTGTACCAGGAGAACGACGCACCCCGTGGGCAACCGCGGGGTTCATACTCGGGCTTGTCCGGACCGATCGACGGGTAGTCGGTCTGCTGTGCTTCCCAGGTGATGATCCCGTCCTTGACGTAGATCTTCCACGAGCAGGAACCGGTGCAATTCACCCCGTGGGTCGAGCGAACTACTTTGTCGTAGGCCCAACGGTCCCGGTAGAAAACGTCAGCCGACCGGCCACCGATCTGGTGTACCGTGCGTAGATCGGCTGAGGTCTCGCCGCGCTGGAAATGCCTGCCGAGGCGCAGGAGCGAATCAGCGAAGTCGGTGTCCATCCCAACGCTCGAGCTTTCGTCGCGAGTATTGGGCACGGTGGCACCTCTTCGGCTGATATTCACGTTCAGGGGCTAGCTCACTCACCCTAGACGGTGGTTTCCTGGCCTTCAAGCAAGACGCTTCCTGCTCACGTCGCCGTCGCGATGACGGTGCGCTTTAAGTAACACGACCTTCATACGCTGTGCCGACCGAAAGTGGTCCTCGCAGTGCTCTGAGCTGGCATTATCGTCCTGTTTTCCGGGCCGCCCAGGCCCAGCGAATGACGTGTGTCACGCAGCAGTAACGGTAGTTTTCCTGGCCGTTCGCATACCGTAACACGCCGGTTACGTCACACCGTGATCAATCCAGCAGGGCGACCATGGCGATCAGCGCGTTGGGAATGCGGTCCTTCTCCCCGGCGTCACTTCCGAAAAGAATCGGACGAAAACGCCGCTGCCGCACTACTCCCCGCTTCCCGAACTCAACAGCAGAGCTGTTCGGCGGGGTTGGGACGACTCTGGTGTTGAGTTCGGGAAGACGGGAGCGGCGGCACGGTGCAGGCGTGTGTCCGGTTAATGATTAGCGCGGTAGTGGTGCATCGGGATCCGGCCTCCCTCGGCCAGGACGCCTTCGGCGCGTAGCCGGGCCAGTTGCTCGGCGACGAGGTGTGGCGCGGGGGTGCCGTCGGCGCGTAGGACGCGGTGCCAGGGCAGGTCGTGGCCGTCCTCGGCGAGGATCCGCCCGACCAGCCGGGCCCGGCCCGGGAGACCGGCGCGCGCGGCGACCTGCCCGTAGGCGAGTACCGAGCCCGCCGGGATAGCGGCCACCACACCACGTACTCGTTCCAGATCCTCATCGTCCATCGCCGGCCATACTCCCGCACCGCGGGCTGTCGGAGGGGCGTGGTTGCATGCGCTCCGTGCCCACCTTGGTTCGTTCCGTCACTGCCGCGGCCCAGGCGGCCGTGTGGGGTCCAGACGCTCGCGGGGTGTTGGAACACCCTGGCGGGCCGCTACGGGTGCTGGGCGGCCCGGGCACCGGCAAGACCACCCTCGTCGCGCATACCGTCGCTGATCGGGTGCTTCGTGGGGTGGATCCCGAGCGGGTGCTGGTGCTCACCTCCAGCCGCCGGGCCGCAGTCGGCCTGCGGGAACGCATCGTGGAGCGGCTCGTCGCGCAGGGTGTGACGCCGACCGTGCGCGAACCGCTGGTGCGTACCGTGCACTCGTACGCCTTCGCCGTGCTGCGCCTGCAGGCGGCGCTGCATGATCTGCCGCCTCCCCGGTTGCTGTCCGGCCCCGATCAGGACGTGGTGATCCGGGAACTGCTCGCGGGCGAGCGTGCGGCCGGCGGTCGGGCCTGGCCGGCGCGGCTACGTCCGGCGCTGAGCCTGCCGGCCTTCGCCGCTGAGCTGCGTGATCTGCTCATGCGTGCTGCGGAACGCGGGCTGGCACCGGAGGATCTCATCTCGCTGGGCCGCGCCCATGGGCGCGACGAGTGGGTGGCCGCCGGACGCTTCTTCCGCAGCTACGAGCAGGTCATGCTGCTGCGCGGGTCGGTGGGCACCGCCGCCCCGCAAGCCACCGCGCCTGCGCTGGACGCCGCCGAGCTCGTGTCGGCCGCGCTGCTGGTGCTTGACACCGATGCCGAGGTGATGCGCAGGGAATCCGACCGGGTGCGGCACCTGATCGTCGACGATGCCCAGCACCTCGACCCGTTGCAAGCCGCCTTGGTGACCCGGCTCGGCGCCAGCGCGCATGAGCTGCTGCTGCTCGGCGATCCTGACCAGACGGTCTTCTCCTTCCGCGGTGCGGACCCTGCCCTGCTCACCAGCGGGGGGTCCGCAGTCATCCGGCTGTGCACCGACCACCGGATGGCTCCGGCGGTGCGGGCCGCGGTATCCCGGCTCGCCGGCCGGCTGCCGGGCCCACGTGCCAGCCTGCACGGCCCCGCCGGGCAGCAGCCCGATGGGGACGTCACCGTTCGACTGTTCGGCTCCGCTGCCACCGAGGCTTCCTGGGTGGCCAATCAGCTCCGCCGTGCCCATCTGCTGGACGGGGTGGCCTGGTCCGATATGGCGGTAGTGGTGCGCTCCACCGGGCGGGCGCTGCCGGTGCTTCGCCGGGCGCTGCTCGCGGCGGGCGTGCCGGTGGCGGCGCCGCGGGAGGAGGTGCCGGTGGCCCGACAGGGTGCGGTGCTGCCGATGCTGTGGGTGTTGCGCTGCGCGGTACACCCTGGTGCCCTCGACGAAGAGACGGCAGTTGCGCTGCTGACCTCTCCGCTGTGCGGGGCTGACCCGCTGGTGTTGCGCCGGCTGTGCCGGGAGCTGCGGCGTCGTGAGCTCGCCGTTGAGGGTACGAGGACCAGCGGCGCTCTACTGATCGGCGTGCTGCGGGCGGACTCCGAGTCAGCTGACGGAGGCCGAAGCCCGCTGGATGGTCTTGACGAGCGCACCGCTGCGCCGGCCAGACGGCTGGCGCAGCTGCTGACCGCTGCGGCCAGGGCGGCTGCGCGTGGGGACAGCGCTGAGGAAGTGCTGTGGCAGGTGTGGCAGGCCAGTGGGCTCGCGAAGCGCTGGGCCGGCACCGCGGCCCGCGGCGGCACGGCGGGGCTACAGGCCGATCGGGATCTCGACGCTGTGGTCGGGTTGTTCGACGCCGCCGCCCGGTACGCCGATCGCCTACCCGGCGCCGATGGCGGCCCAGCCGGCGTGCTCGGTTTCTGCGACTACCTCGCTGATCAGCAGATATCCGGTGACTCGCTGGCCGCGCGTTCGCCACAGGGCGAGTCGGTCAGCGTGCTCACCGTGCATGCCGCGGCCGGCCGTGAATGGTCCCTCGTCGCGGTGCCCGGAGTGCAGGAGGGCAGTTGGCCGGACCTGCGGCTGCGCGGTTCCCTGCTCGGCGTGGAACATCTGATCGACGTCACCACGGGCATCGACGCCACCACGGTGTCGCGTACCGCACCGCTACTGGCCGACGAACGGCGGCTGCTGCTGGTAGCAGCCAGCCGCGCCCGGCACCGGTTGCTGGTCAGCGCGGTGCGCGGGGACGACGAACAGCCGTCACGGTTCCTCGACGAGATTGACTGCGCCGACACACCGTTGCACGAGCGACCGGTCGCCCCTCGGGAACGGGGTCTGATCCTTCCCGAACTCGTCGCCGAGCTGCGGCGGATATGTTGCGATCCGGCCGAGAGCCGCGAGCGGCGGCGCAGCGCTGCAACCGGTTTGGCGCAGCTGGCGCAAGCTAGGGTACCTGGCGCGCATCCCGATGCCTGGTATGGGCTGGGGCTGCCGTCAAGTGACGCTCCGCTGCGGGAGCCCGGTGAGCCGGCCCGGGTGTCACCATCGCTGGTGGAGCTGGTGTCGAGCTGCCCACTGCGCTGGTTGCTCACCCGTCACGGCGGCGAGGACGTCCGGACCCTGCCCGCGATCACCGGGTCGCTGGTGCACACGTTGGTCCAGGCGGCGGCGGCCGGTGCCACCGACGAGCAGCTGGACCAGGCCCTGAGCCACGCCTGGGCCGGCGTTGACGCGGGTGCCCCGTGGTATTCCCGCGCCGAGCAGCAGCGGGTGCGCCAGATGGTCGCGATGTTCCGCCTCTGGTGGCGGGAGAGCCGGGGGGAGCTCACCGAGGTCGGTTGTGAGCAGGAGATCGAGGTAGAGCTGCCACCCGCTGGCGGCCCAGCTGACGGCCCAGGTGGCGAACCTGCCGACGACACAGCTGTACTGCTCCGCGGGCGAGTGGACCGGCTGGAATGTGACCGCGAGGGCCGCCCCGTGATCGTCGATGTGAAGAGCAGCAAGATCCCGATCAGCAAGGAGGCCGCGGAGGATCACGCGCAGTTGGCCATCTACCAGCTTGCCGCTGCCCATGGTGCCTTCGCCGGACACGGCCTGTCTGCGGAACTCGGTGGGGCCCGCATCGTTCAAGTCTCCGCGCGCACGGCCACATCCGTGCAGCGCAACCAGCAGCCATTGGACGCGCCCGCCCTGGCGCGCTGGCACGGGGTCGTGCGTGAGGCCGCCCGCCGCACGGCGGGACCGGAGTTCGTCGCTATCGACAACGGTGACTGCATCCGCTGTCCCGCGAAGATCGCCTGCCCGCTGCAGGACGCCGGCCGGCAGGTGACGGGATGACGACGGGTCCCGGCGGCTGCATCGGGCCCACCGAGCTCGCTGCGGAACTCGGCATCGCGGCCCCCACCGCGGAGCAGGCCGCCGTCATCGCCGCTGACCCGGGTGGCCCCACGCTGGTTGTCGCCGGTGCCGGATCCGGTAAGACCGAGACGATGGCCGCCCGAGTGGTGTGGTTGGTAGCCAACGGGTACACCACATCTGAGGGCGTGCTCGGCCTGACGTTCACCCGCAAAGCGGCTCAGCAGCTCGCCGAGCGGGTCCGGACCCGGCTGCGCCGGCTCGCCGGTTCGGCGGTGCTGGATCGACTCGACGCAACTGGGCAGCGTAGGGCCGCGGTGCTGGCCGGCGACGCCACCGTGCTGACCTACCACGCCTACGCCGGCCGGCTGGTTGCTGAGCACGCGCTGCGGCTGCCGACCGACCCGGGGGCCCGGCTGCTCACTGAGACCGGCGCCTGGCAGCTCGCGCACCGGGTCACCGCCGGCTGGGAGCCGGACCTGGAGCTCGACGGGAAGGTGCCGCACACGGTCACCGGTTGGCTGCTCGGGCTGGCCGGGCAGCTTGCCGAGCACTTGTGCGAACCGGAGCAGCTGCGGGAATCCACCGAGGCGCTGCTCACGGCGCTGCTCACGGCGCGGCCGACGGCACGCCAGCGGGGCCCGCTGCGCGCAGATCTCAAGTCGGTGGTGCGCAGTCAGCAGTCGCGGTTGGCGATTCTGCCGCTGGTGCAGCGCTACACGGAGCTCAAACGGCGCGAGGCTGTGCTCGACTTCGGTGATCAGATGGGCATCGCGGCGAAACTGGCCCGGGACCATCCGGAGGTCGGCGCCATCGAGCGGGCTCGCTTCGGCGCTGTGCTGCTCGACGAATACCAGGACACCGGGCATGCCCAACGGGTGTTGCTGCGGTCGTTGTTCGGCAGCATCGCCACACCGGGACGCGCGATCCCGGTCACCGCGGTGGGCGACCCGTGCCAGTCGATCTACGGCTGGCGCGGCGCCTCAGCGGCCAACCTGCCGCGGTTCACCACCGACTTCCCCCGCAGCGACGGGACCCCCGCCGGCACCCGCGGTCTGCTCACCAGCTTCCGCAACCCTCCAGAGGTGCTTGCGGTGGCCAACGCGGTCTCCGGTGAGCTTCGCAGTGGACCGGTGCGTGTCGGCGAGTTGCGCTGCCGGGACGGTGCCGAACCCGGTGAGGTCCGTTGCGCGTTGCTGCCCGACGTCCGTGCCGAGGTGAGCTGGGTTGCCGACGCCATTGCCGACCGCTGGTTCTCGGCGATAGCGGACCGGGGCTCCCCGCCGACCGCCGCGGTGTTGGTGCGCCGCCGCGCTGACATGGCGGCGCTGGCCGCCGCCTTACGCGCCCGCGATGTCGCCGTCGAGGTGGTGGGCTTGGGCGGGTTGCTGGATGCGCCAGAGGTCCGCGACCTGGTGAGCGTGCTGCGGTTGCTCGTCGATCCGCTGGCCGGCACCGCCGCGGCACGGCTGCTGACCGGTGCGCGGTGGCGACTCGGCGCGGCGGATCTGGCGGCGCTGTGGCATCGTGCCCGGGAATTGGCGACGGGTCCCTGGACTCCATCGGGCGAAGACACCGGCAGTGTGGGCAGCGCCCCGGAGGTGGTGCTGGCCGGCTTGCCCGGCGAGCTACCTGGGGAAGCTGTCGACCAGGCGGGGCTGGTCGACGCGCTGGATTCGCCCGGCGATCCGGCCCGGTACTCCGAACTGGGCTACCAACGGCTGCACGCCCTGGCCGCGGAGCTGCGGGCGTTGCGACACCGCATCACCCAGCCGTTGACCGATCTGGTCGCCGACGCCGAGCGGACGCTACTTCTTGACATCGAGTCGTTGGCCCGGCCCGGCCCGGCCGGCCGGGCCCATCTGGATGCCTTCGCCGGCGTGGTCGCGGACTTCGCCGCGGCCAGCCCGCTGGCCGGCCTACCCGCGCTGCTGGACTACCTGGCCACCGCCGAGGAAGCCGAAGATGGTCTGGAGTCGGGCGAGGTCGAGGTCGCCCACGACCGCGTGCAGATCCTGACCGTGCACGCGGCCAAAGGTCTGGAATGGCAGCTGGTGGCCGTCCCACATCTGGTGGATGGGGTGTTCCCGGCAGCCAAGAAGAGCTCGTCGTGGTTGCGGACGGTCACCGAGCTGCCGGTCACGCTGCGTGGCGACCGGGTAGATCTGCCCGATCTCGCGCTGCCCGCCGGAGCTGACCAGAAGGAGGTCGCCGTGGCCGTCGCGGACCACGAGGCCGCCTTCGACGCCCGCAGGCTGACAGAGGAACGCCGGCTGATGTATGTCGCGCTTACCCGGGCAGAGCAGATCCTGCTGGTGAGTAGCCACCGTTGGGGCGAGGGCACCAGCACGCCCCGGTCGCCGTCGGACTTCCTGTTGGAGATCCGTGACGTCGAACACTGTGTGATCGATCAATGGGCCGCGGCCCCCGCCGAGGGCGAGCCGAACCCGCTGGACACCGAACCGCGGCGCAAGTCCACGCCGGCCGACCCGCTGGGCCCGAGGCGCGAGGCCGTCGCCGAGGGTGCCCAGCTGGTGCGTGACGCGCTGGTGCTGGCAACCGCCGATCGCCCCTCGCCCGGGGGCGGTGCGGCGGGTTGGCAGCGCGAGATCGACGTGCTGCTCGCCGAGCGTGACGCCCGCCGCGCTGCGCAACACGTCGTGCTGCCCGCGCACCTGTCGGTGAGCCAGCTTGTGGAGCTCGCTGCGGACTCGTCGGCGCTGGCCGCGCGGCTGCGCAGGCCGCTGCCGTTCCCACCGAATCCGATGGCCCGCCGCGGTACCGCCTTTCATGCGTGGTTGGAACGCCGGTTCGACTGCACGCGACTGATCGATCACGACGAGTTGCCCGGCGCTGCCGATGAGGGTGCCGCCCCGAACGCCGAACTCGGCTTGCTCCAGGCGGCTTTCCTGTCCAGTGAGTGGGTGGCACGTAGCCCCCACGATGTCGAGGTGCCCTTTGAAACCGTGTTCGACGGGGTGGGCGTGCGCGGCCGGATGGATGCGGTGTTCGCCGATCCCGACGGTGGCTGGACAGTGGTCGACTGGAAGACCGGCGCGGTGCCCGACGCGGTCACGCTGCGCGCGGTGAGCGTGCAGCTCGCCGCCTACCGGTTGGCCTGGTCGGCGCTGGTCGGTGCGCCGCTGGGGATGGTGCGGGCGGCATTTCACTATGTCCGTGACAACCGAACTGTGCAACCCGCAGACCTGCTCGACGCCGACGGATTGCGCGATCTGCTGCGCACGATCCCGGTCGGCTGACCCGGCGCCGGCCCGAGGTTGGCCTTCCGGGGCGGGCCCCGGGGGTCGTAGTCGGCGATGCGGCGTTGGTAACCGATGCCCGCGATCTCGGTAAAATATTTCCACTGACTACGTGTTAGAAAAGTGACTCCGCTGCTAGGTACTCGACCCAAGGATTTACGTGCGACTACCGATTGCCGCATGACGTTACTTCTCGGCAGGGTATGTGATGCCGAATCGGTAATTGTCGCCGATGAGGGTGGTTTCCTGTGCCCGGGCCACCGGGACTTACCTTTCCTAGGAGGACTTATGTCTGATGCACTGAGCTTTGCGGAGATCGACGGGCAGCACGTGGAGCTGCTGCCGGCCCGCACCGTCCTGTCGATGTTCAGGGCCGGTAGCGGCTCCACCGGCGGCGACGCCGGCAACGGCGGCGCCGGCGGCACCAGTGGCACGGGCGGCGCGGGCAGTGGCAAGGCGGAGCTGACCGGTGGCTGGTTCTACACCGAGGGCGACGTGTACAACAACCTCACCGGCGGCGCCGGCGCCGCCAGCGGCACTGCCGACGGCGGTCCCGCTACCGGTGGTGCCGGCGAGTCCGAGTCCTGAGCCGTCAATTTTGTTCCAGCGCAGCAGCGCCATCGCTTCGGCGTGGGTGTTCAGGGGAGGGGCGGCCGCCCGGTTGCCCCTCCCGGTCTGCTGTGCTCGGCAGTACGTACACGCGCCGGCGAAATATACGGCGCGAAATGTTGCCGACTACGTATTCGAAAGACAAGTTCACGGTCTGCGGTCCGTTGCATAGGTAGAACACAGGGACGAGTTAGGTGTTACTACTGATTGCCCCGTGACCCTACTGCGAGCAAAGTATGTGTTGCTGAATCGGTAATGCCGCCGATGAAGCAATTATTGTCCCGGATCTCTGGGACCACCTTTCCTAGGAGGATTTGATGTCTGATGCGTTGAGCTTTGCGGAGATCGATGGGCAGCACGTGGAGCTGCTGCCGGCCCGCACCGTGATGTCGCTGTTCAGTGCTGGTCAGGGCGGCGGCCGGGGCGGCAACGGCGGCCAGGGTGGCACTGGCGGCGTCGGCCGGGGCGGCCTGGGTGTCAACCTCTTGAACCTCAACCTGTTCGGTGACCAGACCAACAGTGCCGGTGCCGGTACCGGTGGCGCGGGCGGTGCCGCCGACGGCGGTGCAGGTGGAAAAGTTGGAAGCTGACTTGAGTTGGCGCCACTAGCGATCAGCTGATCGCGGCGCGCCGTTCAGTGGGAGGGGTGGCCAGGTCATGGCCACCCCTCCCACTGGTATGACGCCTCCTACTGCAACGGCACTTGCGACCACCGGCGCTCAGGCGCGGTCGCAGCGACATGAAGATCGCGGTTTGTGTGCCGACCACGACAGTATGGGTCGCCGTTGGCACACAAACCGTGATCGACCCTTGCTGAGGGGAGTCCAGCGGCCAGTCCCACGTACTCCTGGGGCGTTTTTCTAGGAGTATCGAATGTTGAAGGACTGAGCTTTGCCGCGATCAGGGGCGACAACCACAGCTGAACCGTGTTGGCGCCGTCGGGTGGTCAGCTGATCGGCGATAGTTGGTGGCTGAGACGGTGGGTGCCCCGCTGGCGTAGGTACTCCCGGTCGGCAATGTTCCGTAGTCTGTGCGGCCGCCTACGTATTCGCAGTAATAGCCAGTTCTACGTAGTGCCCTTAGTTGAGTTACGTGTGACTACTGATTGCCACGAACGTTATTGCGCGGCAGTGTATGAGTTACCAAATCGGTACTGCCACCGACCAGGTACTTGTGCCCGGCTCGCCGGGATCACCTTTCCTAGGAGGATTTAGATGTCTGATGCATTGAGCTTTGCTGAGGTCGACGGTCAGCACGTGGAGCTACTGCCAGCTCGTACGGTGATGTCGATGTTCAGCGCTGGCGGTGACGGCGGCGGCCGTGGCGGCAATGGCGGCGGGGGCGGCACCGGCGGCGTCGGCCGCGGTGGCCTCGGCCTCAACCTTCTCAACATCAACTTGTTCGGCGACCAGACGAACGACGCCGGCGGCGGCACCGGTGGCGCTGGCGGCAACGGCGACGGCGGCACTGGTGGAGCCGTAGGCAGTTGAGTCGAGCCGGCGCCGCTAGGTAGTCACCTATTCGTGGCGGCGCCATAGGCTGGGAGGAGTGGTCGACTCGCTCCCACTCCTCCCAGCTATCATAGGGTCACTACCTGCAGAGACTTGATTTTCTGGGTCTGTACGGTAGGTACATCGACCTACTGATTCCGTAGATCTGCGGAGGAGCTAGGTACCCTGTTAGCTCAGATGGCCTAAGTAGAACACTCGTAAGAGTTAAGTACCACTACTGATTGCCACATTGATCTCGTCGTGGGCAAGGTATGTAGCGCCGAATCGGCACTGCCACCGATGCGGTGTTTGCAGTCCTGGGGTCATCTGGAGACCACGGGACCCACCTTTCCTAGGAGGATCTATGTCTGACGCAGTGAGCTTGTCTGAGACACTGAGCTTGGCCGAACTTGACGGACAGCGCGTGGAGTTGCTGCCGGCCCGTACCGTGTTGTCGCTGTTCAGCGCCGGTGGTCCCGGACGTGGTGGCAACGGCGGCGCGGGTGCTCCTGGTGGGGTGGGCAGGGGCGGCCTCGGCCTCAACCTCATCAACGCCAACGTGCTCGGCGACCAGACCAACCTCACCGGTAGCGGTGTCGGCGGCCAGGGCGGCGGCGCAACGGGTGGTGCCGGCGGGGCTGCTTACAGCTGATTGCCGATGCCACCGGCAGTGCGGCTGTTGCGTGCGGGGGGCGTGGGGGGGTGGCCAGGCTACGGCCGCCCCTCCCCGCAGCGGGAGCCCGCTCTTACGCAGTTGCACCGGCGAAACCAGGTAGCGACAGCCGTGCCCGCGACGTTGAGCGTCGGTAGGCTGGATGACATTAAGTAATGCTACTCGTGGGGTGTTTCGCCGGCGGCGGTCTTTGATTCGAGCAGGTTTCGATTCGACCAAGTTTCGATTCGGCGGAGGGACGCGATTCGGCGGAGTGGGACTCGAGTCGGGGAGGGTGTCATCGATACTGAGCGTGTGGAGGTCGATTTCGGATCGGCTGTGGGCACCGTGCCGCGGTTGGCTGACGGGGTCGAGCTGATCGGGGAGTACCAGGGCTCGGGATTTCAAGAGCCTCGCTACATAGTCCGTCGGGCCGATGGGCAGGTCATCCAGCTGCCCAGGTTGCTGTATCTGCTCGCGGCCAGCATGGATGGTCATCGCGACCAGGCGCAGGTTGCCGGCGTACTCAGCGCCGAGTTCGGCAAGGTGGTGCAGGCCGAACAGGTAGCGTTTCTGGTGGACAACCGGTTACGCCCGGCGGGGATTGCGGCGGATGACCCGGGGGCGGTAGACGCGGAGACAGGAGCGGTCGGCGCGGCGCCGAAAATGGCGGTGAAGTCGGATCCGTTGTTGGCGTTGAAGTTCCGGGTCGGGGTCGTCCCGGAGCGGACGGTGTGGCGCATCGCCGGGGTCTTCGGTCCGATGTTCTGGTCGCCGGTGATCCTCGCGACGTTGGCCGGCTTCATCGGCCTGGATGTGCTGATCATCGCCCAGGGCGGTCTGGGGCGGATCGTGCCCAGCGCGATCGCGTTGATCTACCAGCCGGCGTTGACCCTGCTGGTGTTGGGTTTGATCCTGGCTTCGGCGGCGTTTCACGAGTGCGGGCATGTCACCGCCTGCCGGTACGGGGGCGCTAAACCCGGGGTGATGGGGTTCGGTCTGTATCTGGTGTGGCCGGCGTTGTACAGCACGGTCACCGACTCCTACCGGCTGGGCCGGGTGGGCCGGCTACGCACTGATCTGGGTGGTGTGTATTTCAACGCGGTGTTCATCGCCGGGATGAGCGTGGCCTACCTGTATACCGGGGCACCGTGGCTGCTGGTGGCCATCGTGGCGTTGCATGTCGAGACCGCGACGCAGTTCCTCCCGATGATCCGTTTGGACGGTTATTACATTCTCAGTGACCTGATCGGGGTTCCGGATCTGTTCAGCCGGATGGGGCCCGTGTTGGCGAGCATCATTCCCGGGCGGGCGACCCATCCACGGGTGCAGGAACTCAAGCCGTGGGTCCGTCGAATGATCACCCTGTGGGTGCTCATCGTGGTGCCCTATCTGGGGTACTGGTTGATCGGATTTTTGATCGTGATCCCTCGGGTGCTGCCAGTGGTGTGGCACCGGCTGGTCTTTTTGACCCACGCAGTGGGGGAAGCGGCATCGTCCAGCCACTGGGCCGAGGTTTCGTTGGGCGGCCTACAGATTGTTCTGCTGTTGCTACCGTGGGTGGGGTCTTCGCTGATGCTGGGAATGATGGCGCGGCGGCCGCTCCGGTGGCTACGACGGCGGGGGACGCCAGCGGCGGTCAACGCAGGAGGGTTGTAAGTGCTGGTCTGCCCGAACGGTGGCACCGAACGTGGTCGCGATCGTGGCACGGGATGGTGGACCGTCCGGCTTGGTAGGGGGGTGGCGATGCTGGTCGCAGTGGGGTCGTTGGCGGGCTGCCTCGGCACATCGGCCGGTGGTACCCCCGGCTCGGGTGGTACTGGCAGCCCGGGCACCGGTAACAGCGGCGGAAATGGCTACGGCGGCAACGGCGGTGACGCCAATGGTGCCGGGGGAACCGGTGGTAACGGCGGCAACGGCTATGGCGGTTGGGGCGGCAACGGTTATGGCGGCAATGGTGGTAAAGGTGCTGACGGCCGTGATGGTGCCGACGGTGCCGATGGGGTAGGAGGAGCCGGGGGAGCCGGTTTCTCCGATCCCGCCGCGGTGGCCGGTTCTGGCCGGCTGACCACCCGGACGATCGATCTGACCGGGGTCACCTCGGTGGTGACGGGGGCGAATTTCGTGGTGCGCCTGCGGATGGGCGGTCCTCCACAGGCCCCTGGACAAGCCACCGTCACGATGGATGACAACCTGACCGATCGCGTCGAGGCCACTGTCACCGGCGGCCAGCTAAGGCTGGGGATCAAGCCAGGCATGAGCGTCCGGAATGCAACGTTGTCCGCTGACGTCGCGGTGAGCCGGCTCGATCGGCTGGCCACGGCGGGTGCCAGCCGGGTAATGCTGGATCCGGCACTGACCAGTCCCGCGCTCCAGCTGGGCATCGCCGGGACCAGCGCAATCACCGGCCCTGTCGCAGTCGGTCGGGTGCAGGCCACCGTCTCGGGTGCCGGCACCCTGACGCTGTCCGGGGATGTCCAGGAGCTACGTTTCAATGCCTCGGGAGCCAGCCGGTTACCGCTGGCGGATCTCACTGTCCGCTACCTTGACGCGACGCTGTCCGGGGCCAGCCAGGCCACCGTGACGGTCACCGACACGCTGGCCGCGCAGGCCGCAGGCGCGTCGATGTTACGTTACCGGGGTAACCCGAACGTCACACACTCCCAGACGTCGGGGATGTCGTCGATCGTGCGGGATTCACCGTGAGCAAGTGAGAGTCATAGCTTCGTGATCGAGCCTGGTTCACGTAGGCTCAAAAGCACCTGAACGGAATGTTACCAAATGAGTACACGCTGTTACCGGGCACGGATCTCACGATCCCACTCGCGCTAATATCCACATTACTTGACGTGTCGCCCATGGCGATTTCGTCACCGTTAGCTTATGCTGACCGCAAGGGGTAGTTGGTCAGCTATTGGCGCGACGCGGGGGGGCGTAGCCAATGTGTCAGAGGGGCTGGGGGCGGTCGGCTGTTCGCACCATGCCATCAACTGTGCCCCCGACCAGCGCGAAGTACCGAGCGCGTTGGTCGGGGCAGTTATGAGGGCCGATCCGTGGACGCTCACGGGGCGTGACTTAGAGTTGCAGTTTATCGCTGAGCGTTTAACCAGTGGGGAATCACGCAGCGTGGTCATTGCCGGCCCGGCCGGGGTGGGCAAGACGCGACTGGCTCGGGAAGCGCTGGCGGTCGCCAAGCGCGGTGGTCGGGTGACGCAGTGGGCGGCGGGGACGAGTGCTGCGTCCGCGATCCCGCTGGGCGCTGTGGCGCACCTGTTGCCCTCAGTGGGGACGGTGTCCGATCCGTTGACACTGTTGCAACGCGCCGGCGCCGCAATTGCGGAGCAGGGCAACGGCCACCGGTTGGTCATCGGGATCGATGACGCGCATCTGCTCGATGAACTGTCAGTGACGTTGCTCCACCAGGTCACCTTGACCCGCACCGCGTGTGTGGTGTTGACCGTGCGGACCGGAGAGCCTGCTCCCGATCCGGTGGTGACGCTGTGGAAGAACGGTCTGGCTGATCGGTTGGAGCTGGCACAGCTGCCACGAGTGGAGCTGGACCGGCTGGTGACCGGCGTGCTCGGCGGGGTGGTGGACAGCCGCACGATCGAAAGGTTGTGGCGCGCCACCCGGGGCAACGTCCTTTTCCTGCGGGAGCTGGTGGAGGGCGGGTGCGAGACCGGTGCTCTGCGGTTGCTGGGCGACGTGTGGCGCTGGGAGGGGCGGATGGAACCCACCCCCCGGCTGCGCGAAATCGTCCGGGCCCAACTGGGAGGGCTGGGCGCTGACGAGCGGACCGCGCTGGAGTTGTTGGCCACCGACGAGCCGCTGGGGCTCGGCCGGGTAGCCAGCCTGATCAACCCGGAGGTAGTCGCGGTGCTGGAGCGCCGCGGTCTGGTGACGGTGGTCAACAGCGGCTGGCGGGCCGAAGTGTGGTTGGCCCACCCGATCTATGCCACCGTGGTTCGCGACCAGCTGCCGGAGTCCAATGCCTGCCGCCTGCGTCGCCGGCTGGCCAATACCCACCTGCCCTGGAAGCGCCCGGACGACTTGCTGCGCGCCGGCATGCTGCTGCTGGACAGCGACCAGCCCGGGGCACACGCCAGCCTCCTGGCCGATGCCGCGGTGCACGCCAACGCACTGCTCGATCATGGCAATGCCGCTCGGATGGCGCAGGCGGCGATTGACGGCAGTGACGGCCGGGACGGGATGCGGGCGCATCTGGCCTTGCTGGAAGCGGTGCGCTGGCAAGGCCGGCCTGACCAAGCCGAGCAGGTGGCAGCGGCGGCAGCGCCATTCGCCACCTCGGGGGAGGACCGGGCGCACCTGGCCGTGGTGCGCGCTCTGAACCTGTTCTTCGGTCTCGGCCAGGTGGCGAAGGCCGAAGCCATGCTGCACAAGGCAGCCGCCGACGCGGCTGACAACGAGATTTGCCGGCACACCAGCGCGGTCCATGGGGTGCTGGCGTTCTTCGCGGGACGTCCCCAGCAGGCTGCGGAATCCGGTGCTGAGATCCTGGCGTCGGAAGGGGTCAGCGCGGAGGCGACGATGTGGGCGTCGAGCGCGACCGCGGCGGGTTTGGCCGCGCGTGGTCGCATCACCGAGGCGCTGTCGGCAGTGGAGGGGGGCTGGGCGGCGCTGTCGCGGTGCACGATCGAGCCGGAGATGGCGTTGTGTCGCCAACTTCTGGCTCATGGTGAGCTTTCGGCATTGTTGCTGGCCGGCCGCGTGCAGGACGCCGTGGCTCGGGCAACCGGCCTGCACGAGTGGTGCATGACCCAGCCGCAGTGGGCAGGGGATGCGTTGGCGGCGGCGCATGTCGGGTGGTCAGCGCTGGCCGCCGGACGTCCGCGCACCGCCGTCCGATGGTTGTCTGAAGCGGTGGCCGGCCTGGGCCAGCTTGACCCGGGTGGTTTTGGACAACTGTGTATCGCGCTGCTTGCGCAAACTCACGCGCAGCTCGGTGACGCCGCGGCCGCGCGGCGGCTGTTGGATGGCGGCGGTGTCGGGCACCACTGCGCGGTGTTCGAGCCGGAGTGGCTGTTGGCGGAAGCCTGGCAGGCCGCCGCCGAGGACCGGATCTGCCAGGCGACGGATCGGGCGCTGCGGGCAGCGTCGGTGGCGGCTGGGATGGGCGAGCGCGCAGTGGAGGCACAGGCCTTGCACACCGTGGTGCGGCTGGGACGGGCTACCCAGGTGGCGGGACGGTTGCGGCAGCTGGCCGGTCAGGTCGAAGGTCCTCTGGTGGCTGCCTACAGCGCGCATGCGCAGGCGGCGGCCGGCAACGCCGGTGGTCCGCTGGATGACGTGGCGGCCGACTTCGAGGGGATGGGAGCCCGGCTGCTGGCCACCGACGCGGCGGCGCACGCCGCCGCTGCGCACTTGCGCGCCGGTGATCGGCGTCGAGCGGCCGCCTCTACCGCGCGGGCCGCCAGCCTGGCCAGAGCCTGCGAGGAGATCCGCACTCCTGCCTTGGAGCAGCTCGCTCCGCGACCGCTCACCAGCCGGGAGGGCGAGGTCGCCAGTCTGGTGGTGCAGGGCATGAAGAACCAGGCCATCGCGGAGCGCCTGGTTCTCTCGGTGCGAACGGTGGAGGCCCACCTGGCCAATGCCTACGCCAAACTCGGGATCAGCAGCCGCGCCGAGCTGGCCCGAGCGTTGCGGACAGACTGATGCTGTGATTGTGTTGTTCGGCGCGACCGGGTACACCGGCCGCCGGACCGCCGAGGCGATGGTCCGGCGGGGTCTGCGGCCGCTGCTTGCCGGGCGCAGCGCCGGCCGGCTCACCTCGTTGGCTCAGCGGCTCGGGAAGCTGGGGTTCGGCAAGCCGGACGTGGTGACGGCTGATGTCGGCGATGCCGCGTCGGTTCGGGCGCTGATCGGGCGGGGTGACGTACTGGTCAGCACCGTCGGGCCGTTCATCCGGTTCGGCGGTCCAGCGCTGAGCGCGGCGGTCGACGCGGGGGCGATCTACCTCGACTCGACTGGCGAGGCGCCCTTCATCCGCCGGGTGTTCGAGGAGTTCGGGCCACCGGCGCAGCGATCCGGCGCCAGCTTGATCACCGCGTTCGGCCACGATTACGTGCCCGGCAATCTCGCCGGCGCCCTTGCACTGCGGCGCTCGGGTGGCGGGGTGCACCGGGTTGAGATCGGATATCTGATCAGCTCGGGCGGCCGGTCACAGGTGATCAGCCGAGGTACCTTCTCCTCGATCGTCGGGCTGGTTACCGAGCAGAGCTTCACCTGGCGGGCCGGGATACAGGCAGAACCCACCGGGTCGCGGATGCGGACATTCCTGTTGGACGGTCGAGATTGCCCGGCGCTGACCATCGGCTCCACGGAGCACTTCTCGCTTCCCCGGCTCGCTGGTCACGAGGGCCTACCCGAGGTGGATGTCTACCTCGGCTGGTTCGGGCCCGCGGTGCGCGCGTTACATCTGTCCTCCCGAGTCACCCCGGCGTTGCTGGCCCTGCCCGCAGCGCGCTCGGTGGTGGGCGGAATCGGACGGTTCGCTGCGCGTTGGGTAGCCGAGGAGCCTGATCCAGCGGCGCTGGCGGGAGTCACCTCGCATGTCGTGGGCACCGCCTACGACGCGTCTGGCACCACGCTGGCACAGGTACGGCTGGTCTCAGGGGATCCGTACCAGCTCACCGCGAACCTGCTGGCCTGGGGTGCGCAGCACGCCGCTGAACAGGGCGTATCCGGACCGGGAGCGCTGGGCCCGGTCGAAGCCTTCGGACTGGAGGCGTTGGAGGCCGGAGCTGTCCAGGCCGGCTTGCGCCGGCAGTAGCCGGTCGGCTGGGCAACTCAAGGCGAAATACCGCGCCGGTTGTGCCCGGCGGGGGTGGCACGCAGCGCACGGTGAGCATGAGCACGCCCGCGTCGCCGTGCCGGCGCACCACCTGCAGAAGCGCGAAGCCGTCCCGTCCGGGCAGCATCACGTCCAGCACGATCAGGTCCGGGCGGAAACCGTGCAGCTCCCGTTCCAAGTCGTTGCCGTCGGCACGGCCCGGATTGCCTCAGCGTCCTCGACCACCAGGACCCTTGCCGGTGCCACCCCACCATCCTGCACTGCTGCGGCTGAGGACCTTCGCCACCTGCCTGCTGGCTACGATGCTCCGGTGAGAGCGAGCAAGATCGCCGGAGTCGGTGCCGTGCTGCTCGCCGTGCTGATGGGACTGGGATCGCTCGGGATGGGATGGCTGCTGTGGCCAGCTGCTCGCGGCGTTGTCCACGCTGCCAGCGGCACCGTGGTGCAGTCGGTGCTCTGCGGCCCATCCAACGCCCAAGACCTGGTACGCGTCGAGTTGAACGACGGCCGTGAGGTACAGGCGCTGTTGGATGGCTGCGGTCACCGGCTGGGTGAGGTGTTGGCCGTGGAGGTGCCTGACCCGTTGCCCGCGGGAGACCTGGCCGTACGCCTCGCGGGGACCGGGGTGTCAACGACACCGTCGGCCGGGCAGCGCCTCGGTGCTGTCGGTGTCGCGGTCGCCGGGATCGCTGGTGCGCTGCTGGCGTGGCGGCTGCGCAGCAACTGGAGCGCAGCCCGCCGTAGGGTGGGCCCATGACCCGTATCCCCACGCCCACGGTCGAGCTGCACCGCGAGACCCTGTCCAACGGGTTGCGGGTGGTACTGAGCCCGGATCAGACGGCACCGGTGGTGACCGTCGGTGTGCATTACGACGTCGGCTTCCGCTCCGAGCCGGAGGGTCGCACCGGTTTCGCGCACCTCTTCGAGCACCTGATGTTCCAGGGCAGCGAGAGTCTGGAGAAGCTCGCGCATTTCCGCCATGTGCAGGCCTCTGGTGGGTCCTTCAACGGCTCCACGCACCCCGACTACACCAACTACTTCGAAGTACTGCCCTCGGCAGCGCTGGAGCGCGCGCTGTTCATGGAGGCGGACCGGATGCGGGCACCCCGGATCACCGCGGAAAACCTGCGCAATCAGGTCGACGTGGTCAAAGAGGAGATCCGGCTCAACGTACTGAACCGGCCCTATGGCGGGTTCCCGTGGATCACGCTACCGCCGGTGCTCTATGACACCTTTCCCAACGCGCACAATGGTTACGGCGACTTCTCCGAGCTGGAAGCGGCCACCGTGGACGACTGCGCGGCATTCTTCGATGCCTACTATGCGCCGGGCAATGCGGTGCTCACGGTGTGCGGGGATTTCCAGGTCGACACCGCTGTCGAGTTGGTGCACCGACATTTCGACGACGTTCCGGCCCGTCCGGTTCCACTGCGACCGTCGTTCGGGGAGCCGCAACCGGACCGGGAGCGGCGGCAAGGCCTTACCGATCCGCTCGCCCCGCTGCCCGCGTTGGCGATCGGCTACCGGCTGCCTGATCCGACCGCCGGTTTCCAGGGCTATCTCGCCTACGAGGTGCTCGCCTCGGTACTGTCCGACGGTGATTCCTCTCGCTTTGAGCAACGCCTCGTTCATACCGACGCGCTGGTGACCGACATCGGCGCGCGCTGTGGTCTGTTCGGTGCGCCGCTGGACGCCCGCGACCCGGACACCTTCACCATCACCGCCATCCATCCATCCACCGTGGACGTCAACCGGGTGATCGAAGCGATGGACGAGGAGATCGCCCGGCTCGCCGCGGACGGTCCGGATCCAGACGAGTTGGCTCGGATCACCGCGCGGTGGGCCGCCACTCTGTTCCGGGAACACGACCGGTTGGTGTCGCGGACGATGGCCATCGGTGCCTTCGAGCTGCTGCACGGGCGAGCGGAGCTCGTCGCGGAGCTGCCGGTCATGGTGGCCACGATGGGCGCTGAGCAGGTCGCGAGCGCCGCTGCGACACTACGACCGGACTCCCGCGCGGTATTGATCGTCCAACCGGCGCCAGGACAGGAGGCGTGATGACCCACCGCAGCGCGGAGCAGATCGGCAGGACCGAGCGGGGGCCCCGCCCGCTACCGCCGCTGGGACCGCCGCGCACGCCGATCGCACCGTCTGTGGTGGACACCGTGCTGGACAGCGGGTTGCGGGTGATCGCCGTACGGCGGCCCGCGGTGCCGATGGTCGAGCTGCGTTTGGAGATCCCGTTCGGTGATACCCGGCGCACTCACCCGGCCCGCGCCGAGGTGCTGGCGATGACCCTGCTTCGCGGTACCCCCCGGCGAGATCGGTTCGCCATCGACAAGGTGTTGGCCGCCGTCGGCGGCGACATGTCCGCCGGGGTGGATCCCGAGCACCTGTCGGTGTCAGGATCGGCGCTGACCAGCGGGCTGGACGTACTGCTCGACGTGCTCGGCGACGCGCTCACCTCGGCGTCCTATCCGACCACCGAAGTGGCCCGGGAGCGCGACCGCCTGGTGGAGCGGCTCACGATGAACCGCTCGCAGCCGCAAGTGATTGCGCGGGAGGCGCTGCAGCGCCGCCGTTACGGCAACCACCCCTACGCCCGGGAATGGCCCGAAGGCGATGACGTGGCCGCCGTGACGCCCGCTGCGGTGCGCGCACTGCACCGTCGCGCGGTGGTTCCCGGAGGTGCCGTCCTGGTGCTGGTGGGCGACATCGTCCCGGCCCGCGCCGTCGAAGCGGTGGCGACAGCTCTAGCGGGCTGGCGCGCCGACCACCCGGCCACCGAGCTGGCTGCATTGCCCGAGCTGACCGGCGCCGACCTGCAGCTGGTGCATCGCGAAGGGGCCGTGCAGTCCCAGCTACGTCTGTCCGCCCAGGCAGTGTCGCGCGACCACGAGCGCTACCCGGCGCTGCAGGTGGCGAATCTGGTCTTCGGCGGGTACTTCTCCTCACGATGGGTGGAGAATATCCGGGAAGACAAGGGCTACACCTACAGCGCGCACTGTGGTTTCGAGTTCACCCGGCACGGGGCCACGTTGATCGCCGAAGCGGACACCGCCAGCGAGGCCACCGCCGCCGCTCTGCTGGAGACCCGCTACGAGTTGGGTCGGCTGGTCGTCGTTCCTCCCGACGATTCCGAGGTGGACTGCGCGCGCCAGTACGCGATCGGGTCGTTGACCATCGCCACCTCGTCGCAGCGGGGGCTGGCCGGCCACCTGGCCACGTTGGCGATCCTCGGCCTGGACCTTGACTGGCTGCTCGCCCATACCGGGCGGTTGCAGGCGGTCACGACCGGGCAGGTCGCTGAGGCCGCCGCTGAG
This sequence comes from Actinomycetota bacterium, assembly GCA_030854185.1. GTDB lineage: Bacteria > Actinomycetota > Actinomycetes > Mycobacteriales > Pseudonocardiaceae. Next base: position 29,588 of record JALYTS010000003.1, on the reverse strand, counting down.
TTCTTCGCTCCGAGCCGGTTCACCGGCGTGGTAGTGGGCGACGGCAAACGACTGGCCGACCCGCTGGCCGCTCTTGGTGGCGTGGAACTCCCCTGACGGCACCACGATTGGCTGGCGCCGCATGGTCAGAAGACGTAGAGGCCGACCGCCCACCCTGCGCTCGTGATGATCATCACGAGGATCGTCCAGAGGTAGACTTTCCGCGCAGTGACCCAGATTCCGGGTTCCGGTGGCGCCTTCGGTGGTTTGCGAAGGTCGGCGGCGTGCCGCCGCATGTGGTCATTGAGTTCCCGCTGCCACTGCTTCTGGTCGGAGTTCTTCACCGGCCCACCGTCCTCGCCCCGAACCGTCCACCGCTGCACACGTCGGCATCATAACGCTTCGTGTCGGTCACTGGGAGGTGTCGGAGCGCTCTGCGAGGATGCCAATCGTGAGCAGCGGCCGAGCTGATCGGGATCCCCTGGATGGTCTCGACGAGGAGCAGCGCGCCGCGGTGTGCGCGCCGCGCGGACCGGTCTGCGTGCTGGCGGGCGCGGGCACGGGAAAGACCCGCGCCATCACCCGGCGGATCGCCCAGCTGATCCGCACCGGCCATGTCGCCCCGGGACAGGTCCTTGCGGTGACGTTCACCGCGCGCGCGGCGGGCGAGCTGCGCACCCGATTGGGTGGCCTGGGGGTAGGCGGGGTCCAGGCCCGAACATTCCATGCCGCGGCACTGCGTCAGCTGCGGTACTTCTGGCCTCAGGTGGTGGGTGACCAGCCGTGGCCGCTGCTGGAACACAAGTTGCGACTGGTCGGCCAAGCCGCGCAGCGGGCCGGAGTGGCAACCGGCGCCGACGACCTGCGTGACGTCGCCGGGGAGATCGAGTGGGCCAAGGCGAGCCTGGTCACTGCTGCGGACTATCCCGCCGCGGTAGCCGCCGCCGGGCGGGCCACGCCAGTTCCGGCGGCGCAGGTCGCAGCGATTTACGCCGGATACGAGGAGCTCAAGAACCGCGGCCGGGTGCTCGACTTCGACGACCTGCTGCTGCACACCATCGCCGCGCTGGAGGAGCACTCAGCGGTGGCCCAGGAGTTCCGGGATCGCTACCGCTGCTTCGTCGTCGACGAGTACCAGGACGTCACGCCGCTGCAGCAGCGAATGCTGGATGCCTGGCTGGGCGCTCGTGACGACCTCACCGTGGTCGGCGACGCGAACCAGACGATCTACTCCTTCGCCGGTGCGGCGCCCCGCTTCCTCCTGGAGTTCACCCGACGATTCCCCGACACGGTGACGGTACGGCTGCACCGCGACTACCGGTCAACCCCGCAGGTCGTGGCGCTGGCCAACCGGGTGATCTCGGCTGCCCCCGGCCGGCCGGCGGGTGCCCGGCTGCAGCTGGTGGGCCAGCTGCCGGCCGGTCCTGAGCCGTCGTTCGCCGAGCATGACGACGAGCTCGCCGAGGCCGCCGCGGTGGCGGACGCGATCGCTGAGCTGCTGCGCGAAGGAATCCCAGCCGCTGAGATCGCCGTGCTGTACCGGGTCAACGCCCAGTCCGAGGCCTACGAGCAAGCACTGGACGCTCGCGGAATCCCGTTCCAGCTCCGCGGTGGCGAGCGGTTCTTCCACCGCCCGGAGGTCCGGGCCGCCATCCGCGGGCTGCGCGCGGCGGCCACCGCAGGCTCGGCGGGCGAGCTGGGCGTTGCTGTTGGCGCGGTACTGGCCCGCCACGGCCTCACCGCCCAGCCTCCTGGGGGCAGTGCCGCACGGTCTCGATGGGAGTCGCTGCGCGCGCTGGCCGAGTTGGCTGATGACCTCGCAGCGAGCGACCCGGACGCCGACCTGGGCCGGCTCGTCGCTGAGCTCGACGCCCGGGCGGACGAAGCACACCCACCTGCGGTGCAGGGCGTGACGCTGGCCTCCCTGCACTCGGCTAAGGGGCTGGAATGGGACGCGGTCTTCCTGGTCGGGCTCGTCGACGGGACGGTGCCCATCCAATACGCCGAAGGCGATCAGGTTGCGCTGGAGGAGGAGCGTCGGCTGCTCTACGTCGGTGTCACCCGCGCCCGGCGCCGGCTGGCGATGTCCTGGGCCCTGTCGCGCAGTGCAGGCGGGCGGCGGTCCCGGCGGCGCAGCCGTTTCCTGAACGGCCTGATGCCCCAGGACGGCTCTGCGGCGCGGCGGCCAGCCGTGAAGAAGGCGGCAGGGGTTGCGTCTCGTGCCGCGCCTGGAACTGCCGACCCGGAGCTGCTCGACCGGTTGCGTGACTGGCGGAGTCGCCGCGCCACGGAGCAGAAGGTGCCCACCTTCGTGGTCTTCACCGATGCGACACTCACCGCCATCGCCGAGCAACGGCCGACGGACGCGGCCGGCCTGACGGCCATCCCCGGGATCGGGGCGGCCAAGCTGAACCGCTACGGGGACGAGGTGTTTGCCCTGGTTCGTGGCGATTCAGTCACTGGTTGACCCTTGGTCGAACAAAAAAGTAAGAGAAATTCGGTTGCCGGTGTATCACCAGGGCCCTAATCTTGCTCTTAATCTCCTGGAGGCAGTCGTTGTATGCGCCTGACCAGGGCAGATCGCCCAGCCACTGAGCGTGGGCCGAGTAGGGAAGGAGGGCTCCGATGGAGATCTGCATGACCACCGGCGCCCGTTACTTCCCGCAGTGCGGGTCCGTCGGTGTGCCCGGGGGAATCTGGTCCAAGCGTCTGCGGACCGCGCCGTCCGGAGTACTCCGGCGCAGCGTGGGGCGTCGCTTCCACCTGGCCCGCTTCGGGGCCCAGGTCAGCACGACCGGCATTGATCTGCTCGTTACCGACCGCATGCACATGTCCGCATCGGAGCCTTGATTCTCGAGCCAGCAGCATCGGCTCACGAAGGCCGCGGACCCCGCATCGGGATCCGCGGCCTTGTTGTCTAGCTAGGTCCTCATCCCGCGGCGGGCCGGTACCGGCGAGTTCCACCGGCACCACCACCGAGGAGGAGAGACAAGTGTTGACCGCGACCGTCCCGCTGGACGGCGGGGCGCTGCCCGACGTGTTGGGTGGCGCAGAGCTGGCCCACCTGCTCGATACCGCGTCGTCTGGTTTGGACGCCCTGCCTTGCCGTTCACACGACCCGGATCTCTGGTTCGCCGAGTCCCCAGCTGAGCTGGAGCGGGCGAAGCAGCTTTGCCTAGGTTGCCCGATCAAAGCTGCCTGCCTGGACAGCGCGCTGTCCAGGCAGGAGCCCTGGGGCGTCTGGGGTGGCGAAATTTTCGAACACGGCGCTGTCATCCCTCGCAAGCGCGCGCGTGGGCGGCCCAGCAAGGCCGCCCTCGAGCGGGATCGCGCCGCGCGCGAGCGCGCCGGAAGTGAAACCGCCGCCTGACCGGGTTGGGGGCCTTCAAGGGCCCCAACCCGGGGTCCCGCTGCACAAAACGACGGCCACCCCTGCCGGTCGCAGCCGCAGCGGCTGCGTTGACCGGCGGCCTGACCCAGGAGCTGAACCCCATGTTGCTGTACGAAGTACTCGCCCGGGATCGAATGCGTGATGACCAGCACCGGGCGCGCCGGGAGCAGTTGGCCCGGCGCCTTGTCACCGCTCGCCGGTGGCAACGCTTGGCCCGCTACGCCGAGCGGCGGGCCCGCCGCGCCGCCGAACGCCTGTAGCTGCGACAGGCAGAGCTCGCGGACCGGCCGCCACCGCGGCGCTCCTACGGCGGTGCGGCCGGACCGGACTCAGCGCGTCGAGCGAGCCTAGCGTCCTACTGGTATCTGAGGGCTTGGATGGGAAGTAGTCGGGCGGCTCGGTAGGCGGGGTAGCCGCCGGCGACCAGCCCGATCGCGATGCTGATCCCGAATGACACCACGATGGCCAGCGCGGACAAGACGGGGGCGAAGCCAGCGAAGATGCCGGTGCCGGGGTCGATGGCCGGTGCGATGACACGGACGAGGGTGGACAGCCCGGCCCCGACGCCGATGCCGATGAGCCCGCCGAGACCGGCCAGGACGACGGCTTCGATGAGGAATTGTTCGAGGATGGCGCGGTTGGTGGCGCCGATCGCTTTGCGGATCCCGATCTCGCGGGTTCGTTCGGTGACCGAGACCAGCATGATGTTCAGGACTCCGATACCGCCGACGAGCAGCGAGATCGCGGCGACGGCCGGGGTGAACACGGTGATGATGCCCACGATCTGGTTGAAGGTCGTCAGCCGGCGTCCCAGCGATTGAACTTGGAAGTCTTTCCGCGCGGGGTCGGTGATGTGGTGGCGGGCGTCGAGGATGCTGGTCACCTCATTCATGGCGGCGGGCACCTCGGTCTGCCGGGGGGCTTCCACGGTGATCTGGTTGAGTGCGTGGCCGACGCCGATGCCGGGGCCGACGATGTATTTGCGGGCGGTGGTCAGTGGCATGACCGCGGTCTTGTCGAGCTGCTGGCCGTAGGACTGCATCACCCCGATGACTCGGAATGGCGCATGGTTGATCTGGACCGTCTGGCCCAGCGCCGTCGCGGGCCCACCGAACAGGGTGGTCGCGACAGTAGGACCCAGGACCACCACCCGGGCGCCGGAGCGGTACTGGGCAGCGTCGAAGAACGACCCCACCCGGAAGTCCCGGTTGTTGGTCTGGGCCCAGATGTCGCTGGTGCCGACGATGGTCGACGACAGCAGCGTGGTGGTGCTGCTGCCGATCGATGCGGTGGCGGTGGCGGCGGGGGTGACGGTGGCAATGTCGGGTGCGTTTTGCAGCGCATCGGCATCGGCGTCGGTCAGGCTTTGCGCGGGCGGCCCATTGGGGAGATCGGAGGCCTGTGGCACGATGGTGACGTTGTTGGCGATCGTCTCGATGCGGGCATCGACCGAGTTGCTCACCCCTTGGCCGCAGGCGGCCAGGAAGACAACCGAGGCGACACCGATGACGAGGCCAAGCATGGTCAGCGCGGAGCGCAGCCGGTGGGCACGCAACGCGCGTAGCGCTATGAGTAACGCTTCTCCCAGGCTCATTCGCTGATCTTCGCCTGATTCCGCGGCGGCCCGCTCCCCGTCAAGGACACTCCTAAATGAATAACCAGTCATCCGCGTTCGTGCAAGGAGTCCGGAGAACTCCCAGCGAATTCTATATTTCCATCACAATATGTAGAGCACCGGTACCGCAATGTATGCAGCCGATGGCGCTTCGGAGTCGGCGGGGTGCGTAGCGTAACGGTCTCGCGAATCGTGACGCCCGTCACAGGAAAATCGGTGGACGTCGGGTGGCGTAGGGATGCTTGGCTGGCAATCACAGGATGTTCCCAGCGAACTGTGACGTTGCGTCCAGTTTGCTCTCACATCAACAGGTCATATCTAGAGTGCAAGCTCGGAGCGGCGCTCCAGCGGTGAGGTGAGTTGAGATCGGCGAGGACGAGGGAAGGTCCGTAGGTGCGCTCCACTGCTGGCGTGCCAGGGAGTCGGAGGCGGCACACGCTGGTTGCCGGTCGGGATCGATAGCCAGTGATATCAGATGAAGGAGTGGAATGATCCAGCTTGAGGGGGTGACCAAGACCTACCAGATGGGTAAGGTCGAGGTCCCGGTACTCTTCGGTGTCGACCTGATCATAGATGACGGGGAAATGGTCGCCATCATGGGCCCGTCTGGATCGGGTAAGAGCACGCTCATGAACATTCTGGGCTGTCTGGATATCCCGAGCAGCGGCACTTACCTGCTCGACGGCTCCGACGTCACCCGGCTATCCACCAACCAGTTGGCCAGGGTCCGCAGCCGCAAAATCGGGTTCGTGTTCCAGTCGTTCAATCTTATTCCGCGCACCAGCGCAGCCCGTAACGTCGAACTTCCTTTGGTCTACGCTGGAATCCGGAATCGGCGCAGTCTAGGGCGCCGGGCGTTGGAGCAGGTCGGGCTCGGCGATCGCCAGAAGCACATGCCCAATGAGTTATCCGGCGGTCAGCAGCAGCGGGTGGCGATCGCCCGCGCACTGATCAACGATCCCACGATCCTGCTTGCCGATGAGCCCACGGGCAATCTCGACACCACCTCCAGCCGCGACATCATGAAATTGCTCTGCGAACTGAACGATGCCGGCTGCACGGTGGTGATCATCACTCACGAAGAGGAGATCGCCCACTTCGCCAAACGGGTCGTGCAGTTGCGCGACGGGCGCATCGTGAGCGACCAGGTGCAGGGTTCAGTTGGCGAAGCCCGGTTGCCAGCGCTGAGCGATCCCGCGTAGGGGCACGGTGGCGTCGAGCTGGCACAGCACGCCGAATGTCCCGGTGCTCACCCGGTGGATCAGTAGGTAGCTGGGCGGGAGGTTCAGCGCTCGGCCGGTCCGAAAGTCCGGACCGGAGAAATCACCGACGCGCTCGGCTTGGGCTTGCATCCAGGCCCGGGTGAAGTGGAAGGACTCCGTACGTACCGGGTCGGCGAAGGGACTGAGGTAAGCCAGCACGTCCTCGGCCCGTAGCTGCATGCCAGGTCGGACGAAACCCTCTGAGCGCAGCAGCTCGAGCAGCTCCGCCGACCGCTCCTCAACGGCCAGCCGGGTCGCGATCCCCAGAGTGCGGGGGGGCCCGCCGGGCAGCTTCGCCGCAGCGCCGAAGTCCAGTACGCCCAGCCGCCCATCGTTGAGCCGGAGGAAGTTACCCGGGTGGGGGTCCGCGTGCAGCAGCCCGGTGAGGGTGGGGGCGGAGGAGTGGAACAGTGACAGCTTGGTACCGATGTCGTCTCGCTCGGTCCGCGAGCCGCTGCGGATGATCTGGGCTAGCGGGGTCCCTGCGACCCATTGCGAGACCATCACCTTCGGCGAGCTGGCGACGATCGCGGGGACGGCAATCTCGGGGTGGCCACGGAACGCGGCGGCGAATACCCGCTGGTTATCGGCCTCGTCGCGGTAGTCGAGCTCCTCGACCATCCGGTCGCGCAACTCGGTGAGCAGCGGTTTGACCTCCAGGCCAGGAACGATCGCCTGGAACAGCCGGCTGAACCTCTGCAGCTGCCGCAGGTCGGAGCGCAGTGCCTCGCCCGCGCCCGGATACTGCACCTTGACCGCGACGTCACGGCCGTCATGCCATACCGCCCGGTGTACCTGCCCGATACTGGCGGCTGCCGCGGGCTTGTCGGAGAAGTCGGCGAAGCGGCGACGCCACCCTGTACCGAGCTGCTCGTCGAGCACCCGCTGCACGGATTGTGGGGACATCGGCGGTGCCGCGGACTGCAGTTTGGTCAGGGCCTCCCGGTACGGCGCCGCCAACTGTTCGGGGATCGCCGCCTCGAAGACGCTCAGCGCCTGGCCGAACTTCATCGCGCCGCCTTTGAGCTCACCGAGCACTGCGAACAGTTGCTCGGCGGTGCGAGCGCTGAGCTCGGCGTTGACAACCTGCGCATCGTGCCCGGCCAGCCGTTTGCCCCAGCCCGCAGCGACCCGCCCAGCCACCCCTAGCGGGAGGCTGGCGAGCCGTGCGGTTCGCTGCGTGGCGCTGCGCGGGATGTCGGTCACGGGGTGATTGTCTCCCGGCTGCGCGCTGCGCAGTAGTGGCAGTACGGCATCATCTGGCGCCGCAGCTGCAGAGTGGATGCGGTGGTCGAGGGTGGCGCCGCAGAATGCCGCGCACGGGATCCACTTCCAGCGTGGCCCCCCACGTCGGGGGGACGGGCATGCCCGCAGCCGGGCCGGCAAGCGCGGCGAGCACCTGCTCGACGGTCAGCGCGGCAGCAAGCTGGGTGCAGGCCAATCCGGCAGTCGCTACCAGCCCGACGAGCTGGGCGGCTAGTTTCGGCCAGGCCAGATCCACCTCAGCCCGGTGCAGCTGGGCGCAGCGCAGGCAGCTGCTGCGCCCCGGCCACACCAGCGGCCCTACCATCGCCGTGCCCTCGTGGGCGTAGCCGATCAGGTGGGCGACCCCGGACTCGTGCAGCTCGGTGACCATCGCCGGCTCGGGGACCACCACATCACACAGCACGATCAGGTCTGGCCGGCGGCGAGCAGCCACGCTCACACCCGGGGCGGCGCGACGCACGGCATCGGCCGACGCTGCTTCGCGGGCCCTGCCCAGGTCGTCTGGAAGGTAGCCGGTGCCCAGGTCCGCGGCGGTGACCGCACCGGAGGCGCGCAACGCCAGGTGACCAACCCCGGCGGCGGCCAGCGCGGTGGCCACCGCCACAGCCACCCGCCCGGATCCGATCACCCGCACGGTGGCTTCCCGACGCGCGCACAGCACGGGTCGGGTCGCACGGGTCGCGTGTATCGACCAGCTGGCCGCCTCGTTGGCCAGCGCGACGCGGTGCCAGCCTGGTGGGCCATCGTCGGCCGTCGAGGTGTCCTGGACCAGGCCGCAACGGTGCAGATCAGCAAGCATCATCAGGGCATCGCGACGGGAGGATCCGGCCGACTGTGCCTCGGCGACCAGCTCGGCCGTGCTGCGGATGCCGTCCATCCGCTTGAGCAACGCGGCTAGCGGTGCCGGCACATCATCGAGGACCAACGCGCGCTGCTGATCCAGCCCGAGCTGCAGGCAACTGGGAGAACGCCAGAGGGCGACGCGGCCAGGCGCAAGCCTGAGCCGCTCAGGAATGTCGCACGGTAGGGCGTCAGACAGCATGGCGGTGGGCGAAGGCGGCGGGGGAGCGCGGCGGATTCATGCCCGCAATCCTGGATGCTGCGACCTAATCGTTCAAATGACTGTTCACACGTTATCCACAGTTGTGGACAGCTTGTGCATGCTCGGGTACTTGGGTGATGTCACTCCGTGGCACGCGCGGGTGGATCGTCGCCGGGATCCTCGGGATCGGAAGGCGGCTGCTCGCGCGGGGCCTGCGAGACCGTGCGCTCCAGCGCGGCGATCGGGTCGTCCAGATCGGCGGCATTCCTGGCGGTCCGATCGACGAACGCGGTCGGACCGTCGAGGTCCGTGGACGTGGGCAGCAGATCCGGATGGTTCCACACGGCGTCGCGGCCCTCGATGCCCTGTTCATCGGTGAGCTGTCTCCACAGCTGCGCGGCCGCCCGGAGCTTACGGGGCCGCAGCTCTAAGCCGACCAGCGTGGCGAAGGTGTGCTCGGCAGGACCGCCGGAGGCCCGCCGCCGGCGCAGCGTTTCCCGCAGCGCATCGGAACCTGGGAGTCGTTCGCCCAACGAGTCCGCGACAACGACATCGACCCAGCCTTCTACCAGCGCAAGCAGGGTTTCCAATCGGGTCAGGGCGGCCTTTTGTTCGGGACTGTGCTGCTGCTCGAGCAAACCAGAGGAGATCAGCTGATCCATACTCTGCGGATCAGTCGGATCGACGTGCCGGGCGAGCTCCTGCAGCGCGTCGGAGTCCACCCGGATACCGTGGGCAAACTCCTCGACGGTGCCCAGCAGCCGTTGGCGCAACCACGGCACGTGCCCGAACAGGCGGTGATGCGCGGCCTCCCGGGCGGCGAGGAAAACGATCACCTCGGAGCTCTTGCGGCCCAACCCGGTAGCGAACTGCTCGATCGCCACCGGCAACAACGCCGCCACACCCAGCGGCCCCAGCGGCAGCCCGATCTCGGTCGAGGTGAGTACCTCTCCGCCGAGCTGGGCCAGCGCCGAGCCGAGCTGCGAGCCGAACGCCATCCCCCCCATCTGCTCGACCATCGCCACCAGCGGACCGGCGGACTGACGGACCTCGTCGGGCATCGCGTCGATCCACGAGCCGGCCATCCGGCGAGCCACCGGGTCGCACAACCGCTGCCAGGTGGGCAGGGTTTTCTCCACCCAGTCCCGCGGCGCCCACGCGGCACTGCTGGTGGTCCCAGCGGGCAATGCGGTCGACGGGTCCAACCACAGCTCGGCGAGCCGCACCGCATCGGCGATCGCGGTGGCCTGTTGCGCCGAGGGCAGCCCGGTCGTGGACAGCTTCTGCATCGCCATCTGCTTCGCCAGGTCGTAGTTCACCGGGCCACCGCCACCAGCGGCTCCCTGGCTGAGCATCTGGCCTAGCTGGGTGAGCATCTGGCCGAGGGCGCCGACGTCGAAGCCGCCGGCGCCGAAGGCCGCAAACGGGTTGGCCGGGTCTGCACCGGAGCCGCCGCCGTCTTCGGGTGGGTTCCTCCGGTCAGGGTCCCGAGGGTCGTCGGAGCCGAAACCGAAGGGCATGTCGCTCATGGCTCCACGGTACGCGGAACGCGGGCACGTACGCTGTTCGGCCGTGAGCCGCCGAACCTGGACCCTGATGGTCAGCCTCGGGCTTGCCATGGCGCTCGGGTTGCTGGGTGCGTTCGCGACGGTGCCCTACGTCGCGCTTCGCCCCGGACCCACGTTCAACACCCTGGGTGTCGTGGCAGGCAAGACGGTGGTGGACATCAAGGGCACCCAGACCTACCCCACCAGCGGCAACCTCAACATGACGACGGTATCGGTGATCGACAACGTGACGCTCTACGCGGCGCTCGCCCTGTGGATATCCGAGAGCAGCGAGCTGGTTCCCCGCGATGAGATCTTCCCGCCGGCGCTGTCCGCACAGCAGGTTGAGAAGCAGAACAAGGAGATGTTCCAAGACTCGGAGGCCAACGCGAAGGCGGCCGCGCTGCGCTACCTGCATTATCCGACCAAGGTCGTGGTCGGCCAGGTGGTCCCCAATGGCGCCGCGAATCGCAAGCTCGTCGCCGGCGACCGGTTGCTGGCCGTCGATGGGCACGTGTTGTACAGCGCCCAGCAGGTGATCGACCTGCTCTCCGGTAGCCATCCCGGCCAGCTCGTGGAGGTCCGCTTCCAGCGGGGAGACAGCCCGCCTCAGGAGGTGGCGGTCCCGCTCGGTACGGGTGCCCAGCCAGGTCGCGGCTACCTGGGTATCGGGGTGGGCGAGGCTCCCGACGTGAATTTCACCATCAACATCTCTCTGGCCGACGTGGGCGGCCCTTCGGCGGGCTTGATGTTCGCGCTGGCCATCGTGGACAAGCTGACACCGGGTGCGCTCACCAACAACACTTTCGTGGCGGGCACCGGCGAGATCGCTCCGGATGGTCAGGTGGGTCCGATCGGTGGCATCCCGCTGAAGATGATTCGCGCTCGGGAGGCCGGGGCGTCAGTGTTTCTGGTGCCCGCCGAGAACTGCCCGGAGGCTGTGCAGCGCCCCCCCGCGGGGCTGCGGTTGGTGCGGGTGGGCACCCTGGCGGATGCGGTGCACGCCCTGGACGGGATCCGGGCGGGTCAGCCGCCACCGCACTGCTGACGCAGGTCAGCGCAAGGTTGCCAGCAGCGCATGGAGCAGGTTCGGGGCGAGCTGTGGATCCTCCACAACCTCGTCGCGACCGAGATCGTCTCCCGGATCGGCACGTAGCCGCAGCACGCAGGCTCCGACGCCGTCCCGCAGCACTGCTGCGACCAGTCTGCCTTCCCGCCGCTGCGGGTGCCCGGCGGCGACGCGGCGGGCCAGCTCGGGGTCGCCGGGCAACTCGCCGAGACCAGCCTGCGCCTCCGGCGGCAGCACCACGATCTCTTGCGCCAACGCGCACCCGGCGACCGAATCAGGCCATTCGATGGTGGCCAGCGCGGCATCGAGCTCGCCCTCCGGAAGCGCATCCTGGGCCACCGGGGTGAGCGGGGCCTGCTCGTCGAGCTGCACGGCCAGCTCTGGTTGGCTGGCCAGCAGAGTGACCGTGGTCACCAAGGCGAACAGTTGCGGCGGCTGATCCCACCCGGCGGCTGCCACGAACTCCTCGACCTCGCGCGCCGTGGCAGGCAGGGCATGAGACAGCGCGGACGGGTACGGCTGCGGCTCGCTCACCGCACCATCGTCGCATCGGTGGGATAAACCGTCGGTAGCGGTGCAGGCACCAGGATCGGAACCCCGAGGCCCTCCGTAGAGTTGGACGGACAGGACTCACCCGGCGTGGCACCCGCTGCGCCAAACGGGTCCGTACCGCACCGCTGTCGTCGCCAGGAGTGTGTTCTGTGGCCAACCGGCACCCCGTCGGAGTTCCCGCGCTTTCTCGTCGGGCTCGGATCCTGATCACCGTTGGCACCGCTGCGCTGGCGGCGCTCATCGTGGGATCGCGGTTGATCGACACCTACGTGGACTGGCTGTGGTTCGGCGAGGTGGGCTTCAGCTCGGTGTTCTCCACCGTCCTGGTCACCAGCCTTGTGCAGTTTCTGGTTGTCGGGCTGGTTGTCGGTGGCCTGCTCGCGCTGAATATCGTCATCGCCTACCGCACCCGACCGGTGTTCGTGCCCGTGGTCGGGCCCGAAGATCCGATTGCGAGGTACCGCACAGCGATCGTCGGGCGCCTGCGCCTGGTTGGCATCGGTGTGCCGGTACTGGTGGGGCTGATCGCCGGGCTGTCCGCGCTGGGTGACTGGCAGACACTGCAGATGTTCCTACATGGGGCAAGTTTCGGCGTGACCGATCCGCAGTTCCACAAGGATGTCGGTTTCTACGCCTTCGAGCTGCCGTTCTATCGCAAGCTGCTGGGCTGGGCTTTTCTCGCTGTGGTGATCTCGTTCCTCGGCGCGCTGCTTACCCACTACCTGTTCGGTGGGTTGCGGTTAGCCGGCCGGGGCGGGCAGCTCTCCGGCCCGGCCCGGGTCCAGCTCGGGATCCTGGCGGGCACTTTCGTGCTGTTCAAGGCTGTGGGCTACTTTCTGGATCGCTACGAGTTGCTGTTCTCCCGACGTAACCCGCTGTTCACCGGGGCCAGTTACACAGACCTCAACGCGGTGCTTCCCGCCAAGATCATCTTGATGTGCATCGCGGTGATCTGCGCGATCGTTTTCTTCGTCGGGGCGGTGCTGCGCAACTTGCAACTGCCGGCTATCGCCATCGCGCTGCTGTTGCTGTCCAGCATCCTGGTGGGTGCGGCGTGGCCGGCGGTCCTGGAGCAGTTCGTGGTCCGGCCCAACGCCAACGTCCGCGAAGCGCCGTCGATCCAGCGCAACATCGCCGCCACTCGGGCGGCCTACGGCATCACCGATCGCCAGGTCGTGTACTCCCAATACTCCGGGCGTAGCGATGCGTCTCCGGCCGACATCCAGGCCGACACCGCCACGATCGGCAACGTACGGCTGCTGGACCCTAACGTGTTGTCTCCCACCTTCACTCAGCTCCAGCAAAGGGAGAATTTCTACGGTTTCCCGGAAAAACTCGACGTCGACCGCTATACGGTCAACGGCAAGACGCAGGACTACATTGTTGCGGTGCGGGAGCTGGAGTCGGCGTCGTTGGCCGAAAACCAGCGCACCTGGATCAATCAACATCTTACTTTCACCCACGGCAATGGCTTCGTCGCTGCCCCGGCGAACACCGTGAACTCGGCGCTGAAGGACGCCGGCTCCGGGGAGGGTGGCTATCCGGTATTCACCGTGTCGGACACTTCGCAGCAAGGCCAGATCCCCGTTCAACAGCCGCGGATCTACTTCGGCGAGTTGATCGACGACTACGCGATCGTCGGGGGAAACCCCGGTGCCGCACCTCGGGAGTTCGACGGCCGGCCTGAGAACTACACCTATCAAGGCAAGGGCGGGGTACCACTCGGGAGCTGGGCGAGGCGACTGATCTTCGCCTCGTACTACGGCGAACGAAACATCCTGTTCAACCAGGCGATCGGGCCGGATTCAAAGATCATCTACAATCAGCATCCGCGGGATCGGGTGGAGAAGGTCGCGCCCTGGCTCACCGTCGACGGTGATCCTTATCCGGCCGTGATCAACGGAAGGATCAAGTGGATCCTCGACGGCTACACGACGCTGGACAACTACCCGAACGCGCAGCGGACCGTGTTGGGCAAAGCGACCACCGACTCGCTGACCGGGGTATCCCGGCTGCCGGACGACGAGATCAGCTACATCCGCAATTCGGTGAAGGCTACCGTCGACGCCTATGACGGCACCGTAACGCTGTACGCGATGGACGAAAGCGATCCGGTGCTGCGGACCTGGATGAACGTCTTCCCCGGCACCGTGCAACCCGCTAGTGCGATCAGCGACGAGTTGCGGGCGCACTTCCGCTATCCGGAAGACCTTTTCAAGGTGCAGCGGGAGATGCTCGCGCGTTATCACGTGAGCAATCCATCGGTGTTCTTCACCAACGACGACTTCTGGAGTGTTCCGAATGACCCGACGCAGAATCAGCAGGGTGTGGATCAGCCACCGTACTACGTACTGGCCGGGCCGCCTAACGGACGGGGGCCGGCGGAGTTCCAGCTGACCAGCGCGCTGGTCAGTCTGCGCCGACCATTCTTAGCTGCTTACATCTCGGTCGCGTGCGACCCGCAGGATTACGGAAAAATCCGGGTGCTCGAGCTACCTAGTGACTCTCAGACGCTGGGTCCAGAGCAGGTCCAAAACAGATTCGTATCCTCCGCGCAGGTGAGCGCGGAGCTGAATCTGCTGCGACAGTCTGAGACCGATGTGCGTTATGGGAATCTGCTCACCCTCCCAGTCGGTGGCGGGCTGCTGTACGTGGAACCGGTCTATATCGAGCGAGCGAACCAGCAAGCAGCGTTCCCGCAACTGAACCGGGTACTGGTGGCCTATGGTGACCGGATCGGCTATGCCCCGACCCTGCGTGAGGCACTCAACCAGGTCTTCGGTGCCGGTGCCGGAGATGCCACCGCCTCGCCGGACCAGCAGGCCGCGGCGCCGAACCAGGGCGTGACGCAACTCCCGGCACCGGCCGGCGCGGGCGTGACCAGTCAGACCATGCGCCAGGCCGTCGCTGACATCGCCGATGCGCTCAAGCGTCTGCGGGCGGCACAGGCTGCGGGCGATTTCACTGCGCAGGGTAAGGCCCTGGCCGACCTCGACGCGGCTACCAAGCGCTTCGACACAGCATCTGCGGGAGGCGGTGCGGTCGCCGCGACGCCGGCACCCGGCGGCGGTGGTGGTTGACCGATGACCGATTGCTACACCCGTCCTCGAGGCGGCTACCAGGGGGCTAGACCCGGCCGCTCGGTATTCCCAGTGGTGGACCTACTCGCGCGTTCGGGGTTGCAGCGGCTCGCTGACCACCCGATTTGCCCTTCCCGGAGCCGCGCGCGTAGAGTAAGGATCACCAACGCGGGGTGGAGCAGCTCGGTAGCTCGCTGGGCTCATAACCCAGAGGTCGTAGGTTCGAATCCTACCCCCGCTACCAGCGGGAACGGCCCTCAGAGACTCTCTTCTGAGGGCCATTTCCATGTCCTCGTAGTAAGAACGGTAGTAACAACCCGGTCAACATGCCTCGGGGGTGGTGCCCTCCGAACCGCTGACCGCCTTCTCGATGAGGCAGCCGATGAGTTCCGCGGCGGCGCGGTCCCGCCCGGTCGAACGATGGGCGTAGATCTGGAACGTGACGGTCGGGTTGGAGTGGCCGACCCGATCACTAAGGATCTTGGGCTCGATGCCGGAGTCGAAACTGGTAACCGGCAGTGTTCCAACGGTGCGAATGCCTGCCGCCTGGGTCGGGTCGGGTGGGGGCATTCGTCATGGTTGGTGATTGTGGGCTTGGGCGAGTTGGGCGGCGTAGCGGTTCCAGTCGCCGCCGGCGTCGCGGACCCAGCGGACGGCGGTGGTGGGGTGGAGGTTGAGTAGCTCGGCGAGGACGGCGGTGGGTAGCTGTGCGGCGAGCGAGGTCAGGGCGGCGCGGCGGCCGGGTTGGGCGTGGATGCCGAGGGTGCGTAGGCGCTCGCCGAGTCGGGCGGCGGTGAGTGGGCGGCCGGGTAGTAGTCCGGGGAATAGCCAGGTGCTGGTGGTGGGTGTGCCGACGCCGAGGTAGCGGCGTCGGTCGCGGACCAGCGTGGTCAGCAGGGTGGCCAGTGGCTCGGGGATGTGCACGTCGTGGTGGCCAAAGCGTAGGAACACTTGGTTGGTCCGGTGGGTGATCTGGTCGGTGGTGATGGTCGTGATCCGGGAGAGCTGTTGGCCGTAGAGCAGCAGCAGGGCGCCCCCAACCCGGTCGGTGAGCTCGAGGTTGGCGTCGTGCAGCAGCCGGGAGAGGTGGCCCCAGCGATCGTCGTCGCTGATGGCGGCGCCGGGGTTGCGGCCGAGGGTGGGGACCAGCAGCGCCGGGCTGTGGCCGTGTGCGCCGGCCCAGCCCAGGAAGTCACGGACCTGGTAGGCGGCCGGGCCGTCGGCCAGCCAGGTGTCGAGGTCGGCCTGGTTGGCGTCGCGAAGGCTGGTGTGGCGCTGGGCGAGCCAGGCCAGGAACCGGACGGTGGCAATGATCTGTTGGTGGGCGTGGCGGGTGTAGGTGCGCGGGCGTGGGTGGGCTTGGGCGTGGCGTCGTAGCCGGCGCAGGACCTGCCAGGTGGCGAAGGCCGCGACCAGCCGGCGGTCGCCGTCATGGTCGATGCCGGCGAGGGTGTCGGCGAGGAAGCGCTCGGTGCGCATGAGCGCCTCGTCGCGGGCCGGTATCACCTGGTTGGCCACGAGTAGCTCGCGCAGGTAGTCAGCGGCGCGCCGGTGCGGGTGCGCGTCGAGGGCCTGGTGGGTGGCGGGCAACCCGCCCGTGGCCAGCTCGGCCAGCACCTTCGCGCCGGCGCCCTTGCGTAGCCAGTTCAGCGCGCTGCGCGGTGTGGACGTCGTCGTGATCGCCTCGAAGACCGCGGTGAGTTCGGTGGGGATGTGCTCGGCTCCGGCGCGCAGCAGCTCGGTGGTGCGCCGACGCAGCGCGCAGGCCGCGCAGCGGGCGCGTTCATAGAGTTTGTCCTCGATCCCGCAGTCGAGGCAGGTGTGCCCGGTGAGGTGGCTGGTGGGCAGGAGGGTGCAGTCCGCGCAGGTGGTGGCGTGCGGTCCGGGTGGGTCGACCAGCCGGCGGCGTTGCCCGCAGGTCGTGCAGGGCCCGCGGCGGCGCAGCGCTGCGGTGTAGCAGGGGTCGCAGACCGGTCCTTCGGGCCAGCGGGCCGTCGGCTGGCGGTGCTGGCCGCAGTGCGCGCAGCTGGCGAGGGTTCGGGGACGGCAGGTCTGACACGTCGGGCGGCCCTGGGCGAGGTAGGCGCAGGGTCGGGGGCGTCCGCAGCCCACGCAGAGGGCCTGATTGCCTTGGAAACACCCGTCTCAGATGTCGGGGGCGCCGTCGCGGGCGCGGATCGCGATTCGCCGGACCCGTCCGCAGCGCCCGCATTCACGCTGGGGGCGGTCTGCGCAGCGGGCGCAGACCGGCTGGCCGTCGCCGTCGCGGCCGGCGACCGGTTTGACCACACCGCAGCGGGTGCAGGCGGTGGCGAGCTGGCGGCGCCGGCAGCTCGGACACACCCCACCAGCATCCGAGCGGGTCAACGGCCGATCCGTGCGCCCGCAGCTCGCGCACGCCGGTGGGGGCAGCACCGACCCGGCGGCGCGCAGCGCCGCGATCAGCCGGCCGATCACCGGTGGCGCACCCACGAACAGGGCGGCCGGGTCGGCGGCCAGCGTCGCGGCCAGCTGTCGGGTCACCGCGGGGTGAGTGAGCACGGTGTCCACCGCCGCACCCGCGCGCAGCGCCGGTAGCGCCGGATCGGCCGCCCTCACCGCGGCGAGGATCTGTTCGCGGCGATCCATCCCTCAGCCCTGCTCAGCCGGTGGGGCCACCCGGGCCCGCCGCGGGGTCGGCGGCGGATCGGTTGCCTTGGGCCGCCGGGCGCTTGGTGTCCGGGCGCGGTAGGGCTCGACCAGGTCGCCGGGCGCGCAGTCCAGGATGTCGCACAACGCGGCCAGGGTGGCCAGCGACAGTCGCTGCGGGATGCCGGCGACCAGCCGGTAGACCTGCTCACGGGACAGGGCCACGCCGCGCTCGGCCAGCCGCGGCACCAGCTCCGAGGTCGCGAACATGCCGTGTTCGGCCATCACCCGACGCAGGTGCCAGTGATAACTCACCCGTGCGCTCACCGCGCCGCCCCGCCGGTCGAGTCCATGGCGAAGGCGCGGTGAAGCGCCGCGGTCAGCATCCGGTTCTTCGCATCGGTTCCCACAGTGGTGTAGACCGCGGTGGTCGAGGCCCAGGAGTGCCCGACCTGCTGCTGGATTATCTTGAGCTGGCGGGTCGTCCGGGCCTGTGACCTGCCTGGTTCCATTGTGGACGTTGTCGTTGACGTCTCGGGTGGATGCATTGTGGTGGCCTTTCAGCAGGGGCTGATCGTTACCGGATTGGGATGTCGGGCGGCTCGGGCCGACGCCGTGTCGCGGCTTGCCGTCGCGCGTTGCTCGCCGAGGGCCTGGGCGAGTTGCTCTCGGAGCTTGCGGTTCTCTTCGGCCAGCTGCCGGGTCCGTTGTGTGGCCGCTTCCAGCCTGCGTAGCAGCGAGGCGTCCGAGGAGCGCTGCCGAACGGGGACCGGCGTCGCCGGCGCACGACGGTAGGCGGTGCGGAGGCGTTCGATTTCGGCCCGGATGTCGGGGTGAGCGTAGAGCCAGGACCTGGAGACCGCCGCCGCTTTGGCGACGGCCTCGAAGGTGACCGGGCTGCCCTCGGCGTCGAGGGTCCGCAGGGCTTGGATCGCCTTGGCTCGGGTGAGCTCGTGACGTTGCTGGGCGGCGGCGACGATGTGCCGGGTGTTGTCAGCTCGCATCCGCCGCCTCCCCTTCATCAGAGCCGGAATCGGCGTCGAGCGTGGTGATGATGTTGTCTAGGTTGCCCAGGACCTGCTGGTTCATCTCGACCAAGCGGGCCTGGCCGCGCGCTTTGGCGGCGGAGATGATCTGCAGAACCTGCTGGCGGTGGGTGCGGTGCTGCGGCAGGAATTCCGGCGTGGTCACGAACATCGGGCAGGTCAAACACGCGTTGGCATGCGGGCAGGTCTTCTGCACGGGCAGGCCGCAGAAACCGTTGGACAGGGCTTGGGTGGCGCGGCCGAGCCGTTGCTTGGCCCAGTTCGCCTCAGCCAGCGGGCCACCGGGGTCGATGGTGACGGCCTCGCCTTTGGTGTTGACCTTGCGGGCGGCCTCCCAGTGCCGGCGGACGGTGGTGTCGTGCAGTCGGGCATAGTGGGCCGTCATCTCACCAGACGAATGATCCAGAAGCACCCGGACCACCTCTTGCGGGACATCGCGGTTGATCAACCGGGTGCCGAATGTGTGCCGCCATTGATGTGGTGTGAGGTGTACTGAGCGGCCCTGCTCGTCCTGGACGTCGCAGCGGCCCAGCCAGTCCCGCAACTGGCTGCGATAGGAGTGCGTCGACAAGGGCTTGCGCCCGTCCGGGTTCATCTTCGGGGCGGGGAACAGCCAAGGACTACCGTTCGGCCATCGGCGCAGGATCCGCTGTTGTTGCTCGATGATCGCTTTCTGGAGTTCCTCG
Organism: Actinomycetota bacterium; assembly: GCA_030854185.1. Classification (GTDB taxonomy): domain Bacteria; phylum Actinomycetota; class Actinomycetes; order Mycobacteriales; family Pseudonocardiaceae. The sequence continues at coordinate 10,425 of JALYTS010000003.1, read as the reverse complement.
TCGATCGGGACGAGAGCTTCTCGTTTCATCTTGTGGTTGGTGTAACGCAGGTAGGGCGCGCCGTCGCCGTCACGCACAACGCAGTCGAACGCGACCTTGCTGGCGTCGCCGACACGTAGGCCGCAGCGGATCAGGATGATCGTGAGCAGCCGACTCTCAGGGTTGTTCCATCGGTCGAGGTTCGCGGGCCGCTCGACCTGAGCCATGACGTGTTCGGCAAGTCCACGCGGCAGGCGCTTTTCGCGTTTGGGAAAGTCGTCGGGATAGAAGGCCGCGCTGGCAGGCAGGCTGCGGTCCCACTCGTGCCGGCGGATCGCGTCGAGGAAGGCACCCAACGAGCTGATGTCCCGGTTGCGCGAGCCCAGCGCACGGGTGTCAGTGGCCAGGTCGGCCAGGTGGCGCTCCAACGTCAATCGGTCAAGCCTGACCAGGCTGGTGATGTTGACCGGCGGGGACTCCAGGAACCGCGCCAAGCGCGTCACCGCTTGGACGTCGATGTATGTCTGGATGGGACTACGCCCGATGCTCAACCGCCAGCGGGCGAACCGTTTCGTCAGCTCGCGCAGCCAGGGCTGCCCGATCCCGTCGAACCGCAGCCGCTTGCGGCCCTCGATCCCGAGCCGGTGAAGCTCCCACACATCCCGGGGGAACTCGGCCTCCCATCCGCTGCCGCAGCGCAGATCCTCCAAGCACCGGTAGGCGTAGCGCAGAAACGCGAGCTGCCCGTTCTGGGCGTGTCTCGCGGCGTGGTTGGCGTCGAAGTACTCGACCCAACGCGGCATCGGCCAGTCCAGCAGCGAGCCCACCCCGCTGGCAGCCGCCAGCGCGATGACCGGCCGCGCGATGCCGGAATGGGTCTTGATCTGCCGCTCGTCGTGCCGGCATTGCAGCGCGTACTGCAACTCCAGCTTGAGCTGCCGGCGCTCGCCAAACGCCCGGAAGTCGAACCGGTCGTCTCCATAGGACTCGCAGAGCACGACGAACTCATCGAGGTCGGGACGTCCCACGGCCTCCCAACGAGACCGATGGTTGACGCAGAACAGCGAACGTCCCTGCGTCCACAGTGTGCAATAGGACAACGCGCAGACCGGATGGTCGGGATCATGAACCGGGGCGAGACCGGCCACCCATGCTGCACGGTCCGGCTTCCCCGCCCGTTCCCAGAACCCTTGGTGACGAACACACAAACCCCGGCGGGCGCCGCCGAAATGGCAGCCCGGCACAACACAGACGGTGAGCTCCTTTCGCCCCAGCCCCTCCGGAGACGCCGCCGCGGCGAACACCTCAATGTCAGGGCAGCCCTCCTGCTGCCACGCGTAGTAGTGGCCCTTGCACAGCCCTCGGGTCCGCGGTTGGCGGACACAGCCCGGCACCCGGCAGGGCGTGGTGTCGAACACCAACGCACCACGCTCGGGGACCAGGATGTCCACCCGGAACTCCGGACGGACAGTGGCCATGAGCTTGCCCAGCAACCCCGACGCCGCAGCCGGAGCGGGTATCAGCTCTGCCGCGGTCACCACCGCACCTCTTGCCCGGTGAGGAAGCCAGCGGCCTCCAGAGCGCGGCGGGCGTCCTCGACAGACAAGTGACCGTATATGTCCAAAGTGGTCGTAATCGAGGAGTGCCCGAGCAAAGTGCTGACCACCTCAATCGGAGTCTTTTTCCGCAGCAGGCGCGTGGCGTAGGCTATCTGCACTCGATCTTGAAAAGAGCCTGGTGGTAACGGGCTTTGACGGTTGAGGCACGTGAGGCACGTGAGGTAGGTCGGTGAACCGCGGCTCGAAGTGGCGCGTTATCGGTCATGAGAGGTTCTGGTTCTTGATCACTCGTCGCAGGCTGTCCCTCGCGGCGGCGAGGTCGTCTTCGAGCTCTCGGGTGTGCCGCTGGGCCAGGTCGGCTTCGGCGGTGCGGGCGTCGCGTTCGGCGAGGAGCTGGCGGCTGGTGGCTTCCAGGTCGGCAACTCGTGCGATCAGCTCTGCCCGCTCTGGTCCCTCGATCTCGGCGCCGAGTTGCAGTCTCAGACGGCCGCGGAGCTTGTCGCGTTCAGCCCGCAGCCGGCGGATCTCCTCTCTTGCGACGGCGAGGTCGGTGCGCATGCTGGCCGGTGTGACCGGGGCGGAGTGGCGTTGCGGGGCGGCGGTAACCGGTGGGCTGTCGCGCTCGGCTTGGCGACGCTGTGCGTCCTGGAGGTGTTCTCGGACGCCGTCGGCGTAGACGAGCCAGCTGGACACCCCGGCGGCGGTGGCAACGGCGGACGCGGTGACCGGTGTGCCGGCCGTCTCGAATGCCTGCACGGCTGCGAGGACACGACGCCGCTTGTCTTGGCTGTCTTTCGCCCGGGCCGCCCGCAGCCCGGCCGTGCGATCCGGCGTCGCGGTCACGAGCTCGCCGTCCTGGACGAGGTTATAGCGATCACCGGCAGCCCTCGGGCGGCCCGGGCCCGGCGCAGGAGCCGGCTGGCCTGCTCGACCTCGGCGCGTTCCTCGGCCGGGAGCGCGGAGAGCCTGCGACGCATCTGCTCGGTTACCTGGGCGAAAGCGTCGATCTCGGCGGTGAGGTTGGCCAGCACGTAGTCGGCAGCCCCGATCGCCCGGGCGGTTTCCCGGTCGGTGCGCAGGTTGGCGACGTGCTGCTCAAGGGCCGGCAGGTAGGAGGGGTCGGGCCGGTAGAAGCCGCAGCCGGCGCACTGGAAGCGGATCGGGCAGGCACCGCCGCCGGCTTTGACGTTGGAGGGCTCGGTGCAGTTGCCGAACGGGACCGAGACCGACGCCCGCTCGTAGGCGGTGGGGCTGGTGAAGGGCGCCGGGCTGCCTTGGGCGTTGGTGGCCAGCGAACCGACTGAGCGGATGGCCTGCTGTTTGCGTTTGAGACCAACCCGGTAGTAGCCCATCGTGGTGGTCACCGAGACATGATCCATAAGGTCTTTGAGCACGTCAACGGGCACCGCGGCGTCGGCGTGGCGTTGGGCGTAGGAATGGCGCAGCGCGTAGGGGGTCACCAGGGACAGGTCGAACGGTGCCGGGGCGCCGTCGGGTCCGAGCAGCTCGCCGTCGATGGTGCCGATCCGGCGAATCCACTCCCTGAATGCCCTGCCCACGCAGGCGGACGTCATGTGCCCGTGCGACTGGCGTGCTCGTAGCAGCGGGCTCGGGAACAGCCAGCGACCGGTGGCCGGTGGGGTGGGCAGCCCCGCGCGGTGACGCTGCCAGGCGGTGATGATCTCGGCGGTCTCGGAGGTGATCGGTAGCCGGCGGCGCATCCGCGCCGCCTTGTGGTTGTCATAGATCAGGTTGTGTTGGCCTTCGATGATCTCGACGCAGCCGATGCGCAGACTCACCACTTCCCCGGGACGTCGCCCGGTGTCGCGCAGGATCTGGTAGATGGTCCGCTGCATGTGCTGCAGATCGGCCGCGGTGATCGATCCGGCCCGCCCGGCCGGACCCAGCAGGTGCAACCGGGCGTCGAGCTGGCGGATCACTGACTCGGGCAGGGCCTTGCCCAGCTCGTCCTCGTTGGGCTCTTGCCTGACTCGGTGCCGGCGGGCCGGACGGAACGGGTCGGGCACGGTGGCCATCAGCCCGCTGGCGCGGCCGTGCTCGATGACCTGGCAGAACTGGTAGAGCAGCAGGTTGCGGTGCTGCGCGGAGTAGAGGGTGCCGTCGGTTCGTCGCTGCCCGGCGATGGCATCGACGATCCGGGTGAAGTCGCCGGCACCGAGGTCCGCCGGGTCGAGTCGGTCGGCAAGGGTCAGGGCGTGGGAGGCGGCCTGGCAGGCGCGCAGCGTCTCGCGGAGCCGCTGCAGGTAGGGGCGGGTGGCTTGGGCCCAGTCCTTGACGATCTCGCGCAGCCAGAGCGGCTCGATGGGCCGGAAGTCGACAACGCCCTGCGTTGCAGGCCAGCGCCGTGAGGCGTTGGCCTGCAACTCGATCAACGCCACCTGCCAGACGTCACCGGCGAACGGGTCGGTGCCGCTGTGTTGGGCCCAGGCTCGTTCCAGGTGCCGGCGAAGGTCGCGGAACAGCCCCCGGGTCGCCGAGTTGTACTGCATGCCGCCGCTCTCGCAGACGACCTCGGGGTCGGCGTCGCGCAGCGAGCCGGCCGCACCCAGGCGGGCGAGCAGGATCCGCACCTGCATGGGATCCAGCGGGGGCGGGGCCTGGTCACGGCGTTGCAGCGCGTAGAGCAGTTCGATGCTCAACAACTCGGGCAGCCCGGCCAGGGAGAACTGGTGGGCACCGAGTCGGGGCCGCTCACCGGCGGCCCAGGCGGCCAGCTGCTCGGCCGACATCCTGGCGACCTTGTGGCGGTGGAGCCGGTTGTCGTGGAAGCGGCATAGCCCACGGCGGCTGACGTGCTCGCGGGCGCAGCCAGCGACCAGACAGTCCTCGCCGCGGTCAAACCCCGAGGCGCGGGCCAGGAACGTCTCGATGGGCTCGGGCTTCCTCTTGCGCCAGGCGCGTTCGTGTCGAAAGCACAGCCCGCGGCTGTGGAGCTCGCTGTCACAGCCACTCACCGCGCAGCAACCCTCGCGCAGCAGCGGGCGGGTAGCACGCCTCGGTGGCTCGGCGTCGAAGTCCTCCCAACAGACGCCGGTTGTCGTGCGGGCCCGCCGACAACCGTCGCAGCGCCCGTGGTGGTGGCGGGTCGCGGTCAGGCAGCCTGGGCTGCGGCACGGCCACGCCGCGGTCCGGTCACCCTCCAGATCGCCAGTGAACAGCCCAGCCCCGGGGTCCCATTCGCCTGGGCGCCAGGCCGGATCCAGATGAGCGCGCAGCCAGTCCAACCATCCCGGTTCACCAGACCGCTCGTCCTCGCCGCGGCCCACCCGCAGCACGTGCAGCGCGGGCACGTTCACCGGTACCGCCTCCCCGCCGCCACGGCCTGCACCGCGCGGCGTTTGTCCTCGTCGCGGGCATGGAGGTAGACGGTCGTGGACGCCAGCGAGACGTGACCGAGAAGCGCCTGCACGACATCAAGGTCGACCCCGGCCCGGACCCAGTTCGTGGCCGCCGTGTGGCGCAACATGTGCGGTCGCACCGCGAACCCGCACTCGCCAGCCAGCCGGTCGAAGAATCGCTTGGCCCCCCGGTAGGTCATCGGCGCGCCGCGCGGCTGGTGGTAGAGGTTGACCAGCACCATCTCGGTGCCCTCAGCACCCACCAACTCAGCCCGTTCGTACTGGTAGTCGGCGTAGCCGGCGAGCACCGCGTCGCTGGCCGGTACCGTGCGAGCAAAGCGGGACTTGGCCAACGCGCCGTTGGGGTTGGCCCGGTGCCGGACGTGGACATGCGCGCCCAGCACCGCGCAGCCCAGGCTGCGCGAGTCCGGCAGTAGATGCATGTCGCAGCGGCGCAACCCCAACGCCTCACCGATACGCAGGCCCGTGTCATGCAGCAAGATCACCATGAAATGCTCTCGGGGTCGGCGGCAGCAGGCCAGCACCGCATCGGTCTGGTCCCGGGTCAGCGCCTCGGGGAACGGTGTCTGCGCTCTGGCCTTGAGCGCCCGGGCCCGCACCGCGCGGAACTGGCCGGACTCACCAGCGTCGAAACCCGGCGGTGTGAAACGCAGCCAGCGCGGCTCGGAAAGCCGCTCGGCCACCGCCGCCTCGATCAGCCCGGTCCGGGCGCAGAATCGCAGTAACTCACACACCGCGGTGAGGATCGCGTTGACCGTCGCACCCGACCGGGCCCGCCCAACACGGGTCGGGGTGAGCTCGACCCAGTGCTTGAACCGAGCCAACTCGGCCAGCTCGATGCGCCGCCAGTCGACACCCCGCGCCGCGCACCAGCCCAGGAACAGCGCCGCGCGCCCGGCGTAAGCCCGGATCGTGTGCGGTGAGCGACCGGCGCCCTGCAAGCACCGCAGAAACGCGCTCGCCTCCCGATGCGCAACCAGCTCACCGTCGAGCACCACCCAAAACTCGCTGCCATCCAGCGGAGACAGGGCCCGCTCGGCCCGGAACACGACGTTGATCGATTCGGTCACGTGGCGAAGGTAACTGTGGGTACCGACAAGTTCCGGATACCCGTGAGGCACGTGCCCGGCCACCCCCGGAACCCACGTCCCTCACCGGTCAGGCGTGGGAGAGATAACGTAGGTGTGCCGGTACCAGTGCGGGTCGAAGTCAACGCCTGTGTCCCGTCGCAACCGTTGCACGAGGTCATAAACCGCCGGATAGCCCCACGGACGTCCGAACGGCTGGCCCCAGAGGTTGATGAACACGTAGTCGGAGTCGAGGTCGCCGTATTCCTCGTGCAGGTAGTCGGCGTAGAGCCGAACCACTTCCGGGCTGACTGGAACGGTGCGCGGTGTCGCCGACTTGGCACGTGCCCTGTTGTCGTTGGCCCGCGGTGTGATCGTCAGCTCGCCCTCAGCGGGAGCCAGGTCCTCATGGCGCAGGCCCAAGGCTTCGCCGATCCGAATTCCTGTATCCCACAGGAAAGCCCAAAGCAAGCGATCCCGCAGGTGTGTGCACGCGTCCAGGATTGCCTGGACCTGCCCGGCGGTCAGGATCGTTGGCTGCTTGCGCGCAGCCTTCAGCTTGATCGCCCGCCGCCGTTCCGGCTCGCCGCCGCTTAGGTGGTAGAGGAACGGCTTCCATCCCGAACGCCGTCGACGCGCCGGCTGGAGCTCGGTGACAAGGTCGCCGAGCTCCAGCCCGTGCCGGGCATGGAACGTGTAGAGGCCGCTGACCGCCGACAGTTTCCTGTTGACGGTGCCAGCCGAGCAATGGTGCTCGGCCGAGGGCAGTATCGCCACCCCGCCGCCTCGACCGGCCGGTGGCAGGCGCAGCCAGGCGACGAACTCACCGAGGTCCTCCAACCGGACCTCGCGCCAGTCCAGGCCCCGTACATCGAGGAAGACGAACCAGTCCTTCAGGTCATGGGCGTACGCCTTGACCGTGTTCGGGGACCGCTCGATGTCGGTCAGGTAGGCCAGATAGTGCTCGATCGGCACTACCGGCCCGTCATCACCGAGGACCGTCCACGACTCAAGCGACGAGACGGGCATCAGCACCCGCTGCACAAGCATCGAACCTCCGGGGTATCTGCGTGATGGAAGACCGCAGATAACCACCTCCAGCACGCAGATTCCGGCTGGCTAATGGTCCGTGTCGCACGTCGTAGACACCCTCATGTGGGCTCAAGAGAAGCTGGACGAACAACGGATCCACCCCGTCTTCGATCAGGTGCGAGACATAGGAATGGCGCAGGCTGTGCACCGACAACTCGGCGGGTAGCCCGGCCGCGGCCCGCCACAACGCGAACCGGTCATCGACCTGGCGGGGCGAGATCCGCCCGCCCCGCTCGGTCAGCCACAGCGCCGGATGTGCCGCCGCGCCGTAGCGGGGCCGGACCTCGCCCAGGTACTGCTCCAGCGCCTCGACCGCCCAGGGTCACCACCGCGGCCACCGCGCGCCGCCGCGGTGGGGACCCGCGCATCGCCTTGCCGAACCGCACCTGACACACCCCCAACCCGCCCAGCGCCGGTGCCGCCGGGTTGGCGGTGAAGTCGGCGACATCGAGCATCGCGACCTCTCGGCGGTGCAGCCCGAACGCATAACACACCTTGAACAGGGTGGCGTCGCGAAACGCCGCCAGCCAACCCTTGCGCCCCGCCGCGACGAGCGCCTCCACCCGGTCATCAGCGGCGTCGAACAACGCCTGCAACTCCGTGCGGGTCAACGGCCGGCGCGCCGGGCGGCCCTCGTAGTCCGCCACGTGCACCGCGGTGTTGTCCTCGTGGCAGATCTGCACCGGCCGCATCCCGAGCTGCTGCTCACACTCGCTCACCCACCCATACCGCGGGTCGCACACGTAGTCCAGAAACGTCGCCAGCGCTCCCTGATAGGTGCGCACCGTGGAATGCGCCCACCCACCCGAGGCGACCCAGGACTCCACCTGCGCCGGGTTCCAGCCCCACGGCCACCCGCTGGTGAACTCCGTGAACCGGCGCACCGTGCGTTCCCGCGACCCGATGATCGACTCGCTCAACCGCCGGGACTGCTGCTGGCACCGCCACCCGGCCAGCATCGCCTCGAACAACACCGGCTCCGGCCGCAACGGCGTCGCCCCCGTCACCAGCGCCAGCGCCGCCGATCCCGCGACCCGCGTCCCGTTGCCCACCAGCGGCCCCTCGCGGCCTGGCATCAGATGCCACACTGTGGCATCTGATGCAACGAAATCAGATGACGCATCGTGGCATTCAATGCAACAGCCAGCAATCACCCGCAGGTCAGCCCGCGTGTCACTCCACCCGTCAACCCGCCAACACGGCCAACCCGAAACCCCAGGTCCTGGTCACACGGCAATCACACAAACCGCCGAATGATGCATCAGATGCAATTCCGCTCATTTGCGAAAGCGTCGAGTACGTATGCCTCACATCGTGGAGCCGGATCGGCCGGGAGCCGGCTGCGTCGACGAGGCGGTTGAACGTGCCCGTCACGGTGTCGGGGTGCGGCCGCTGCCCGTTCTCCCAGACGAACAACCAGCGGCCCGCCGCGTAGGCGGGACCGAAGGCTTGCCGCTCGACGTCGAGCATGGCCAGATGCCGCCGTAGCGCCGCGATTGTGAAGACATCCAGGGACACGGTCCGCACTCCTGCTTCGGTCTTACCATCAGACTCCTCGGCACGGCCGGCCACCGAGATAAGCGTCTCGTCGATGGTGAGCGTCCCGGCGTCGAGATCGAGCGAGTCACGGCGAACTCCGAGCAGCTCTGACCGTCGCATGCCCGTTGTGGCAGCCAGGACCCACATACCCGCGAACCGGTCCTCCTGGGCACGCCGTAGCCACTGTGCGAGTTCCTCGACCGACCAGGGTTGAGGAACGCTCCGGCCACGGCGGCGCTCCCGGGGCAGGCTCGCATGTTCGGCCGGATTGAAGACCAGGTAGTCCCACGCAACGGCGTCGCCGAGCGCTCGATGCAACAGACGGTGGACATTGCGCACCGACTTCGGCGACAGGCCCGCGAGATACTCCGCAGGTACCCGGCCTCTCCGGTAGCGACACACGGCCTCCTTTGCCGCCTGATACGAGGTGCCGCATGCTTTGCTGAGTTCGGTTGGGGTTGGGCCGAGGCCGTTGCGGAGCGTGCGGTGGTTGCGCCAGTACTCGTACATCCTGCCGTTGCCGTCGATCTTGACCCGGCCGGCTTCGAGCAGATGAACGTAGAAAGCGTTCAGTACCGGCACCGAGATGTCTTGCAGCTTGCGGTGGCCGATCTTCGGAAAGATGTATGCGGTCACATTCGTCGAGTAATTCGCATAGGCGGACGGCTTGAGCGAGTGCTTGACGCTGCCGAGCCACTCGGTGAGGAACTGCTCGACAGTGCGTGAGGATGGCTTGACTGTTCGGCCGCGATCCATCTCCGCGTGCTTCCTCAATGCGGAGGCCCACGCGTCATCTTCGGACTCGAACCCTCCAGCATTGATGCGATCCCGCTTCCCGGTGAGGAGGTCGGGTTCGCCATAGATCGTGTAAGACCACTTCTTCCCGCGTCGGTAAACGGTGACTCCCGGGACGCGGCGACGGTTGCTGTTGGCCATCAGGCCGCCTCACTTCCATTATCTGCGTTTGAGATGAGCTCGTAGAGCAGGGACGTCACGATGTAAACTCTGCCGCCGAGATGCCTAGTGGGCAGGTCACCCATCGCCGCGTACCGGTACGCGGCCGACCGGCTGATGCCGAGCAGCTTGGCGGCCGTGGGAATGGCGATCAACGGTGGAAGTGACTTGAGCGGCGCCATTGCATCCATGTCGTGTCCCTCGTCTACACCGCACGGATTTGTGGTCAGTTGATGTGTACTCACGTGGCGCCTCCCACGGCGCGGAGCGGCGGGGTATCCGTGTCAGCCTTACCAGGCTCGTTTCTGCCGATCAGAGCGGTACGGACTGGTTGTTCGTTGCAGCACATCGTCGTCTCCTCTCAGGCGGCCTGATCCTGACTTGCCGAACAGTTGTCGGGTGGTGGGTCGCTGGTGGCGAGTTGGGCGGCGGTGTATTCGGCTTTCCATCGCTGTCGTTCGGCGACGGCCTGGAGGAGTAGAACGGGTCGGGGTGGGACGTCGGGATCGGTCGGTGCAGGGCGTTCCCACCGATAGGGCCCGTCTTGGGGGCCGTGGACGGGTTGGATGCCAGCGTCTTGGAGGAGTTGCCGAACAAACTCGCCGCGCTCAGCGCGGTGATCGTCCAGCGTCTTGTTGGACCACTTGCGGGAGACCAGGACCCTGCGCCCAGCGATCCCCAGGTGTTCGGGCTGGTGCGCCTTGCCCTTGCAACGTCCCGGCGTCATAGAGTGCCGGGCGCCTCGGGGTTGGATGGTTGGGTCGGACCGGGGCGCGGTGCTGGTCTTGCGATCAGTCCGTTTCCCCGGCCCGCCCGCCGCACCCGGCGTGCGTGTCTCCACGCACCGGGCGCTCC
>JALYTS010000025.1 GCA_030854185.1 Actinomycetota bacterium | reverse complement strand
GGCACAGTACCCGCCGGGTCTCGGCGAGTGTGCTGCGCAGCAGCGGGTCCGGCAGGTGAATCAGGACGGTCTGCGCGAGGCAGGCGTCCACGGTGGAATCGGCGACGGGAATTTCCTCCGACGAGCCGGAGTGAACGGTGACGCGGCCACCGTTCGGTACAGCGGTGGCTCGCTGCCGGGCAAGGTCGGCGAATACCGGCTGCGGCTCTACTCCGAGCACCCGACCGCCGCTGCCGACTGTACTGGCAAGTTCAGCCAGAAACGTCCCGGTACCGCACCCGAGTTCTACCGCGTGGTCACCGGCACGTAGAGCGGCCAGTTGCCCGAGTGTGGCACGCAACCGGACCTGATCCGCCCCGGCAGCGCGCTGGTCCAGAGCGGCTGCCCAGCCGGCTGCGGTCGCTGCGTCCCAGGACGCCGCAGTGCGGAACGGGTCGAGGACTCCCAGCTCCGCCTCGTTGTTCACCGGCCACCGAACCTGGCGAGGATCTCGTCGATGCTCAGCCGCCCGCCATCGCCCCCACGACGAGAAATGGCTCCACCCCCGTTGCGACGTCGTCAGGCAGCGGCACGTCCGGTGATTCGTGGGACAAATCCTGCTCGCAGGCGAAGAAGCGCACAAAGGCGCGCCGCTGGAGCGTGACGCGATCACGGATCGTTCCGCGCAACACGGGATAGCGGGCCTCGAGCGCGTCGAGGACCGAGCGTTGGGTGGCCGGACCCTCCACGTGCAGCCGCACCTCACCGTCGACCTGCGCGAGCGCTCGCAGATGCGCCGGAAGCCGCAGGCGGATCATGACAGGGTCTGGACTTCCACGGACAGTACGGACGGCAGATCTCGAACGATGGGCGCCCAGCTGTCCCCCGCGTCGGCGGATGCGTACACCTGACCGCCGGTCGTCCCGAAGTAGATGCCGCAGGAATCGAGCGAGTCGACGGCCATCGCGTCGCGCAACACGTTGACGTAGCAGTCGCTTTGTGGCAGCCCGTTGGTGAGCGCCTCCCACTCGTATCCGCCGGTCCGGCTGCGGTACACCCGCAGCTTTCCCTCAGGGACGTAATGCTCCGAGTCGCTCTTGATCGGGACGACGTAGATGGTGTCCGGCTCGTTGGCGTGCACGGCGATCGGGAACCCGAAGTCGGTCGGCAGATCGCCGCTGATCTCCTGCCACGACTCGCCGGCGTCGTCGCTGCGCATGACGTCCCAGTGCTTCTGCATGAACAGCACATCCGGCCGCGACGGGTGCATCGTCAGGCGGTGGACGCAGTGGCCGACCTCGGCGGTCGGGTCCGGGATGCCTTCGGAGCGCAGGCCGCGGTTGGTCGGGCGCCAGGTCTTGCCGGCGTCGTCGGTCCGGAACACTCCGGCGGCCGAGATGGCCACGAACATCCGGCCGGGGTCGCTCGGATGCTGCACGATCGTGTGCAGGCACATCCCGCCGGCGCCTGGCTGCCAGGAGGAGCCCGAATGGTGGTCACGCAGCCCGGACAGCTCCTGCCAGGATTGCCCGCCATCGACCGAGCGGAACAGGGCGGCGTCTTCGACCCCGGCGTACACGGTGTCCGGATCCGTCAGCGATGGCTCGAGATGCCAGACGCGCGCGAACTCCCAGGGATGCGGCGTGCCGTCATACCACTGGTGGGTACCGGGGACGCCGTCGTAGGAGAACTGGTTGCCCATCGGCTGCCACGTCGTGCCGCCGTCGTCGGAGCGCTGGATCAGCTGCCCGAACCAGCCGCTGGACTGCGACGCGTACAGCCGATCCGAGTCAGCGGGTGACCCTGCCACGTGGTAGATCTCCCAGCCCGCGAAGTGCGGACCGTTGACGTCCCACCGCTTCCGCTGCCGGTCCGACGTCAGGACGAACGCACCCTTGCGGGTGCCCACCAGTACCCGTACCCCGCTCATCTGCACTCCTTTTCGGATCGACCTGCCGACCCTGAACCGGCCGGCATCATCCCCGTATGACGATCGCCGGGAGGCAGACTCATCGGTAATTTCCGGTCCCGTGGTCGATGCGTCGGCGTAGCATGGGCGCTCGTGCCCACCCGTCCCGATACCGTCGGCAGCAGCGAGGTCCGCTCGGAAGACCTGGAGCAGCACCGCCGGGAACTCACCGGCTACTGCTACCGCATGCTCGGTTCCTGCTTCGAGGCCGACGACGCCGTACAGGAGACGATGGTCCGGGCCTGGCGGGGCCTCGACGGCTTCGAGGGCCGCTCCACCGTACGGTCATGGCTCTACCGTATCGCCACCAATGTGTGCCTCGACATGCTGCGGGGCCGCGAGCGGCGGGCCCGGCCGATGGATCTGGGGCCGTCCTCCACCGCGGAGGCGTCCCTGGGCCCGATGCTGCCTGAGCACGCCTGGGTGCAGCCCGTCCCCGACGCCCGAGTCCTACCCGGCGATGGCGACCCGGCCGAGGTGGCGGTGTCGCGGGAGACGGTCCGGCTGGCGTTCGTCACCGCCTTGCAGCACTTGCCGGCCAGGCAGCGAGCGGTGCTTATCCTGCGCGAGGTACTGCGCTGGCAGGCAACCGAGGTGGCCGAGTTGCTTGAGACCAGCGTGGCCTCGGTCAACAGCGCACTCCAGCGTGCTCGGAGCACCCTGGCGGCTCGCAACGTGGACGACTTGCGCTCCCCCACAGTGGACGCCGACCAGCGGGCGCTGCTCGCCCGATATGTCGATGCCTTCGAGCGCTACGACATCACGGCACTGGTATCGCTCCTGCACGACGACGCCGTCATGTCGATGCCGCCCTACGACCTCTGGCTGCGCGGCCCGGTCGAGATGGGTCGGTGGTTCCTCGGCCAGGGCTGCGGGTGCCGTGGCTCGCGCCTGGTGGCGACCGCGGCCAACGGCGGTCCCGCGTTCGGCTCCTACCGCCCGGACGGCCAGGGTGGCTTCCAACCGTTCGCCCTCCAAGTCATCGAGATCTCAGGCGACCGGATCGTCGGGCATCACAACTTCCTCGATACCAGCCTGTTCGCGGCCTTCGGCCTGCCCGCTCACCTGCCGTAGACCCGTCGCGACCTCAGTCAAACCAAGCAGGACCAGTAGCTCCCGCAGCTCGGTGCACGGTCCACGTAGCTGGATCGAGCAGCCCAGCCGCCGGGCTGCGAGTTGCAACCGTGCCAGCTCCTCGACAACGGCGAGGTCCGGACGGCAGGTTCTCGCCAGTGGCCGGCTCGCCAGTTCGATGCCACCGTGAACGAGCACCACCATCGTTTCGGTGTCGCCTCGCCCCACGCTCATCTGACGACGACGGGCAGCGGAACTCATCGCGGCAGGCGATGAGTTCTCCGTCCAGGGTGACCTGACCGCAGTCGAGTGGATCTAGTGTCGTGAACTCGACAGCACGGACGTTTCAAGCGACCAAAATGTCCGTGCTGTCGAGTTCACGACGTGCACAATCGCTGGGCAGGTGGTGCTGGAGGTGGCCGGACGGCGCCAACACGGACGGACTTCAGGGCATCCAGGCGGATGCCGCCAGGGGTGTCCAGCCCAGCACGGAGTCGATGGCGATGGCCACGAACAGCAGCGTCAGGTAGGTGTTGGACAGGTGAAACAGCCGCATCGGTTTGACTACCGCGCCGCGCCGCACCGCGGCGTGAAGCCGGTGGGCCATCGTGACGAACCAACCACCGGCAACCACCGCTACTGCGGCATAGACCCAGCTCGTGGCACCCACCAGCAGGAGGCTCCACGCCACCATCAGCCAGCTGAACACCACGATCTGGCGCGTCACGTACACCGGAGAGGCCACCGCGGGCAGCATCGGCACGCCGACCCGCTGGTAGTCCTCACGAAATCTCATCGCCAGCGCCCAGGTATGCGGCGGCGTCCAGAAGAAGATCACTCCGAACATCACCAGCGCGGGCCACCCCACCGTGCCGGTGACGGCCGACCAGCCGATCACCACCGGCATGCACCCGGCGGCACCTCCCCAGATGATGTTCTGCGCCGTGCGCCGCTTGAGCAGCAGCGTGTAGACGAAGACGTAGAACAGGATCGTCCCTACCGCCAACGCCGCGGAGAGCAGGTTGGTAGTGGCCCACAACCAGCCGAAAGCAGCCACCCCCAAGGCGATCCCGAAGATCAGCGCGTGGCGGATCGGTATCTGACGGGTGACCAGCGGCCGGGCTCGGGTCCGGTGCATTTCTGCGTCGATATCGGCATCGGCGACGCAGTTCAGCGCGTTCGCGCTTCCCGCGGCCATACTGCCGCCCACCAGCGTGGCCAGGACCAGCCACAACGACGGCACCCCACGGGCGGCCAGCAACATCGCCGGTATCGTCGTGACCAGCAATAACTCGATCACTCGCGGCTTGGTCAAGGCTAAGTAGCCGCGGAGCACGCCGCCCCAGTGCACAGTTCGCGGTAATGCGGAAGCCTGGACGCTGCTGCTCACCGCGCTCCCGGATACAGCGATTGAGAGGGTCGGCGTGCTCGACTCACCGTCGCCCCTCCTGATGACGAGTCTCGGACAGCGGCAGACCTGAGCAGCGGCCCGGGCGGGGATTGCTTTACCCACAAATGCTAGACGGGTGGTGTGCGTCACGCCCGGTCGGGGCACCCGGTCGATGAGTCCACTCTGGCCGCTACCTGGCTAGGGTGGATCGCAGAGATGGGCCCGGCCGGCTATCCGCGCCCCGGGCCGTAGGACCGAGCACAGTCAGGAGCATGAGCGTGTCCGTCACCGACGATCTGACCCAGCTCACCACCCCCCGGGTGCCCGACGACTGGACCGATCTGGACACCCGGGCGGTGGACACCATCCGGGTTCTCGCCGCTGACGCGGTCCAGCGGGTCGGCAGTGGTCACCCGGGCACCGCCATGAGCCTGGCCCCGCTGGCTTACACCTTGTTCCAACGGGTGTTGCGCCATGATCCCACCGATCCGGCGTGGACCGGACGGGACCGGTTCGTGCTGTCCTGCGGCCACTCCAGCCTCACGCTGTACCTGCAGCTGTTCCTGTCCGGCTACGGGCTGGAACTGGAGGACATCGAGGCGCTGCGCACCTGGGGTTCCAAGACCCCGGGCCATCCGGAGTACGGGCACACCGTCGGCGTGGAGATCACCACCGGGCCACTGGGTCAGGGGCTGGCCGCAGCGGTTGGGATGGCCATGGCGGCTCGGCGGGAACGCGGCCTGTTCGATCCCGACGCCGTACCGGGTGAGAGCACCTTCGACCACCACATCTATGTAATCGCCTCCGACGGCGACATCGAGGAGGGCGTCACCTCAGAGGCCTCCTCGCTGGCCGGCACCCAGGAGCTCGGCAACCTCGTGGTGTTCTACGACTCCAACGAGATCTCCATCGAGGATGACACCGCGATCGCGCTGTCCGAGAACACCGCCGCGCGCTATGCGGCCTACGGGTGGCACGTCCAGACCGTCGACGGCGGTGAGGACGTCGTCGGCATCCTCGACGCGATCGAAGCGGCCCAGGCCGAGGCCGGCCGGCCGTCGCTGATCGTGCTGCGCACCGTGATCGGCTACCCGGCGCCGCACAAGATGAACACCGGGGCCGCGCACGGCTCCGCGCTGGGCGCCGACGAGGTGGCGGCGGTGAAGGAAGCGCTCGGCTTCGACCCGCAGCGCTCCTTCGTCGTGGCGCCCGAGGTGCTCGAGCACGCCCGGCGGGTGGTGGCGCGCGGTCAGGCCGCGCACGCACAGTGGCAGCAGTCCTTCGACTCCTGGCGGGAAGCCAACGCGTCCGGGGCCGCACTGTTCGATCGCCTGATCAACCGGCAGCTCCCGGCGGGGTGGGCGGAGAAGCTACCCACCTGGGAGCCCGACAAGAAGGGGGTGGCGACCCGCAAGGCCTCCGGGGAAGTGCTCGGCGCAATCGGCGAGGTGCTGCCGGAGTTGTGGGGGGGCTCAGCAGACCTCGGGGAGAGCAACCTCACCACGATCAAGGGCGCCGACTCGTTCGGACCCGAGAAGATCTCCACGAAGATGTGGCGCGCGCAGCCTTACGGCCGCACCCTGCATTTCGGGGTGCGCGAGCATGCCATGGCCGCGATCCTCAACGGGATAGTGCTGCACGGGCCGACCCGCCCCTACGGCGGCACGTTCCTGATTTTCAGCGACTACATGCGCCCCGCGGTGCGGCTGGCCGCGCTGATGGCGGCGCCGACCATCTACGTCTGGACCCACGACTCGATCGGCCTGGGCGAGGACGGCCCCACCCATCAACCGGTCGAGCAGCTGGCCTCGCTGCGGGCCATCCCGGGCCTGGACGTGGTCCGCCCCGCCGATGCCAACGAGACCGCGGCGGCCTGGAAGGCCCTGTTGGAAAAGGGCACCCGGCCTACCGGGCTTGCTTTGACCCGGCAGAACGTGCCCGTGCTGGAGGGCACCGACGCTGCCGGCGTCGCGCGCGGTGGCTACGTACTCGCCGACACCGCGACCGAACTCGGCGGCGGGCTACCCGACGTGCTGCTGATCGCCACCGGCTCCGAAGTGCAGTATGCCGTCGCCGCTCAGCAGACGCTGGCCGCCGAGGGAATCAGCTCCCGGGTGGTGTCGATGCCCTGCGTGGAGTGGTTCGACGACCAGGGCCAGGCCTACTCCGACCAGATACTGCCGCCGACGGTGAAGGCTCGGGTGGCCGTCGAGGCCGGCATCGCAATGCCGTGGCAGCGCTTTGTGGGCGATCACGGTGAGGTGGTTTCGCTGGAGCATTTCGGTGCATCCGCCGACTGGCAGACCCTCTACCGCGAGTTCGGCTTCACCGGCGAGGCGGTAGCCACCGCAGCCCGTCGCAGCCTGGAACACACCAAGCGCAACAAGAGCTGACCCCTCCGCGGGTGGAAGGAAACTCTCGTGAGCAGCACCGATACCTTGGCGGCCCTGTCCGAGGCGGGTGTGTCGATCTGGTTGGACGATCTGTCCCGGCAGCGGATCAACTCGGGCAACCTGATCGAGTTGATCACCGACAAGCACGTGGTGGGGGTGACCAGCAACCCGACGATCTTCGCGCACGCGGTGGAGCACGCTGAGGACTACGCTCAGCAGGTGAACCAGCTGGCCGCCCGCGGCGCGTCCGTCGACGAGGCCGTTCGTGAGATCACGATTGCCGACGTGCGGCAGGCCTGCGACATCTTCAGCGGCACCTGGGAAACCAGCGGCGGGATTGACGGCCGGGTGTCGCTGGAAGTCAGCCCGCAGCTGGCCCACGACACCGATGCCACCCTCGCCCAGGCCGCCGAGTTGTGGAAACTGGTCGATCGACCCAACGTCATGATCAAAATACCGGCGACGGTAGAGGGTTTGGGAGCCATCACCGGCGCGCTGGCCGACGGGATCAGCGTCAACGTCACCCTGGTGTTCTCGGTGCTGCGCCACCGCGAGGTCATGGTGGCCTTCTTCGCCGGCCTGGCCGAGCAGGCCCAGCGCGTCTTCGATGAATTGACTGAGGTCGGGATCGATCTCGACGACGTGTTCGTCGTGCTCGAACGCGAGGGCGTGGAGAAGTTCGACGCATCCTGGTCCGAGCTCGGTGAGACGGTGGCCGGCCAGCTGACCAAGCTCGCGCCGCACACAGCGGGCTGACCGCCGATGTCATCGTTCTCCTCGACGTCGCAGCCTCCCTCGATGCGGCAACTCACGGTCGAGATCAGCTCGCCTACCGCGGCGGCGGACTCCCTCGTCGACAATCTCGTCGGGGAGCGGGTGGCTTCCGCGCTGACCAGCCAGGATCCCACGCTGTGGGGACCCCAGGCGCAGGACGAGGCTGCCCGCCGGCTCGCCTGGGTGACGCTTCCCCATACCTCCCGACCGCTGCTCGCCACCATCGATGCGCTGTGGTCGGAGCTGCACGCCGATGGGATCGACCGGGTCGTGCTCGCTGGAATGGGCGGCTCGTCGCTGGCCCCGGAGGTGATCTGTGCCACTTCCAGAGTGCCGCTGACCGTGCTGGATACGACCGACCCCGGTGAGGTGGCCGACGCCCTGGCGGGCGACCTGGAGCGCACGGTGCTGGTGGTGTCGTCGAAGTCAGGTTCCACGGTGGAAACCGACAGCCACCGGCGGGTGTTCGCCGCCGCGTTCGCTGCGGCGGGGCTGGACCCCGCGGCGCACCTGGTGGTGGTGACCGATCCGGGGTCGCCGCTGCAGCGGATCGCGGAGGAGCAAGGCTACCGGGCGGTGATCACCGCTGAGCCGAACGTGGGCGGCCGCTACTCGGCGCTGACCGCGTTCGGCCTGGTCCCGGCCGGCTTGGCCAGGGCGGATATCGCGAATCTGCTCGACGACGCCGAGCAGCAGGCGCCGTCGCTGGCCGTCGATGACCCGACGAACCCGGCACTGCGGCTGGCCGCCGCGCTGGCGGTCGGGCATGCCGCCGGCGCCGAGAAGGTGGTGCTCACCGACACCGGCTCCGGGATCGTCGGCTTCGCCGACTGGGCCGAGCAGCTCATCGCCGAGTCCACCGGCAAGAACGGCACCGGCCTGCTGCCGGTGGTGGTGCTCGACCCCGCCGCGCCGGGCTTCGCCGACGCCGGACCGGACGCCACCCCGGTCGCGATCGGTCCGGATGTGGCGGCAGCTTCGGTGGCGGTCAGCGGCACCCTGGGTGGACAGTTGCTGCTGTGGGAGTACGCCATCGCGGTGGTCGGCCGGGTGCTGGGGATCAACCCGTTCGACCAGCCCGACGTGGAAGCCGCGAAGGTCGCCGCCCGGGCGCAGCTCGACGCTCTCAACAAGCCCGCTGCCCGACCCGCGCCTGCGTTCGTCGAGGGTGACATCGCGGTGTACCCCGTCGGGGGCTGGATGCCGGCCGGCATTGCCACCCTCAGCGACGCGCTGCGGGCCCTGATCACCGCTACCCCTGCGCGGGGTTACCTCGCGGTGCAGGCATATCTCGATCGCATCGCCGATGCTTCCGCCACGGTGCTTCGTGCCGAACTGGCCCGCCGTACCCAGCTGCAGACCACCTTCGGCTGGGGTCCGCGGTTCCTGCACTCGACTGGCCAATACCACAAGGGCGGCCACCAGAATGGGGCGTTCCTGCAGCTGACCGGAGCGGTCACTGCGGACATCCCCGTGCCGGGCACCCAGTTCACCCTGGGCGATCTTCAACAGGCCCAGGCCTTGGGTGACGCTGACGTGCTCGCTGGGCATGGCCGGCCGGTGCTGCGGGTTCATCTACTCGACCGGGCGGCCGGGCTGGTCGCGCTGGCGCACTCGATACAGGAGCTATAGGTGAGCACAGCAAGCGGCAGGGCCCCGGCCGGCTGGGTGAACCCACTACTGGACAGCCGGGACAAACGCCTACCCCGGATCGCCGGCCCGTGCGGTGTCGTCATCTTCGGCGTGACCGGGGACCTGTCCCGCAAGAAACTGATGCCGGCGATTTATGACCTGGCCAATCGCGGGTTGCTGCCGCCAGGGTTCGCGTTGGTCGGGTTCGCGCGCCGGGACTGGGCCGACGAGAACTTCGCCGAGCTGGTCCACGACGCGGTCCGGGAGCATGCCCGCACCCCGTTCCGGGAGGAGGTCTGGGCCCGGCTGTCCGAGGGCGTCCGGTTCGTGCCCGGCAGCTTCGACGACGACACCTCTTTCGACGACCTAGCGTCCGCGGTCGCGGACCTCGATCAGCAACGGGGTACCGGCGGCAACCACGCCTTCTACCTGGCCGTCCCGCCCGCGACGTTCCCGGTCGTGCTCAAGCAGCTCTCCCGCACGGGGTTGGCTACGCCGGACGCCGACCAGTGGCGCCGGGTGGTCATCGAGAAGCCGTTCGGGCACGATCTGCGCAGCGCCCGGGAACTCAACGACATCGTCAACGACGTCTTCCCCGAGGAGTCGGTGTTCCGCATCGACCATTACCTCGGGAAGGAGACCGTCCAGAACATTCTCGCGCTGCGCTTCGCCAACCAGCTCTACGAGCCGATCTGGAACAGCAACTACGTGGACCACGTGCAGATCACCATGGCCGAGGACATCGGGCTGGCCGGTCGCGCCGGGTACTACGACGGCATCGGCGCGGCGCGGGACGTGATCCAGAATCACCTGCTCCAACTGCTCGCCCTGACCGCGATGGAGGAACCGCTGTCCTTCTCGCCCGGATCGCTGCGCGGCGAGAAGATCAAGGTGCTGTCCGCCACCAAGCTCGCGGAGCCGTTGGATGAGACCACCGCGCGCGGCCAGTACGCAGCCGGCTGGCAGGGCGGCACCAAGGTTGTCGGAGTGCTGGAGGAGCCCGGTTTTCACGACTCCACCACCGAGACCTTCGCCGCGATCACGCTGCACGTGGACACCCGGCGTTGGGCGGGAGTGCCGTTCTTCCTGCGCACCGGCAAGCGGCTCGGTCGACGGGTCACCGAGGTCGCGGTGATCTTCAAGCGCGCACCGCACCTGCCCTTCGAGAAGACCATGACTGAGGAGCTGGGGCAGAACGCCCTGGTCATCCGGATTCAGCCGGACGAGGGCGTCACCATCCGGTTCGGTTCCAAGGTGCCGGGCACCGCGATGGAGGTCCGGGACGTCACGATGGACTTCCGTTATGGCACGGCCTTCACCGAGTCCTCGCCGGAGGCCTACGAGCGGCTGCTGCTGGATGTCCTGCTCGGGGAGCCGTCGCTGTTCCCGGTCAACGCCGAGGTCGAGCTGTCCTGGGGAATCCTGGACCCGGTGCTCGAGCACTGGGCGAAGTGCGACCGGCCCGAGCCGTACACCGCGGGTACCTGGGGGCCGCCGTCCGCGGATCGGATGATCGCTACCGCCGGACGCACCTGGAGACGGCCGTGATCAGCGTCTGGGCCGGGTGGACCAGCTGGTCGCCGAACATCGCTGCGATGCCCTGACATGCGGTGCGTAGTGTTCGGCGCCACCGGCTACGTCGGTGGCCGGCTCGTTCCCGCACTGCTGGCCGCCGACCATCAGGTGCGTGCAGTGGCACGCACCGTGGGCAAGCTGTCCGAGGTGCCCTGGCGGGATCGCGTCGAGATCGTCAGCGGCGACGTCACCGATCCCGGCAGCGTCCGGGACGCGATGACCGGCCAGGACGTCGTCTACTACCTGGTTCATTCGCTCAATCGGCGGGACTTCGTGGAAGTCGACCGCCGCGCCGCCCACGTGCTCGCCGACGCGGCCCGCACCACGGGTGTGACCCGCATCGTGTACCTGGGCGGGATCACGCCCGCCGCTGGGCAGCTGTCCGACCACCTGGCCTCACGGGCCGAGGTCGGGCAGATTCTGCTGGACTCCGGCGTGCCCACCATCGTGTTGCAGGCCGCGGTGATCCTGGGATCCGGGTCCGCCAGCTTCGAGATGCTGCGCTACCTCACCGAACGTCTCCCGGCGATGATCACGCCGCGCTGGGTGCACAATCGCATCCAGCCCATCGCGGTCCGCGACGTGTTGCACTACCTGACCCACGCCGCCGCGTTGCCGCCGAACGTCAACCGGGCCTTCGACATCGGTGGACCCGACGTGTTGACCTACCTGGAGATGATGCGCCGCTACGCGGTCGTGGCCGGCCTGCTCCGGCGCGTGGTGCTGCCGGTGCCGGTGCTGACGCCGTGGTTGTCGGCCCAATGGGTGAACCTGGTCACCCCGGTGCCCCGCAGCATCGCCGTCCCGTTGATCGAGTCGCTGGTGCACGAAGTCGTCTGCCACGATCGCGACATCGCCGGCTACATCCCTGACCCCGAAGGCGGTCTGATCCACTACGAGCACGCCGTCGAGCTCGCACTGACGCACACCCGCCACGCCGAGGTGCCTACACGCTGGTCGGACGCGTCCTGGCCGGGAGCGCCGTCGGATCCGCTGCCCACCGACCCTGACTGGTCCGGCGGTTCCCTCTACCAGGACATCCGCGAGCAGGGCTGCGCCGCCGACCCGTCCGTCTTGTGGGACGTCGTCGAAGCCATCGGCGGTGAGCACGGCTGGTACTCGTTCCCGCTGGCGTGGTCGGTACGCGGCTGGATCGACCGGCTCGCCGGGGGTGTCGGGTTGCGCCGCGGTCGCCGCGACCCCCGCCGGTTGCACGTCGGTGAAGCCCTGGACTGGTGGCGGGTGGAGTACCTCGACCGGCCCAGGCTGCTGCGGCTGCGCGCCGAGATGCTGCTACCCGGCCGCGCCTGGCTCGATCTCGAGGTGATTGCCGACGGTGCGGGCGGCGCGCGCTATCGGCAGCGGGCGCTGTTCGAACCCCATGGGCTGGCCGGACATCTGTACTGGAAATCCATCGCCCCGTTCCACGACATCGTCTTCGGCGGCATGGTCCGCAATATCACCGGCACCGCAGAGCACAACCACGACCGGCACCGGACGACACCGCAGCGACAGCCACCGGCAGGCCGCTGAGATGAGCGTGGCGATCGCGCTGTTCACCCGCGACTTGCGGGTGCACGACAATCCCGTTCTGCACGCCGCCTGTAGTGCCGCCACCGAGGTGGTTCCGCTGTTCGTGCTGGACAAGGCGATCATCAACGGCGCCTCGATGTCAGCGAACCGAGCGGTGTTCCTCGCTGACGCGCTAGCCGACTTGGACGCCCACCTGCGGGAGATGGGCGGATGTCTCGTGGTGCGCTCCGGCTCGGTGATCAGCGAAGTCGACAGGTCGTCGCGGACCTGGGTGCCGGCGAGGTCCATCTCGCTGCCGATGTCAGTGGTTACAGCCACCGTCGCGAACAGGCCCTGCGTGAACGCCTCGCCGGCCACAGTTGCCAGGTGTGCGTGCACGCCAACTCGATCACCGTCGTGGAACCCGGGGTGCTCACCCCCTCCGGCGGAGGTGCGCATTTCGCGGTCTTCACGCCCTACCACCGGCGTTGGGTCGCGGCGAGCACCCGCCGCCTGCTCCAGGCGCCAAGCCGGATCACCGTGCCGCCCATCACCACCGAAGCCCTGCCCAGCCCCGAGGCGATATGCTCAGGGAAGCGTTCGCCGCACTTGCCCCCCGGTGGTGAAACCGCGGGACGGCGAGTCCTGCGTGACTGGCTCGCGGGACCGATCCAGCATTACGACCAGGCCCACGACGACCTCGCCGCCGACGGCACCTCCCGGCTGTCGCCGTACCTGCATTTCGGCTGTGTCTCCCCCACCGAAGCGTCGCGTGCCGCCGACCGGTCGACACCTGGCGGCGAAGCCTTCATCAGGCAACTTGCCTGGCGCGACTTCCATCACCAGGTCCTCGCCGCGCGTCCCGAGACGTCGACCGCCGACTACCGCATCCGCCACGACCGATGGCGCAGTGCCGACGCGCGAGATTTCCGGTCCCGCGGTACATCAACCGTGGCAGTTAGATCCATCTGAACGGGCCACCCTTGATTATCCCGACCCAATCATCGACCTTCGCGATGGCGC
This sequence comes from Actinomycetota bacterium, assembly GCA_030854185.1. Lineage (GTDB taxonomy): Bacteria > Actinomycetota > Actinomycetes > Mycobacteriales > Pseudonocardiaceae. The sequence continues at coordinate 37,194 of JALYTS010000025.1, read as the reverse complement.
GGATTACTTCCGCACCGCCCGGGACAAAATCGGAGGCGAACAGTGATCGTCGACCTACCTTCGACAACCACGTCCGCGGTGAACCACGCACTGATCGACATGCGGGAGCGTGGCGGTGCGGTGGCGCTGGGCCGGGTGCTGACGTTAGTGATCGTGACCGATGACTCCGCGCAGGTGGAGCAGTCGATCGAGGCTGCCAATGAGGCCAGCAAGGAACACCCGTGCCGGGTGCTCGTGGTAGCCCGGGGCCTCAAGCGGGCCGGGACCCGGTTGGACGCCCAGATCCGGGTCGGTGGTGACGCGGGCGCCTCCGAAGTGGTCGTGCTGCGCCTGTACGGTCCGCTGGCCGACCACGGAGACAGCGTGCTGGTACCGCTGCTGCTACCGGACTGCCCGGTCGTCGCGTATTGGCCAGGAGCGGCGCCCGCCATTCCCGCGCAAGATCCCATCGGGAGGCTGGCGCAGCGCAGGATCACCGATACCGCCGCGGCCAACCAGCCGATCAAAGCCCTGGAGAGCCGCCGCAGCTCCTACACCGAGGGGGACACCGATCTGGCGTGGACCCGGCTGACCCCGTGGCGCGCGCTGCTTGCCGCGGCGCTCGATCTACCACCGTATGAGGATGTCGAGACGGTTACGGTCAGCGGCGCCACGGACAACCCGTCCACCGATCTGCTCGCCGGCTGGCTTCGTTCCCGTCTGCACGTCCCGGTGCGGCGCCGCACCAGTCCGCCCGGCGGCGGGGTCAGCTCAGCGATCATGGAGCGTCGGTCCGGCAGGGTCGAGCTGGTCCGGCCCGACGGTAAGGTGGGCACCTTGCGCCAGCCAGGGCAACCGGACCGCCAGGTGCCGTTGAGACGCCGCCCGGTGCGCGATTGTCTCGCTGAAGAGCTGCGCAGGCTTGATCCGGACGAGACCTACCAGGCCGCGCTGCAGGCGCTGACCGAGGTAGACGGTCGCAATGGGCGGCGTGGCGGCTCCGCGAAGGCCAGCCAATCGGGTGAGGCCCGAGACGAGACCCGGGCTGATCAGTGAGCCGCCCCGACGTCGTCGTGCACGCCACCGCGGAAGTGCTCGCCGCAGCCGCAGCCGCCCGGCTGGTCACCCGGATCGTGGACATCCAGACCGCCGCGGGATCCGCGTCGCTGGTACTGACCGGTGGACGCATCGGAATCGCGGTGCTCCGCGAGCTGGCGAGTACCCAGGCGGCCGCGGCGGTGGACTGGCGACAGCTGGATATCTACTGGGGCGACGAGCGCTTCCTGCCCGGTGGCCACCCGGAACGCAACGAGACCCAGGCCCGCGAGGCGCTACTCGACCGGGTCGGAGTGGATCCCGCACGGGTCTACCCGATGGGGGCCTCGGACGGCCCTTGGGGCGATGACCCGGACACCGCCGCCCAGGCCTACGAGGACGTGCTGGCGAAGCGGCGGCAGCCGGAGGATCGCGGCCCGGCACCGTCGTTCGATATCTGCTGTCTCGGCGTCGGCGAGGACGGCCACGTCGCCTCGGTCTTCCCCGCCTCCCCGGCGGTCTACGAGATCGAGCGCGCGGTGACCGGCGTACGGGGCAGCCCGAAACCACCGTCCACCCGGATCACCATGACGTTGCCCGCTATCCGCTGCGCCGCAGAGGTCTGGTTGATCGCTTCGGGGGCGGAGAAAGCAGCAGCGGTGACGATGGCATTGCGCGGAGCCGGTGAGGTGCAGATGCCTGCCGCGGGCGCGACGGGTCGACGCCGCACGCTGTGGCTGCTGGACCGGGCCGCGGCCGCAAAGCTCCCCTCGGAGCTCCTCAGCCGCTGACTCTCCCCCGACAGCCATGCCGCCGTCACCGCAGCCCCGATAGGGGTGCGAATGCGGTCGCCGATCGTCGTCGATAACCACGCCAAGCGCTCATAAGACGTACAGAAATCGTCAGGATGCACGAGGACGTGAGCTGCCCGTAAAGGTAAGTCTGGGACTGAATGAGCAGCGCGTACGTGCGACGACGCACGTGACTACGAAGGGTGATGACATGAGCAACTCAGTCGATACCCAGACTATCCAGCCACGAAGGCATATACCAACCAGCGACAGCGTGAGCGACGACGACGCGCTGTCGCTGGTTGGGATTGTCGACCAGACACCTGAGGCCCCCTATTCGGAAAATACCTCCCGATTGTCCCATCTGTACAGTCATTGCCGAGAGTCCTGCACAGACCCCGCAGGCCTTCGTATCATTGCCGCGTCCGCGCTCGTCGTCGGGCTCATGCTCTCGTCCGCCCCTGCGGCTCTCGCCCAAGTCAGGCTCCTACTCACCACCGCTCCGGCGACGTTCTCCCTGGACGGCTCCACCCGCGACGAGCCGGCCCGAGATGATCCCACCCGCGATGATCCCGCGATGATCACCGGCGACGCACCGGGCATTAGCGATGCGCAACACCGATCGACCCTGCGCTCTGCGATGGCACTGATCAGGTGGCACGGAACGAGTCAAGCCCTCAAGTGCGCCTACGGCCTGCTCTTCGAGGGGAACACCCGCGCCTGCCAGAACGAACCCGTCGCCTGGGCGAGTAGCCAGCGCAGGCTGGCGGCTTAGCTTAGTGGTCGGTGCCGAGTACTACCTGCGTAGCGATTGTGCACGTCATGAACTCGACAGCACGGACATTTGGCGGGGCAGAAACGTCCGTGCTGTCGAGTTCACGGCACACCCGACGGGCTTTTCGGCACCGACCACGTCGCTGGCGGGCCGCACGTCAGGGCTCGCGAGATTCCTTCAGCCTGGCCAGTGCCTCCGCGAGGATGGCCTCACCGTCGGCGTCGGAACGGCGCTCTTTGACGTAGGCGAGGTGCGTCTTGTACGGCTCATTGCGCGGCGCGTTGGGCGGCCGCTGCTCGTTGCGCCCGGCCGGGAAACCACACCGTGGGCAGTCCCACACGTCCGGTTCCTCAGCCTCGGCCGCGAACGACACTCGAGACTCGTGCCCATTGGCGCACCAGTAGGACACCCGGTTACGGGGAGCAGTCTCTCCTCGCTCGGACTCGCCCATCGGACCTGCGCCGACCCGCGTACCGCGGATCGCATTGCCACTCGCCATTGATCGCCCTCACCTCGCGGAACCGCCCGGAGCGGTCAGCCGATCTTGATCAGAAGCCCGATCCCCACGATGGAGATCACCCATACCGAGCTGACGAACAGCGTCAGCCGGTCCAAGTTCTTCTCCACAACGCTGGACCCGGACAAACTCGATTGCACGCCACCGCCGAACAAACTGGATAGCCCTCCACCACGGCTTCGATGCAGCAGGATCAACAGGATCAGCGCGATGCTGGTGACCAGGAGCAGGATCTGAAGGAAGAGCTTCATCACACCCTCGTCGGACGACGACTGATTTGCAAGGTTACCCCGTCAGGCCGCCGGTGGCGCCCCCGGCTGGTCACCGCTGTCACGGCGTCGCTCTCACGGCAGCGGTCCGCCGGCGGCCAGCGCACAGAGCTTCGCGAAGTCGTCGGCGTCCAGGCTCGCGCCGCCGACCAGGGCGCCGTCGATATCCGACTCGGCCACCAGCTCTGCGACGTTGCTCGATTTGACTGATCCGCCGTAGAGCACCCGGACCTCGTCGGCGACCTCGGCGCCGTACTTGTCCGCCAACGCCTCCCGCAGCGCGCCGCACACCTCCTGCGCGTCGGCCGGGGTGGCTACCCGACCGGTACCGATCGCCCAGATCGGCTCGTAGGCCACCACGATGGTACGGGCCTGGTCGGCGGACAGGCCCTTGAGCGCGGCACGCAATTGTGCAGTGCTGTGCGCCAAGTGGCCGCCACTCTCCCGGACCTCCAGACCTTCCCCCACGCACAGGATCGGCACCAGCCCGTTGCGCAGTGCGGCCCGCACCTTGGCGCCCACGATGCCGTCGTCCTCGCAGTGGTGTTCGCGCCGCTCGGAGTGCCCGACGACGACGTAGCTGCAGTCCAGCTTGGCCAGCATCGGTCCGGACACGTCACCGGTGTAGGGCCCGGAGTCCTTCGGCGAGAGATCCTGCGCGCCGTACCGGATCAGCAGCTTGTCCCCCTCGATGAGGGACTGCACGCTGCGCAACGCGGTGAACGGCACCAGCACCGCCACCTCGACCTTGGCGAAGTACTTCTCCGGCAGCGCGAAGGCAAGCTTCTGCACCAGAGCGATGGCCTCGAGGTGATGGAGGTTCATCTTCCAGTTGCCGGCGATCAACGGTTGGCGAGCCACCCGCTAAGTCTCCAGCACCGCTACGCCGGGCAACGACTTGCCCTCCAGAAACTCCAGGGACGCGCCGCCACCGGTGGAAATATGCGAGAACCCGTCGTCGGGCAATCCCAGCAACCGCACCGCGGCCGCCGAGTCCCCACCGCCGACCACGCTGAACGCGTCCGACCCGGCGATGGTCTCCGCGACGCCGCGGGTGCCCGCCGCAAACGGGGCGAGTTCGAACACGCCCATGGGCCCGTTCCAGAACACGGTGGCTGCACCGGCCAACGCCGCGGCGAAGTCACGCACCGTCCGCGGCCCGATATCCAGACCCAGCCACCCGTCCGGGATCTCGTCGACGGGCACCGTGCGGGTGTTCGCGTGCGCGGCGAACTCGTCGGCGATGACCACGTCACCAGGCAGCCGGATGGTGTCGCCGGATGTTTTGAGCAAGCGCCCGCACACGTCGACCATGTCCTCCTCCAGCAGCGATTTACCGACTGGATGGCCAAGAGCCGCGAGGAACGTGAAACACATGCCGCCGCCGACGAGCAGGGTGTCCACCTTCGGCAACAACGCCTCGATCACGGCGAGCTTGTCGGACACCTTCGACCCGCCCAGCACCACGGCGTAGGGACGGTCCGGCGTCTCGGACAGCCGGCGCAGGGTGGTCAGCTCGGTGAGCACCAGGGTGCCGGCATAGCCGGGCAGCCGCTCGGCGATGTCGACGACCGAGGCCTGCACGCGATGCACCACGCCGAACCCGTCGGAGACGAACGCGCCGCCGGGTCCCACCAGGGCGGCGAGCTCGTCGGCCAGCGCGCCGCGCTGCGCGGCGTCCTTGGACGTCTCCCGCGGATCGAAGCGGACGTTCTCCAGCAGCGCGACCGCCCCGTCGGACAGGCCGGCCACCGCGGCGCGAGCCGAGTCACCCACGACGTCGGCCGCCGCCGCCACCGGGGTGCCCAGCAGCTCACCGAGCCGGGCCGCGACCGGCGCCAACGAGTACGCCGGGTCAGGCGCTCCTTTGGGACGTCCCAGGTGGGCGGTCACCACCACCCGCGCGCCCGCCCCCATCAGCGCCTGCAGGGTCGGCAGGGACGCGCGGATCCGACCGTCGTCGGTGATCCGCGCACCGTCCAGCGGCACGTTGAGGTCGGTTCGAACCAGCACGGTCCGGCCTGCCACGCCAGTGGCGAGCAGGTCGTCCAGCGTCCTCACAGCTGCGAGCCGACCAGGACAACCAGGTCAGCCAGCCGGTTGGAATAGCCCCATTCGTTGTCGTACCAGCCGACGATCTTGACCTGGTTGCCGATCACCTTGGTCAGCGGCGAGTCGAAGATGCACGACGCGGGGTCGGTGATGATGTCCGAGGACACGATCGGCGCGTCACTGTAGCGCAGGATGCCCTTCAGCGGACCGTCGGCGGCGGCCCGGAAAGCCTCGTTGACCTCCTCGACGCTGGTGTCCCGGGAGACCGAGGCGGTCAGATCGGTGATCGATCCGGTGGGGATCGGCACCCGCAGCGCGTAGCCGTCAAGCTTTCCGTTGAGCTCGGGCAGCACCAACCCGATGGCTTTGGCGGCCCCGGTGGAGGTCGGCACGACGTTGATCGCGGCGGCCCGGGACCGGCGCAGGTCCTTGTGCGGGGCGTCCTGCAGGTTCTGATCCTGGGTGTAGGCGTGAATAGTGGTCATCAGGCCCTTGTCGATGCCCAGGGCGTCGTGCAGCACCTTGGCCATCGGCCCCAGGCAGTTCGTGGTGCACGAGGCGTTGGAGATCACCGTCTGGGAAGCGTCCAGCCGGGCGTCGTTGACCCCGAGCACCACGGTGAGGTCCTCGCCGCTGGCCGGCGCGGTGATGATCACTTTTTTCGCGCCGCCCGGGTCGACATGCTTCCGGGCGTCGGCGGCCTTGGTGAAGAAACCGGTCGATTCGAGCACCACATCGACGCCCAGCGCTCCCCAGGGAAGCGCGCCCGGGTCACGCTCGGCGAGCGCCTTGATGGTCTTGCCGCCCACCGCGATGCCGTCGTCGGTGACGTGCACGTCTTCTTTCAGCCGGCCGAGCACGCTGTCGTACTTCAGTAGGTGCGCCATGGTCGCGACGTCGCCGAGGTCGTTGAACGCCACCACCTCGATGTCGTGGCCGCCCGCCTGCACGGCGCGCCAGAAGTTTCGCCCGATGCGGCCGAATCCGTTGATCCCTACTCGAACGGTCACGATGCCATCTCCCTCTCTCCACACCCAATGTCCGTATACGAGCCGGCCACCACGGCCGGCGCTCACTACCTGGCGCTCTTGGCCTGTCGGGCGCTCGTTGAGCGCAACCTTAGCGGTCAGCGCTCACCGCATAGGCCCCCCGGGAGGGGGGACCTGCTGGGGTGTTCGCGGGTCAGGCGTCCATCATGTCGGGGGTTACCGCGGATTCGGTGTCCGGCACCCCGAGCTCCTCGGCCTTACGGTCGGCCATCGCGAGCAGCCGGCGGATCCGTCCGGCCACCGCGTCCTTGGTCAGCGGCGGGTCGGCGAGCTGCCCCAGCTCCTCCAGCGAGGCCTGCCGGTGTTCCAGCCGCAGCCGGCCCGCTGTGGTCAGATGCCCTGGAATGTCCCCGCCGAGCAACTCCAGCGCCCGAGCGACCCGCGCCGCCGAGGCCACCGCGGCACGCGCGGATCGGCGTAGGTTGGCGTCGTCGAAGTTGGCCAGCCGATTGGCGGTGGCGCGAACCTCGCGGCGCACCCGGCGCTCCTCCCAGGCCAGCACCGAGTCGTGCGCGCCCAGCCTGGTGAGTAGCGCCCCGATGGCGTCGCCGTCCCGGATCACCACCCGATCAGCGCCCCGGACCTCGCGTGCCTTGGCCGCGATACCGAGTCGCCGAGCGGCGCCGACCAGGGCCAGCGCCGCCTCTGGCCCGGGACAGGTCACCTCCAGCGCGGCCGATCGGCCAGGCTCGGTGAGCGACCCGTGCGCGAGGAACGCGCCGCGCCAGGACGCCTCGGCATCACAAAGACCGCCGGAGACCACCTGCGGTGGCAATCCCCGCACCGGGCGGCCGCGCACATCCAGCAACCCGGTCTGCCGAGCCAGCCCTTCCCCGTCGCGGACCACCCGCACCACGTAGCAGGTTCCTTTACGCAGGCCACCGGCCGTGATCAAGTGCACGTCGGAGTTGTGCCCGTACAGCTCGTGCACCTCCCGGCGTAGCCGGCGGGCGGTCGAGCCGGTGTCCAGCTCGGCCTCCACCACGACGCGACCCGCGATGATGTGCAGCCCCCCGGCGAAGCGCAGCAGCGAGGAGACCTCGGCTCGCCGGCAGCACGTCTTGGTCACCCGCAGCCGGCTCAGCTCGTCCTTAACGGCGGAGGTCATGGCCACTGGCGCTGCTCCTCCCCTTGCAAGTGCGACGGTTGGTCGCCAGGCTCTGCTGGGTCGTCCATCAGTATCCGACGCAGCGCTGCGGCCAGTGCTACCGGATCGTGACGATCGGTGGATCCGTCGTCGGCGACCCGGTCAAGGTACGCGTGCCCACCCAGCGCCGCAGCGCACCGGTGCAACCGGGCGGGCGCCGCGACGGCGTCGACATCGGCGAGGACCGCGTGAACGGTGAATCCGGGCGGTGCATGATCGCACAGGACGGTCAAGTGCTGCTCTGGGGAGAATCCGGCGGTCTCGCCCGGTTGAGGGGCCAGGTTGAGGATCAGCACCCGGCGCGCCTGCGTACTCACCAGCGCGCTGGCCAGATCGGGAACCAGCAGATGCGGCAGCACACTGGTGAACCACGAACCCGGCCCGAGGACCACGAGATCAGCCCCACTGACCGCGCGGACCGCCTCAGCGCAGGCCTGCGGGTGTTGCGGCCGAAGCCACACCCGATGTACCCGACCCGGGGTTGTGGCCACCGCTACCTGGCCCCGGATCCGGCGCAGCCGGCCTGGGTGATCCGCATCACCGTCCAGACCGGCCACATCCGCCTCGATATCGAGAGGTTCGACAGTCATCGGCAGCACCCGGCCGGTCACTCTGAGCAACGCACATACCTCATCCAACATCGCCACCGGATCGCCCAACACCTCCAGCAGGCCGGCCATCACCAGGTTACCCACGGCGTGGCCGGCCAGCGCGCCGGTGCCGCCGAAGCGGTGCTGGAACACCTCCCGCCAGCGGCCCGCCGCTCCGTCGTCGGCCGCGAGCGCGGCCAGGGCCATTCGCAGGTCGCCCGGCGGAAGCACCCCCAGCTCCCGGCGCAGCCGCCCGGATGAGCCGCCGTCATCAGCCACCGTGACCACCGCGGTGACGTCGGCGGTGATGGCCCGCAACGCCAGCAGCGTGGCGTACAGGCCATGGCCGCCGCCCAGCGCCACCGCCTTGACCGAACGAGTCACTCGCGTCCCACATCTCGGTGCACGACCTTGACAGTGATCCCGTCGATTCGGCCCTTGTGGTTGAGCCGGCTGGCCAGCGCCTCGGAGACGACCACGCTGCGGTGTTTACCACCGGTGCACCCCACCGCGAGGGTAAGGTAACGCTTGCCCTCCCGCCGGTAACCACCGCTGATCAATCGCAGCAGCTCAAGATAACGGTCCAGGAACTCCTCGGCACCTTCCTGGGATAGCACGTAGTTGCGGACCTCGGCGTCCAGACCGGTGAACTCGCGCAGTTCCGGGATCCAGAATGGGTTGGGCAGAAATCGCACGTCGATTACGAGATCGGAGTCCATCGGCAGCCCGTATTTGTAGCCGAAGGACACCACGGTGATCCGGGTACGGGTGCTGGATTCACCGCCGAACGCGTGCTCGATCTTGGCCCGGAGCTGGTGTATGGACAGCCCGGTGGTGTCCAGCACCAGGTCGGCCTCGTCCCGCAACGGCGCGAGTAACGCCCGCTCGGCAGCGATCCCGTCAGCCAGCCGGCTATCGCCCTGCAGCGGGTGGCTGCGCCGAACCTGCTCGAAGCGACGGATCAACGCCGCGTCGGTGGCCTCCAGGTAGAGCACCTTGGGCCGGTAGCCGCGAGCGTCCAGATCCTTGATCACAGCGGCGAGGTCATCCGTGAACGCCCGACTGCGCACGTCCATGACCACCGCGATCCGGGTTATCGCACCTTGCGAGCGAGCACCGAGCTCGACCATGGTGGCGATCAGTTCCGGCGGCAGGTTGTCGACGACGAACCAACCCAGGTCTTCCAACACCTTCGCGGCCGTGCTTCGACCTGCACCGGAGAGCCCGGACACCACGGCGACCTCGATACCGCCCTGCACCTCGTTACCGCGATGGACCTCGTTACCGCGATGGACCTCGGTCACCGCACCACTCCATTGCTGCCATTGCTGCCGTTGCTGCCTTCGGCGCCGATGGACTCCCCGGACCCCGGGTCGCTCTCTGCGAGGCCCAGGTTGTTCTCTGCGAGACCCAGGGCCGCCAGCACCGCCCGCGCGGTGGTCGGACCGACCCCTGGTACCTCGGTGAGCTCGGGAACGCTGGCCTGCCGGATGCGACGCACCGAGCCGAAGTGCTTGAGCAGGGCGGTGCGCCGAGTCTGCCCGAGCCCGGCCACATCGTCCAATGCAGATGCCGTCATCCGCAGCGACCGCTTCTGCCGGTGGTAACTGATCGCGAACCGGTGTGCCTCGTCTCGCACCCGCTGTAGCAGGTAGAGGCCTTCGCTGGTGCGCGACAGGATCACCGGATCGGCCTCGCCGGGTAACCAGACCTCCTCCAGCCGCTTGGCCAACCCGGCGATCGCCACATCGGTCACGCCGAGCTCGAACAATGCCTCGGCCGCCGCGGCAACCTGCGCCGGGCCACCGTCGACGACCAGCAGGTTCGGCGGGTAGGCGAACTTGCGGGGACGCCCGGTGTCGGGATCCAAGCCCGGCTGCTCCTGCTCGTTGTCCCGCAGATAGCGGGCGAAGCGCCGGCGGACCACCTCCGCGATGCTCGCCACGTCATCCGAGCGCCCGTCCCCGGCCGCGTCCCGGATCGCGAAGCGTCGGTAGTCGGACTTGCGCGGCAGCCCGTCCTCGAAGACCACCAGTGAAGCCACCACATCGTTGCCCTGCACGTGGCTGACGTCGATGCATTCGATACGCAGCGGGGCGGTGTCCAGACCAAGCTGCTCCTGGATCTCCTGCAGCGCCGCGGCCCGGGCGGTCAGGTCGCCGGCCCGGCGAAGCTTGTGCTGCGCGAACGCCTCCGCGGCGTTGCGCGCCACGGTGTCGGCCAGCGAGCGCTTGTCCCCGCGCTGCGGTACCCGCAGTGCCACCCGGGCGCCGCGCAGTCCGGAAAGCCATTCGGTCAGGATGTCGGCGTCCGCGGGTAGTTCAGGCACCAGTACCTCGCGCGGCACCGGCTGCATCGCGTCATCCGCGGCCTCGGCCAGCGCGGCTTGTTCACCGTAGAATTGCGTTACGAACTGGCTGACCAGGTCTACCTGCTCGACCCGCTCGATCACCCACCCCCGCTGACCACGAACCCGCCCGCCCCGAACGTGGAACACCTGCACCGCCGCCTCGAGCTCATCACAGGCGAAGGCGATCACGTCCGCGTCGGTGCCGTCGCCGAGCACCACCGCCTGCTTCTCCATCGCCCGGCGCAACGCCCCCAGGTGGTCACGCAGCCGCGCGGCACGCTCGAACTCCAGCTCGGCAGCGGCCGCCTCCATTTCCCGCTCCAACCGGCGGATCATCTTGTCGGTCCGACCGGACAGGAAGTCGCAGAAATCGTCGACGATGGCGCGATGTTCCGCCGCGGTGACGTTTCCTACACAAGGAGCCGAGCATTTATCGATGTAACCCAACAAGCACGGTCGGCCAATCTGGCCGTGCCGTTTGAATACGCCAGCCGAGCACACCCGGGCCGGGAAAACCCTGGTGAGCAGGTCCAGCGTCTCCCGGATCGCCCAGGCGTGCGCGTATGGTCCGAAGTACCGGACCCCACGCTTGCGGGCCCCGCGGTAAACCTGCAGGCGGGGATACTCTTCGTTGAGCGTCACGGCCAGCACCGGATAGGACTTGTCATCGCGGTACCGGACATTGAATCGGGGTTCGAACTCCTTGATCCAGTTGTATTCCAGCTGTAGCGCCTCGACCTCGGTGCTGACCACCGTCCACTCCACCGACGCCGCCGTCGTGACCATCTGCCGGGTGCGCGGATGCAGCCCAGTCAGGTCGGCGAAGTAGGAGTTCAGCCGGCTGCGCAGGCTCTTCGCCTTGCCGACGTAAATCACCCGGCGGCGCTCGTCCCGGAAGCGATACACCCCTGGCTCATCGGGGATCGTCCCCGGTGCCGGGCGGTAGGTAGAGGGATCAGCCATGGCCGCCTCGTGAGTGGCAAGCAGTGCTATAACACTGTTTGCCACTCACGAGCTCGATCCTTCTGAGGATCGAGCGAATCCGCCAGCCCCACAGTGGCGCCAGCGCGTAGCCGGGATAGGACGCCAGCCAGCTGGCGCTGCCCAGGCTGACGGCGTCCGCGCCGGCCCAGAAATACTCCCGGCAGTCGTCGAAGGTGCGGATTCCCCCAGTAGCGATCACCGGCAGGGTGATCCCCGCGTCGCGCAGCTCGGCCACCACCCGCAGGCCGATCGGCTTCACCGCCCGGCCGGACAGACCGCCGTAGCGGTTGGCCAGCCACGGCTGGCCCGTCCGCGGGTCCAGCCGCAGCGCTCGCACCGTATTGATCGCGGTGAGCGCCGAGACTCCAGCAGCGGCGGCGCGGCGGGCGTGGCCGACGTAGTCCCGGTCCGGGGACAGCTTGAGGATCACCGGGTGCCTGCTGGCGGGTACCGCGTCGGCGAGCACCCCAGCCAGGACGGGCTCGAAGTCGTGATCGACATTCGGGCAGGAGACATTGAACTCCACGGCCGCGATCTCGCCCGGGGGTACTGCCGCGTTCACGGTGTCGACCAGGGTGACGAACTCCTCGGCGGCGAACCCGCCCACCGAGATGATGGTGTTCTGGCCGCGGGTGCGCGGGTAGTAGTCGCGCAGGTATGCCTCGATCCCGACGTTGCACCAACCGAAGGCGTTGATCCAACCGCCGTCGACGCTGCGCAGCACCGTGGCATAGCTGCGCAGCAGCGCGGGCAGTGCCCGTAACGGCCAATCGGTGCGGTTGGTGAAGTGCCCGTCGCGGGGCTGCACCGTCAGGGTCCGGGTGGTGACCGCGCCGAACCGCTCCAGCGACACGAACCGGGAGATCGGGCTCATCCCGTACGGCACCAGACCTGGGTCGGAGGCACCATAGCCGAGCAGGCTGGAGGAGGTGACCAACCGGTTGCGCAGGCGGATGTCGCCTAGCCAGACCTCGCTCACCGGTCCTCCTCTCGGTAGGAAAGAAGTCACTACTGGACATCCAGTAGTAGGATAGCTCGCATGGCCATCGCGAAGGTGTCGGTCAGCGTTGATGCCGATCTGCTCGCCGAGGCTCGCGAGCTGGCTGGCCGGCGCGGGCTCTCGGCATTGATCAACGATGCACTGCGGGTCAGACTCCAGCATGCCCGAGTCGGCCGGCTCCTCGATGAGATGGACACCGAGTTCGGCCCGGTGCCCACAGTGGTCGAGGAGGAGGTCCGCAGGCAATGGCCGCAAACCGGTCGGCCAGATCACTTCCCCAGCGCCTGATCCTCGACTCCGGCGCGGTCATCAGCTGGTCGAAAGGCGACGCACGGACGCGGGCCATCCTGCGTGAGGCGATTAGCCGCCGCATCGAGCTTCGGGTCCCCGTGGTGGTGCTCGCTGAGACCCTTCGCGGAGGTGCGCGAGACGCACCGGTGAACCGGGTACTCAAGGCCGTTGGCGCAGCGGCGACAGCGCCGGACACGGGCCGAGAAGCCGGCCGGCTTCTCGGCCGGACCGGCGGCTGCAATACCGCGGACGCTCTGATTGCTGCTGAAGCCCTCGCGATACCGGGCTCCACAGTCTTGACCAGTGATCCGAATGACCTGCGTGCGCTTCTCGGCGATCAGGACGGGACCGGGATCCAGGCAATCTGACAAGCGCCGAACTGAAGTGTCAGGCACCTTCCGGCAGCACCCAGGCGGCGACGACTGCGACGAAGTCATCGAGATCCGACAGGTTCGCGAGCCGCTCAAGCACGATGTCATCGTCAACCTCGACGTAGTCGTGCACGAGCACGTTCCGGAACCCCACCGCACGGCGCAGGCGGTCCGCGAGGTCAGCGCAGAGCACGCCGTGGGCGCCGAGCAGCCGGATCGCATCACCGTTGTCGCGGGGCGGACCCCATCCCTGCGACGCGCACATGTGCTGGGCGACGTCGACGCTCGCCTCGATCGCCGTCACAAAGGTGTACTTGACGCCTCGCAGCCATAGCGGATCGGCTTGCCTGCCGGGATCGGCTGATGCCTCGGCACGGAGCACGGCGAGGTCGTCACTGATCGACCGGAGCAGCCGGAGGACCCGGACCTCATCGACCACGTCGGAACGCCTCTGCGAACTCGCGGTGACTGCGAAGCAGCCGAGGCTGCTCGTCGGCGTAGATCTTGCGCGTGGTGGCGATCCAGCGAACCCGCGCCCGCGGATCGTCGTCGAAGAGGACACGGCCGTGCAGTGCGATCCGACCGGCCAGCTCTAGCGGGGCGCTGTTGAGCACCACAAGATCCGTCCCCGGCGGGAGCAGCACCTCGAAGGCCGGCGGTGGATCAGACGGCCACCATGCCGCGACGTCGACATCGGAGTCTGCCCGCGGCGAGCCAGCCGCCCTGCTGCCGTGCAGCAGGGCGAATTGAGCGCCGACGCTGCGCAGCACCGCGACGATCTCAGCGGCCAAGGCGTCCGGCACCGCGACACTCATGGGCAGAGTCTTGCACGAGTCCCGCCGCCACGAGCGCAAACCTGCGGCGAGAACCCCAAGCTAGCCGGCGATACGTGTCAGTTGTGCTGAGAGGTGCGGCTGCAGGGGTAGGCCACGCAACGCACGCTCCTCGGCGTAGGCCAGCTCACCGTTTTCGAGGATGCCGTAGAGCCGGGCGGCCGCGGTCGTGTCCCTGGCGGTGTCGGTCCGGGTGATGGCGTCGCACACGAGCTCCCACGACGTCTCGCTGGTACGCCCGCCGTAGTAGATCTCGCAGATGCCGAACATGTGCGCGAGCACCAGTTCGATGGTCTCCTCCTCATCCATCCGCCACCACCCCACCTCGCGAGCCGCAGGGCGCAACACCTCACCGGAGGAGTTCAGCAGCCACGCTCGCGCCTCGTAGACCAGAAACGGCCTGCCGTCGTGGGAAAAGGTGATCTGCTGGCCGTAGCGGAACTGGCCGAGCAGCGATGGGTACTGCGCCAGACCCTCACCGCGCCACACTCCCAGCAGTGGCGCCAGCGGCTCGCATTGCTCGTGCAGTTCGATGTCCTGCCCCAGCATGACGGCGTCCATGCCGATCGGCAGGTCGTCAAACCAGGGCAGGTGGCCCTTCGTGGCACCGTGTCGCGCGTCGGTATCTGAGCTGGTGTGGGACACATCGCTGTTCACCCCTGAATCGGATCACGAACTGGCGTTCTGCGCTAGGCAACCGATCGATTCCAACCGCGTCTAACGGGCGTTCTTTCGGAGGATTCACCCGGGAGGCACCGCCCGCGGCTGAAGCTGGCGGGTGGGCGCGTCGGGCCCGGCCGGAACCGGACACCCTCCCCCGCTCGGGGCCGGCCGGGTCCCGCGCAATTGGTGAATAACGCACTACGGCGGACTCCCGCGGAGCTGTAGGCTTACGCCCAGTTACCGAGGGGGTCTCTTGATGCGTTTCTTCCGCCATGCCGTGATATCACTCACCATTGCCACCGGCTGCGCGGTGTTCATTCCCGCGGTGGCCGCCGCCGCCCAGTCGGCCGGCGCACCGTGCGGGGCGACCGCCGCTGCCTGTATCAGTCTCACCAGCCATCAAGCATGGCTGATGAGCGGTGGTCAAGTCACCTACGGACCGACCCCGATCACCTCCGGCAAGCCGGGTCAACGCACGCCACCTGGGGTGTTCCGGGTGTTGTGGAAGGACAAGAACCACCGTAGTTCGGAATTCCACAACGCTCCTATGCCCTACTCGGTGTTTTTCACCAACACCGGCATCGCGTTTCATGAGGGCAGCCTCCACAGCCCATCAGCCGGGTGCATCCATCTAAGCCACACCGCTGCTACCACGTTCTTCAACAAGCTGTCGGTGGGCCAGGTCGTGCAGGTCGTGAGCTGAGGTCACGACCGCGTGGAGACCGACGAAAGCAGTTCGCGCAGCGCGGGCAGCAGGGCGCGCATCGCCTGGCCACGGTGGGACACGGCATCCTTCTCAGCCGGCTCCAGCTCGGCGGAGGTGCGCCGGTCACCGTCCGGCACGAAGATCGGGTCGTAGCCGAAGCCGTTGCTGCCGCGAGCTGCCCTGGTCAAGGTGCCGCGCCAGTGACCTCGGACAACTGTCTGGGCCCCTGACACTCCGACCCCGGGGGGCACGACAAGCGCCGCCGCGCAGACGAACGCCGCGCTACGACGATCTTCCGGCACATCGGCCAGCTGATCGAGCACCAGTTGCAGGTTTGCGGCATCGTCGCCGTGCCGGCCGGCCCACCTGGCCGACAGCACCCCGGGCATGCCGTTGAGCGCATCCACCTCCAGCCCCGAGTCGTCGGCGATCGTGGCCAGGCCGGTAGCTGCCGCCGCATCGCGGGCCTTGGCCAGCGCGTTGCCCTCGAAGGTGGCAGCGGTCTCCGGGATCTCCGGCAACGACCGCACGTCGTCGAGGCCCAGTACCCGCACACCGCTGATCTCGGCCGAGGCGAGGATCCGCCGCAGCTCGACCAACTTCTGCGCGTTGCGCGTGGCCAGCAGCACCCGAACCGGGCTCATGACCCGGGCAACTCACCGGGATAGGGCTGGGCCAGCGCGGCCACTTGCAGCGCGGTCAGCTCTTGGCAACCCTTGAGCGCCAAGTCCAACATCTGGTCCAGAGTGGACCGACCGAAGGTGGCGCCCTCCGCGGTGCCCTGCAACTCCACCAGCGTGCCGGTGTCGGTGGCCACGACGTTCATGTCGACCTCGGCGCGACTGTCCTCCTCGTAGGGCAGGTCCAACCGAACCCCCCCGTCGACGACACCGACGCTCACCGCGGCGATCGAGCAGGACAGCGGTTGCGGGCGGCGCAGCCGACCGGCGGCCCGTAACCAGGTCACCGCGTCGGCCAGCGCCACGTAGCTCCCGGTGATCGCTGCGGTGCGGGTGCCGCCGTCGGCCTGGATGACGTCACAGTCCAGGGAGATGGTGTTCTCCCCGAGCGCCGCGAGGTCGATGCACGCTCGCAGCGCGCGACCGATCATCCGGCTGATTTCATGGGTCCGGCCGCCGAGACGGCCCTTGACCGATTCGCGGTCGCTGCGGGTATGGGTCGACGACGGCAGCATCGCGTACTCCGCGGTGAGCCAGCCCTGCCCGGAACCCTTGCGCCAGCGCGGTACGCCTTCGACCACGCTCGCCGCGCAGAGCACCCGAGTGCGGCCGCACTCGATCAGCACCGACCCCGCTGGCCATTGCTGGTAGCCACGGGCGATGCGCACCTCCCGGAGCGCCTCGTCCGTCCTACCGTCCGCTCGCGTCACCGCGCCAGCCTACCCACCCGCCGTCACGCCGTTAGATGTCATAGTGAGTGCCGGGGCGGACCAACTCGGTGGGCCCGTCGAAGGCGGCCTTGGCCTCGGTGAGCACCTGCTCGGCATCGGTCCACGGTGGAACGTGGGTGATCAGCAGCCGGCCGACCCCCGCCGCCGCCGCGGCCTCCCCGGCATCCCTGCCGGACAGGTGCACACCGGGTGGGTTGCTCGGCCGGTCCGGCCAGGACGCCTCGGCGAGCAGGACGTCCGCGCCGGTGGCCAGCTCGACGAG
This sequence comes from Actinomycetota bacterium, assembly GCA_030854185.1. Classification (GTDB taxonomy): domain Bacteria; phylum Actinomycetota; class Actinomycetes; order Mycobacteriales; family Pseudonocardiaceae. The sequence continues at coordinate 20,119 of JALYTS010000025.1, read as the reverse complement.
CTGCGGGCACGGCCCGGTATCTCCGGAGTAGACCAGCGCACGCCCCGCGTGGCTTACCCGCACGGCGTAGGCGTCGCAGGAGTGTTCGACGCGTGCTGCGAGCACGCCGAGCGGGCCGATCTTGGCCGTCCCGCCGCCGTAGGACCGGAAGGCATAGAGGTCGGACAGGTCGGTGCGGTTGCGTTCGTCGGCGTTGGGTGCGTAGGCAGCGATCAGACGCTCCGCGGCGTCCGGCGGCCCGTACACGGGCAACACGCCGCATGGCGGTGGGTGCGGGTGGTAGCGGCGGTAGATGGTCAGCGCCGAGAAGTCTGCGCAGTGATCCGGGTGCAGGTGGGACAGGACGAGCCCGTCCAGCGCGAACGGGTCGAGGTAGCGCTGTAGCGCGCCGAACGTTCCGTTGCCCAGATCGAGCACCACGCTGGTGTCTCCGGCTCGAACCAGATACCCGGACGCGGGCGACTCCGGCCCGGGCACGCTGCCGGAACAGCCCAGCACAGTCAGCAGCATCGCCCTAGTATCTCAGCTTCTCGTCAACCGGCGGCGGCCGCTGTCGCCGCCAACGAGGGACCCAGGAAGCGGCGGGCCAGCCGGGCGAAGGACACCGGATCCCCGGTAGCGGTGAACACGTGCTCAGGCTCCTGCGCGTCGACGCGCAGCAACTCGGCTTCGCTGAGCACCCGCAGCACATCTTTGGCGGTCTCCTCCGCGCTGGACACCAAGGTCACCCCGTCCCCCATGACGATTTGCAGGACCCCGGTGAGTAGGGGGTAGTGCGTGCAGGCCAGCACGAGGGTGTCCACACCGGCCTGCTGCAGTGGCTCGAGATACGACTGCGCCAACCCCAGCATCTGGCGGCCCGAGGTCATCCCACGCTCGACGAAGTCCACGAACCGCGGGCAGGCCACCCCGGTGACCTCCACGTGCGGTGCCGCGGCGAAAGCGTCATCGTAGGCCCGGGACCGGATCGTGGCCTTCGTCCCGATCACCCCGACCCGACCGGAGCGGGTAGCGGCGACGGCCCGCCGCACCGCCGGGCGCACCACCTCCACCACCGGGATACAGTAGCGCTCCCGTGCATCGGCCAAGCATGCCGCCGACGCCGTGTTGCAGGCGATGACCAGCAGCTTCACTCCACTTTCAACCAGGTCGTCGGCCACCGCCAGTGCGTGCGAGCGGATCTGCGCGATGGGTAGCGGACCGTACGGACCGTGCGCGGTATCGCCGACGTAGTGCATCCGCTCGTGCGGTAGCTGATCGGCGATGGCGCGAGCGACAGTGAGGCCGCCTACGCCGGAGTCGAAGACCCCGATGGGGGCGTCCAAGCCGGTCACGATCTATTGATCCCGGTTCGATCGGCTGTACCGGGTCGATCAGCGTGGGCGACTAGCTGGGCGCCGATCAGGCCGCCGAGCGCTCCGAACAGATGCCCCTGCCAGGAGACCCCGGCAGTGCCCGGCAGCACCCCCCACAGCACACCGCCCCAGACCGCGAACAGCACCAACGCCAGCAGAATGTGTGCCAGGCTGCGGGCGAAGAAACCCCGGGCAAGCAGGAACACCAACCAGCCGAAGATCAGGATCGAGGCCCCGACGTGCACGCCGGGGTCTCCCGTCAACCACGTCCCGAAACCGCCGACCAGCCAGATCGTGGCGGTCACCGCAACGAATTGGCCGACCCCACCGGCTAGCGCGAGGAACCCCAGCACCAACACCGGAACCGTGTTGGCTGCCAGATGCTGCCAGTTGTGATGCAGCAGCGGGGCCCACAGGATCCCCTCCAGCCCATCGAGTTGTCGCGGCCGGATCCCGCCATCGACCTCCAAGGCCCCCCTGAACAGGGTGTCCGCCGCCTCGGTGAGATACAGCACGCCGGTGAACGCGGTGATGATCATCGCGGCCTGCCCGGGTCGGGCTGGCAGCACCCGCGAACGGGCCACAGAACGCTCACCCACCACGCCCGCCGACCCTACCCCCGATCCCTGAGAGCACCCTGTGCCTGTGGGCAACTCGTGAGCGGCGTTACGAGTGATAACTGCTATCGCCACTCACAGGGCCGCTAGGCCCAAAGCTGCCCGTCGAGGCGGGCGGCGGCTTCCTCCAGGTCGCCGGAGTAGGCGCCGGTGGACAGGTACTTCCAGCCGGCATCGCAGACCACGATAACGATGTCGGCCGGCTCACCGGTGCCGGCCGCCTTCTCGGCGACGGCGAGCGCGGCGTGCAGAATCCCGCCAGTGGAGATGCCGGCGAAGATGCCCTCGTACTCCAGCAGCTCACGGGTCCGGCGAAGGGCGTCGAAGGAGCCGACAGAGAACCGGCCGGTGAGTACCTCCGGATCGTAGAGCTCGGGTACGAACCCCTCGTCGAGATTGCGCAGGCCGTAGACCAGCTCCCCGTAACGGGGTTCCGCGGCGATGATCTGCACGTCAGGCTTGTGCTCCCGCAGGTAGCGGCCGACCCCGACGAGCGTGCCGGTGGTGCCGAGACCCGCGACGAAATGAGTCACGGTGGGCAGGTCGCGCAGGATCTCCGGGCCTGTGGTGCGGTAGTGCGCCGCCGGGTTCGCCGGATTGCCGTACTGGTAGAGCATGACCCAGTCAGGATGCGCCGCAGCCACCTCTTTGGCCCGCGCCACCGCCTGGTTGGAGCCACCCGCCGCCGGCGAGAAGATGATCTCTGCACCGTAGGCCTCAAGAAGCTGCCGCCGCTCGATCGAGGTGTTCTCCGGCATCACGCAGACCAGCCGGTAGCCCTTGAGCTTCGCCGCCATCGCCAGCGAGATCCCGGTATTGCCCGAGGTGGGCTCGAGGATGGTGCAGCCCTTGGTGAGCCGGCCGGAGCGCTCGGCGTCCTCGACCATCGCCAACGCCGGGCGGTCCTTCACCGAGCCGGTTGGATTGCGGTCCTCAAGCTTGGCCCACAACCGCACGTCGGATGAGGGTGACAGGTGCGGCAGGCCCACGAGCGGCGTGTCACCCACCGCGTCGAGTAGCGAATCATATCGGGCCATGGCGCTCCCTCCGGTCGCGCTCGTGCGTGGCACCGTGTCGTTGCAAGACGATGGGTGCTATAACACTGTTTCCCACTCACCAGCCGGCGCAGCCGCCAGCCACGGCTGGCAGGATCGTCACGTTGTCCCCATCGTGCACCGCGGCCTCGAGGCCCCCGGCGAACCGGACGTCCTCGTCATTGACGTAGACGTTGATGAAACGGTGCAGTGATCCGTCTTTCACCAGCCGGCCCTTGATCCCCGAGTGCCGGCTATCCAGGTCCTCGATCACCTCAGCAACCGTGGAGCCGGACGCGTCGACTGACTTCTCACCCCCTGTGTGAGTGCGCAGGATGGTAGGAACGGAAACGGTGACGGCCATGGTCGGATTCTCCTCTGGGTGCGGTCTGCTCACCAGTACCAGTACGCACAACCGGCCCCGGGCATTCCGAGGGAGCTGCGCGGATCAGGGTGCGTCGGGAACGTCGTCGGCACCGGTATGGGAGAACATGTACGACTCGACGACCTCCACCGGCTCCTCGGTGACCGCCCCGTCGATGATGCGGTAAGACCGCAGCTCGTGAGTGTCGGGATCACGGGTGGAGACCAGCACATAATGAGCGTCGGGCTGCGACGCGTAGGAGATGTCGGTACGCGACGGGTAGGCCTCGGTGGCGGTATGCGAGTGGTAGATCACCACTGGCTCCTCGTCCGCGGCATCCATCGCGCGCCACACCCGCAGCTGCTCGGCCGCGTCGAACCGGTAGAAGGTCGGCGAACGTTCGGCGTTGATCATCTCGATGAGCCGTTCCGGACGGTCGGAGCCCACCGGCCCGGCCACTACACCGCACGCCTCGTCCGGGTGGTCCCGCCGGGCGTGCCCGACCATCGCGCCGACGAGGTCGCGCCGGATCATCAGCACGCCCCCCATCCTACGTGCCAGCCAGCGCTTGGATGAGGGATTCCTGCACCCAGGTCAGCCAGTGGTACACCACCAGGTGCGGCGCGCGGGGATCGTCGGCGGGAAGCTCGTCGGGCATGTCCTCAGTGACCTCGAGCACGGTGCCCAGGGCCAGGCGGACGTCGTTGAGCGCGGACAGCCACGCCTGTGCCTGTTCGTCGGTCAGGCGAAGCCGGCCGCCCCGCGCGGGGCAGGTGTCCAGGACGACGCCGGCCGCGCCGTCCTTGACGGCCAGCAACTCGGGTTCGTGCAGCGCGCGCAGGCCGCCGGACAGCGTGGCGTCCTCGCGATGGAAATCGGGGAGCAGCCGGGCCAGCACCCGGTCGTCGGGCGGGGTGGTCGGGCCGGCGGTGATGCCGGTGAGTTCGGCGAGCTCGTCATGCGGGATCGCCGCGACCCGCGCGCCGAGCATGTCGCGGACCTGGCCGACCATTCCCCGTAGTAGCCCGGCCTCCCGCTCGGACAGCTGCGCCACCAGCAGCCCGCCGCGACGCCGCCAGCCGTTCACACGTCCCGCTGCATGGTCGCCCAGAGCCCGGCGCCGTGTAGCTTCGCGACGTCGATCTCCACTTTGTCCCGAGAACCCTGGGTCACCACCGCCCGGCCCTTGTGGTGGACGTCGAGCATCAACTTGGTGGCTTCGTCGCGGCTGTATCCGAAGAGCTTCTGGAACACGTAGGTGACGTAGGACATCAGGTTCACCGGGTCGTTCCAGACGATCGACAGCCAAGGCCGGTCCGCTGACTCGACCTCGTTCACCGCCGGGTCGACCTGGGTCTGTTCCAGTTCGACGGGTGTGGTCATAGCGCCAATCTTCCCACCAGGGCCGGCCATAAGCTCTCCAGATGCCCCTGTGTACCCCGAACAGCACCGCACTGCTCACCGACCAGTACGAGTTGACGATGCTGGCCAGTGCGCTGGCCGACGGATCAGCGTCGCGGCGCTGCACGTTCGAGGTCTTCACGCGGGGACTTCGAGGCCGCCGATACGGGATCGTCGCCGGTGTCCCCCGGCTGCTCGACGCGGTGGCTCGGTTCCAGTTCGGCGATGAGCAACTGGCGTTCCTGCACCGGATGCTCGACGCCCGCACCCTGGACTGGCTGGCCGGCTACCGGTTCCGCGGCGACATCGACGGCTACCCCGAGGGCGAGCTGTATTTCCCCGGCTCCCCCGTGCTGACGGTGACCGGCAGCTTCGCCGAGGCGGTGATGCTGGAGACGCTGGTGCTCTCGGTGCTCAACCACGACAGCGCGGTGGCCTCCGCGGCAGCCAGGATGGCCAGCGCCGCCGGGCAGCGCCCGTTGGTGGAGATGGGTGGCCGGCGCACCCACGAGGAAGCTGCGGTGGCCGCCGCCCGGGCGGCCTACCTGGGAGGCTTCAGCGCGACGTCCAACCTGGCCGCTGGGCAGCGCTACGGGATACCTACCACCGGCACCGCGGCGCACGCGTTCAGCCTGCTGCACGACAGCGAGGCGGACGCCTTCACCGCGCAAGTCGGGGCGCTGGGCGCGGACACCACCTTGCTGGTCGACACCTACGACATCACCCAGGGCATCGCCACCGCGATCGAGGTCGCCGGTGCGGGGCTGCAAGCGATCCGGATCGACTCCGGGGATCTCGGGGAGCTGGCCCGGCAGGCCCGCGCGCAACTCGATCGGCTGGGCGCGCCGGACGTCCAGATCGTGGTCTCGGGCGATCTGGACGAGTACTCGATCGCGGCGCTGCGCGCCGAACCGGTGGATTCCTACGGGGTCGGCACGTCGGTCGTGACCGGTTCGGGCCTACCGACCGCGGGGATGGTCTACAAATTGGTCGAGGTGGACGGGCAACCAGTGGCCAAGCGCAGCACGGCGAAGGTCTCCCGGGGAGGAGCCAAGAGTGCACTGCGCCGGTACAAGCCAAGCGGCACTGCGGTCGAGGAGGTGGTGTTCATGCGGGGGAAGCAACCAGAGCTCGAAGCACACGACCGGGTGCTCCCGGTGCCGTTGCTGCGCGACGGGCAACCAGTGGGCTCGCCGCCCACCCTGCAGGATGGACGCGAACGCGTCACCGCGGCCCTGACCAGCCTTCCCTGGGACGGCCTACGCCTGTCCCCCGGTGAGCCTGCCGTCCCGACCATCTTCTTCTGATCCGAACCCTCATCTGGAGCCATGTCGGGGCACCCCACCCCGCTCCTCAGGGACTTCGCGGAGTGACTGCGGGCCAATGCACACACTGAGCCCTTCGTCGAGCCCTTAGTACTGCAACGGCACATCCTTCGGTGCTTGGCCGCCGGATCTCCCTCAGCAAGGATTGATCACGGTCTGGGTGCCTGCGAGCCACTGAATCGCCATCGCCTGCGCCGCCGGTCCCGGATCCAGGGGAATCCAGTGGCCTGGTGGCGCGACCGAAGATCCCCAGTTGATCATTGAGGCCTCTGCAAAACGTATGTGAACACCGAGCGGCCACGGCGCCACGCTCGCCAGGATGCGGCATTCTGGTAGCGGCTCGTCGCCGGTCGCTCGTCAGCTCAGGATCTCCCGAGCTCAACAACAGAGCTGTTCCAGGCCGCCGAGCGATGCCCGACTCGCCGATCGATTGGCTCGGGATGGCCGGCCCGGACAGTTACTCGGCACTGTGCCCCAAGGCGGCCGACGCGATACAGCAGGCGGGCGCGTTCAGCGACCCGGAGCAGTGGCGATTCGGCTGGGACCGGCCCTACACCCGCGACGAGTGGCTGGACCAGCTGCCCACCTTCGGCGGCCACAGCCAGGTCCCACCGGATCTGCACCGAATTCCGGACGCCATCAGACAACATGGCTCCATGACGGAGAACACCAGGCTGTAGCGTGGGCCGCCGTGCCGGCCCCCACCACAGCTGCTCCTGTCACCGTGCCTGAGGTTGGGGCGCTGCTTTCCGCGGCGGTGCATGCCTTGGGGGGCAGCGAGCGGGCTGGGCAGCTCCTCATGGCCGAGGCGGTGGACCGGGCGATCCGCACCGGCGAGCACCTGGCGGTGCAGGCCGGCACCGGTACCGGTAAGTCGCTGGCCTACCTGGTTCCGGCGATCCGGCACGCTGTCGCTAAGGGCACCACCGTGGTGGTTTCCACCGCGACCATCGCGCTGCAGCGTCAGCTCGTCGAGCGTGACCTGCCCCGGCTGGCCGCAGCGCTGGCGCCGCTGTTGGGCAGTGCGCCGACCTTCGCCATCCTCAAGGGTCGGCGCAACTACCTGTGCCTGCACCGGGTGCATGCCGGGCCGCTCGACGAGGGCGACGACCTGTTCGACGCGGCAGCGGCGGCGTCGCCGACGTCGATGCTGGGCCGCCAGATCGTCCGGCTGCACGAATGGTCCTCGACCACCAAAACCGGGGACCGCGATGAGCTGGTGCCCGGCGTGATCGACCGGGCCTGGCGGCAGGTCTCGGTCAGCGCCCGGGAGTGCCTGGGGCTGTCCCGCTGCCCCGTCGGCATGGACTGTTTCGCCGAGCAGGCCAAGGCCCAGGCCGGACGGGCCGAGGTGGTGGTCACCAACCATGCGCTGCTGGCGATCGACGCGATGGGTGATCACCAGATCCTGCCCGATCACGACGTGGTGGTCATCGACGAGGCGCACGATCTGGTCGACCGGGTCACCAACGCGGCCTCCGAGGAGCTCACCGCGTCGATGGTCGAGACCGCGGCCCGCCGGTGCGGCCGGCTGATCGACCAGCAGATCGCCGATGAGCTGGCCGCTGCCGGTGACGGGCTGGCGCTGCTACTCGGCGACGCTGCTGCGCAGCGTTGGGACACCCTCGGCGCCGGTGTGGCCGGCAGCCTCGCCGCTGTGCGCGACGCGGCGCACCACTGCACAACCGCACTGGGCAGCGAGCGGCGGGAGGATCCCGATGCCGCCGCACGTCGCCGGCTCGCGCTGACCGCGCTGGAGCAGGTGCACTCGGCCGCCGCTCGGATACTGGTCGCCTTCCCGGACAGCGAAACCGACCGGCGCGACGTGGTGTGGTTGGCGGAGGACACCCTACGCGGGCGGGTACTGAGGGTGGCGCCACTGGGCGTCGCCGGCTTGCTGCAGCAACGGCTGTTCGCGAAGCGCACCGTGGTGCTCACCTCGGCCACCCTCACGCTGGGCGGGACGTTCGACGCGCTCGCCACACAGTGGGGCCTGCCCCGGCAGCGGCCGGCTACCCGATCCCCGGCCCGGGCACCCGCTGCTGGAACAGCCACCGAACGACCTCCGCCAGCCGACGACGCCGGCCCGGCCTGGACCGGGCTCGATGCGGGCTCGCCGTTCGAGCACCGCCGCGCCGGGATCCTCTACACCGCGGCGCACCTGCCGCCACCCGGCCGCGATGGGCTCACGCCTGCCCACCTCGACGAGCTCGCCACGCTCGTCACCGCGGCGGGAGGCCGCACGCTGGGCCTGTTCTCTTCGATGCGGGCCGCCAAGCAGGCCACCGAGGCACTCCGGGCCCAGCTGGACCTACCGATCCTGTGCCAGGGCGACGACGCCACCGGCCTGCTGGTCCAGCAGTTCGCGAAGGATGAGCCGACCAGCCTGTTCGGCACGCTGTCGCTGTGGCAGGGCGTCGACGTGCCCGGCCGGTCGCTGTCTCTGGTGGTGGTCGACCGCATCCCGTTTCCCCGCCCCGACGACCCGTTGAGCTCGGCGCGGCAACGCGCGGTGGCCGCCCGCGGTGGCAACGGATTCCTCACAGTGGCGGCGACGCACGCCGCGCTGCTGCTCGCCCAAGGCGCCGGGCGGCTGTTGCGCTCCACCGAGGACCGCGGCGTGGTGGCGATCCTGGATCCTAGACTGGCCACTGCCCGCTACGGCGCATTCCTGCGCGCTTCGCTGCCCCCCTTCTGGCCCACCATCGACCCCGCCGCAGCCCGAGCCGCGCTCACCCGTCTCGTCAGTACGTGACACCCGAGCGGTACTGGACTGCGACCGTGATCGTGCCCGGGGCCACTTCGGTAAAGCCCGCATCACGCACGGCAAGGATCCCGCGTTCCCGCCAGGCCCGCTGCGGCTGCTCGCCCGGCGCCAGCCTGGACCACAGGGTTGGGCCGGCCGTGCGTACCGCGCAGCGACAACCCGCAGCGGCCCAGCAGTCCAGCTCTACCAGCCGGCTGTCGGCGGCGAGCAACGCCGCAAGCAGCATGGTGGCGTGCCCGACCTGGGCGGCGGCCTTGCCCACGGTCATCGCGGGCTGCGGCGGCAGCCAGAGCACAGCAAGCCCCTCCGGTGGCGGACCGGGATCGTCTCCAGGCACGTCGGTACCGCCGACCTGCAGCCGCGTCACGGCTCTCGGGGTGTCGGCGACCCTCCAGGGCAGCAGGGCCCGCACCTCCGCGTCCCGGCCGTGAGGACCGCAGGTCTCCACTGTTATGCCGGGCAGTTCGGTCACCGCGACCCAGTGCGCGCCGCGGGCCCGGCGGCTGACCTTGCGGATCCGCCCGGCCGTCCAGGGCTGCACCTCGGGATGCCACGGACCGCCCGGCTGCGAACGCGCGTCGAGGCACAGCGCCACCGCCGCCGAGGCGGCGGCCTCCAGCAGCGCGGTGCGCGATGGGGTCGCTTCCCGCTCTATCCGCAGTACCAGCGGCATCGCCCGCACTGAAGCTGGGTCCTCGTCGGAGGTGTCCGCGGTCGCCTGCGCCGGCAGGCCTAACCACTCCGCGTACCGGGCGGCGAGCGGGGCCAGCACCTGCGGTGCGTGTGAGTGGGGATACGAGCTGTCACTCGTATCCCCACTCACAAGGGGACCCTGCGCAGCATCCCGTCGGCGGCGTCCGCGGCCTCCACCTCGTCGCGGGTCACGCCGAGCACGAACAGCACGATGTCCAGGAACGGCTGGGTGATCGCGGTATCCGCGACCTCCCGCAGCGCGGGTTTGGCGTTGAACGCGACACCCAGACCGGCGGTGGTGAGCATGTCGATGTCGTTCGCACCGTCTCCGACCGCGACACACTGGGCCAGCGGGACCCCGAAGTGCTCCGCCGCTTGGCGCAGCGCGTCGGCCTTCCCGGACCGGTCGACCACTGGGCCGATCACGTGGCCGGTGAGCTTCCCGTCGTGGATCTCAAGCACGTTGGCGGTGCAGAAGTCCAGTCCCAGATCTTCGGCGACCGGTTGCACGATCTGGGTGAAACCACCCGAGACGGCTCCACAGTAGAAACCCAACCGCTTGAGGGTTCGTACCGTCGTGCGTGCCCCGGCTGTGAGTTCCAGGGCCTTGGTCACCTCGGTGAGCACGCCTGCTGGCAGGCCCGCCAGCAGGGCGACCCGGCGACGCAGGGACTGGGTGAAGTCCAGCTCCCCGCGCATCGTCTCCTCGGTGACCGCCCGCACCTCGGCCCCGCAGCCGGCATGCTCGGCGAGTAATTCGATCACTTCGCCCTGCACCAGGGTCGAGTCGACGTCGAAGACCACCAGACGCTTGGCGCGGCGAGCGATACCGACCCGTTCGACGGCGAGGTCGACCTCGCCATCGACGGCAAGCCTGACCAGCGTGGAGCGCAGTACGGCGTCGGCGGCCCCGGGATCGTCGCCGGCAGGCACCGACACGAGCAGCTCGAGACCGGTCACGGGGTAGTCCGCGATCCGCCGGATCGCGTCGATGTTGATGTTCAATGCGGCGAGCGCGCGAGTCGTCTCGGTGAAAGCGTGCGCGGTGACCGGCCGGCCCAGTACCAAGACGACATGGGTGGACCCGCGGGCGCTTGCACCTACCGCGCCGGCGCCGATCTCGACTTCCAGCTGCATCCCGATGCTGGCCATGGCCTGCTCGGCAGCCTCCTGCAGATCCTCCGGATCAGCAGTGGTGGCCACCAGCACACCGAGAATGATCCGGCCCCGGATCACCACCTGCTCGACGTCGAGGATCTCCACCCCGTGGCGGGTGAGCGCCGAGAAGATCACCGACACGACCCCCGGCTTGTCCCGCCCGGTGACCGTTACCAGCAGGGTTGTCCGTGGGTTAGCGATCACTTGTCCCGTGGGTCGTCGATCTCGTCTTGCTGCACCGAGAAGGCGGCCTTCTCAGCCGCCGAGACCGGGTGCCCGTTGCCACCGATGTGGCTCTCATCCCGCATCCGCTCCATCATGTGCGGGTAGTGCAGTTCGAAGGCCGGTCGTTCCGACCGGATCCGGGGCAGCTCGGTGAAGTTGTGCCGGGGCGGTGGGCACGACGTCGCCCACTCCAGCGAGTTGCCATACCCCCACGGGTCATCGACGGTGACGATCTCGCCGTAGCGGTAGCTGCGGAAGACATTCCACAGGAACGGCAGCGTGGAGGCGCCGAGCACGAAGGCGCCGATCGAGGACACCATGTTCAGCGTGGTGAAGCCATCACTGGGCAAGTAGTCGGCGTAGCGGCGGGGCATCCCCTCCGCACCGAGCCAGTGCTGCACCAGAAACGTCAGATGGAACCCGATGAAAGTAGCCCAGAAGTGGAACTTGCCCAACGCGTCATCGAGCATCCGGCCAGTGATCTTCGGGAACCAGAAGTAGATCCCGGCGAAGGTGGCGAACACGATCGTGCCGTAGAGGACGTAGTGGAAATGAGCCACCACGAAGTAGGTGTCGCTGACGTGGAAGTCGATCGCGGGAGCCGCCAGCAGCACCCCGGTCAACCCGCCGAGCAGGAACGTCACCAAGAAACCGATCGCGAACAGCATCGGGGTCTCGAACGTGAGCTGACCCCGCCACATCGTGCCTATCCAGTTGAAGAACTTCACCCCGGTGGGGATCGCGATGAGGAACGTGGTGAACGCGAAGAACGGCAGCAGGACCGCACCCGTGGCATACATGTGATGCGCCCACACCACGACGGACAGCGCGCCGATCGTCAGGGTGGCGAAGATCAGCCCCTTGTAGCCGAAACACGGCTTGCGGCTGAACACTGGGAAGATCTCCGACACGATGCCGAAGAAGGGCAGCGCGACGATGTAGACCTCGGGGTGGCCGAAGAACCAGAACAGGTGCTCCCACAGGATCGTGCCGCCGTTGGCCGGGTCGAAGACGTGCGCCCCGAGCCGCCGATCAGCCTCCAAGCCCAGCAGCGCCGCGGTCAGGATCGGGAACGCCAGCAACACCAGCAGCGACGTGACGAAGATGTTCCAGGTGAAAATCGGCATCCGGAACATCGTCATCCCCGGTGCCCGCAGACAGACCACCGTGGTGATCATGTTGACCGCACCGAGAATGGTGCCCAGTCCAGCAAGGACCAAGCCCATGATCCACAGATCCCCACCCGCGCCCGGGGAGTGAATAGCGTCGGACAACGGGGTGTAGGCGAACCAACCGAAATCCGCCGCACCACCCGGCGTCAGGAATCCGGACAACACGATGATGCCACCGAACAGGAACGCCCAGTAGGAGAACGCATTGAGCCGGGGGAACGCCACGTCCGGAGCACCTATCTGCAGCGGCATTATCAGGTTCGCGAACGCGAACAGAATCGGCGTGGCGTAGAGCAGCAACATGATCGTGCCGTGCATGGTGAACAGCTGGTTGTACTGCTCGTTGGACAGGAACTGCATGCCCGGTCGGGCCAGCTCGGCGCGGATCAGCATCGCCATGCTGCCACCGACGAAGAAGAACGCCATCGAGGTGACCAGGTACAGCATCCCGATCACCTTGTGATCGGTGGTCTGCAGGAGACCCAGTAGAGCCGACCCCTTGACCGTGGGGCGCACCGGGCGCGGCCGGGTAACGATCGGCTGGGGCGCTACGGCCGTCACAGGTTGCCTCCCGGTTGTCCACGACTCACCGTGCACGGTACCGACCTATGGCGACACTAGTCACCCTGGTCCCGGAGTGATGTTAGCTGCCGCTGCGTACGACCCGGCTACTGCCTCTCACCCGAGACCGTAGGAGGTCGTAGACGCCCTGATGCGCGCCGTCGAGCCGCTATCGGGGTTTACTGCCGGGTCAGGGTGGGGTACTTCCATAGCCATGGTTCGACTTCTCCACCCGGTCCGAACCGTTGCCGTCGGCCTGCTGATCGCGGTGGCGATGATTTTCGCCACAACGGCAGCGGCCGCCGCCGCGACGGGTGGCGCGCCGTGTTCGGCCTCGGCCCGGGCCTGCGTCGACCTGTCGACCCAACAGGCATGGCTGATGCGCAACGGCAGTGTCAGCTACGGGCCGGTCCCGGTGGCGACCGGCAAAGCCAGCGCTCCGACCGACCCCGGCACCTTCACGGTGTTCTGGAAGGACCTGCACCACCGCAGCACCCTGTTCCACAACGCTCCGATGCCCTACTCGGTGTTCTTCAACGGCGGTGACGCCTTCCACCAGGACAGTGTGAACGTCGCCTCCAACGGTTGTGTCCACCTGACCCGCAGCGCCGCGCAGACCTTCTACAACACCCTGCAGGTCGGAGACGTGGTACAAGTCGTCCGCTGACCGGTCTCCACGCAGTGGCTGGACTACTCGACAGGCCGCAGAGCCCCCGGCTCACCGAACATCACCACCACGTCGCCCGGCTGCACGACCGTGTCCCGGCTCGGGTTCGGCAGCAGTTCGCCGCCGGCGCGGCGGACCAGCAGCGCGGTGGCCGAGCCACAGATCTGGTCCAGGGAGTGCCCCACAAGCTGCGATTCCTCGGTGATGAGCAGTTCCTCGATTCGCAGCGCGGCGGTGCCGCGGCGGGCGAGATCCAAGAAGTCGACCACCTCGGGTCGCAAGGCGATCAGAGCCATCCGACGACCGCTGGTGGCATACGGGGAGACCACCCGATCCGCACCCGCCCGGTAGAGCCGGTCCGCCGCCGCGTCCTCAGAGGCCCTGGCAACGATGCTGATGTCGGGATTGAGCGACCGGGCTACCAGCGTGATGTAGACATTCTCCGCGTCTGAGTCCACCGCGCACACCAGCCCGCGGGCGCGGTGAATCCCGGCTGCACGCAACAGCGCTTCCGACGAAGAGCTGCCGATCAGGTAGAGCACGCCGTCGCGGCGCAGTTCCTCCTCCAGTTCGGGCCGTACCTCGATCACGACGAACGCCACGCCGTCGGCTTCGAACTCACGAGCCGCGGCCCGACCCACCCGCCCGTAGGCGCAGATGATGTGGTGATCACGTAGCTCGGTGATCCGTCGCTGCATCGAGCGCCTCCTCGACCCCTGGGCGAGCTGCCCGTCGACCAGCGCGGTGGCCAACACGCCGAGAGCCACCACGAACACCGATACCCCGAACAGTGACAAGCTCACCGTGAAGATCTTCGCGCCGTCGGAGAGCGACACGGGCGTGGCGAATCCCTCGGTGGTCAGGGTCGAGACCGTGAGGTAGACCGCGTCCACCAGATTGAAGCCGAACAACAGGTAGCCGCCCACGCCATAACAGACCAAGGCGGCCACGGCCGAGGCCAGCCACCTAGCCCGGCTGGTGAAACCCGCCGTCCCCATGGCGCTCATCCAAGCCGACCTTCAAAAAAGTGGAGCTGACGGGATTCGAACCCGTGACCCCCGCACTGCCAGTGCGGTGCGCTACCAGCTGCGCTACAGCCCCTAAGCGATCACCAATACCCACCGCGGCGCGTAGGTCACGGTACACGAGGCCGGCGGTGATCCCTGAACAGGACCCTGGGTCAGCGTCGGTTGGCGCTGAGTGCCTGGTCCAACCATCCTTCATCACTGATGTCGATGATCGCACCGTTGACGACGACACTCGGAGTGCCGAATCGATGATCGGGTCGCAGCCCCCGGATGTACTGACCGGCGGTCGCTGTTGCGGTGGTGACGCGCTGCTTCGCGCCGGCCTGCACACAACCCGCGAAGGCGTCGCCGGCTCCCAGCGAGCGGCCGAGCTGCTGGAGCTGGGCGATGGTCCACCCGTGACCGCCCTCCGGCGGTTGCGCGGCGAACAGGCTGTCGTGGAAGCGAGGGAAGATATCGGCCGCAGTGGCGCAGTAGGTCGCACCGGCGGCCAGCGTGGAGTACCCGGGCGGGACCGAGAGCTCATCGAGGATCGCGACCGGGTGGTAGACCACCTTGGCCTTGCCGTCAGCAGCGGCTTGCGTGAGCCGCTGATGGTAGAGCTTTTCGAACTGGCCGCAGACCGGGCACATGAAGTCCTCGTAGACATCGATGGTCGTCGGCGCCTGAGGACTTCCGGTCACGATGGCGTCGCCCTGAGCGGCCACCGGGTACTGCACCCCGGCAGCGGCGACCGGAATCGCCACCGGCAGGGCACCCGGCTTGTTGCGGTTCTGCAGCCACAGCCCGACCCCGATGACAACGGCGAGCACCACGACGATGGCGATCCCCGCGATCAATCCGCGGTTCCCGCGACCGCCCCCGCGGGCCGCCGTCACCGCCTGCGCGCCTTGCCGCTTGCGCTTGTCCTCGCCCTTCTCCCCGCCGCCCACGACACGTCCTTTCCTGTTCATTTGACCGGATTCCCGGCGGTGCGCCACGGCGCATCTGGATCCGCGACACCCGGATTCGCGGTACCGGGATCCGCGCGCAGCCACCCGTCAACGCTCAGCACCGTCCTGGGCCGCACCATCAGCCACAACGCCAGCAGCAAGGTCCCTACGTCGCGCGCCAGCTCCTGCGGGTAGCGCGTGTCCCCCTTGGCCACAGCCCCCCCACCGCCGAAGCATCCGCAGTCGATGGACAATCCGCGAGCCCAGGCCTGCGCCACCGCCGTCATCAGTACTACCAGCAGCACCCCCGAGGCGAGGGCTACCCACCGGGTGATTGCACCCACCAATAGCAGGGTTCCCAGTACCAGTTCCACCAACGGCAACGCGGTGGCGACCGGCCCGACCAGGTCCGGCGGCAGCAGTTCGTAGGCGCGCACGGCAATCCGGGTCTGAGCCGGGTCTACCGCCTTGAGTGCTCCGGAGACCAGAAACACCGCGGCGAGTCCCAGTCGCACCAGGGTGCCCAGCCCATCGACGGCCGAGCGGGATAGGCGAGCCACCCGATCAGACTATCCACTCACTCGCAGGCAAGGCGAGGCTGCCCATCGCGAGGCGAACCTGAGTACGGCCGTTGCGCGGCGCTCTCCGTACCGTGGTGGCAAGGGTGTCGCTGAGGTGCGGGGATCAATGATGATAGTCGAGCCGGGTGATGAGGTCGGTCACGTCCACCAGGACCTCTCGGGAGGGTGGCTCCGACCGGCCGTATTCGGCGCGATGGACGGTCTGGTGACCAACATCGGACTGGTCGCGGGTGTGGGCGGCAGCGGTGCGGGTGCGCGACTGGTCCTGTTGACCGGGATGGCCGGGCTGGTGGCGGGCGCATTCTCGATGGCGCTCGGGGAGTACGCGTCGGTCGAGACGCAGAATGATCAGGTGCGCGCCGAGGTCAAGGTGGAACGCGACGAACTGCGCCGGCATCCGGCCGCGGAGCAAGCCGAGCTGGTCGCCTCCTTCGTGCAGATGGGGCTCACTCGTGCGACCGCGAAGCAGGTGGCCGAGGAAGTACACGCCAACCCGTCGCTGGCGGTCCGGGTGCACATCAACCAAGAGCTAGGCGTCAACCCCGACGATCAACCCTCCCCGTGGGTGGCCGCCGGATCGTCGTTCCTCTGCTTCGCGATCGGCGCGCTGGTCCCGCTGATCCCCTACCTGCTCGGCTTCGCCTCGCTGCTCACAGGTCTCGCCGCCGGCGCAGGTGGGCTATTCGTGGCCGGGGCGGTCTCATCCCGGTTCACCACCCGTTCATGGTGGCTGGGAGGCCTACGCCAGGTGGGGTTCGGCGCGATCGCCGCAGTGGCGACCTACCTGGTCGGTGCCCTGATCGGGGCCGGCACGCGCTGAGTCTGCTTCAGCGTCGGCGGCTCACGCCGATGCCGGCGGTCATCTGAGCAATGGCCAGCGCCTGGCCGTCCTTGGCGTGCGAGCCGATCACGTCGGCAACCGTGGCCCCCTGCGCCGGCGTGATCAGCCCGGTGCCTGCCCGGGCGATCAGCACGGCGGCCAGGAACTCCGGCACACCGCTGGTGAAACCCAGCCAGATCGTCGCGCTACCGGTGACGACAATCCCGATCAGCATCGGTGGGCGGCGCCCGAAGGAATCCGTGAGCCTGCCGGAAAACGTCAATACGGCCACGGTGCCCGCGGCGAAAACCGAGAGTGTCACCCCGGCCAGCGACTCCGCGCGATGCAGCACCTCGACGACGAACAGCGGCACCAGCGAGACCCGCACGCCGGTGACCGCCCAGCCATTGGCGAAGTTGGACGACAGCGCCGCGCGGTACGCGGGGCGGCGGTGACGAACAGCGCAATCGAATAGACCACAAACGGCGCGCGCAGCGAGATGCCGATCCGCCCACCCCCGACCAGCGGTCCGGTGACGCCGCCGAGCAGGAAGCTGCTGGACCACAAGCTGGTGGACCGCCCGCGTAGCGGCGGTGGGGTGAGCCGGATCAACAGCCCGACCGCCGAGACGGGTGAACATGGTCGACCCGACACCGCCCAGCGACCGCAAGATCGCTGCACAATCACCTATTTGACGGAATTTCTCGCAACTTCAGATCGCGAGCTGACGTTCTCTAGCTACGTTGCGTAGCTCTCAACCGCTCAGCCGCGCGTCTCTGCGACCAACCAGGACAGGTATTCAGCGCTGCCGCCGGTGATCGGAGTCGCGATGACCTCGGGTAGGTCATAGCCATGATTGGCCCGCAGATCTCGCAGCCACGACATCGTGATCGTCGTCTGTGTGCGCTCAGCGACACGACATGTCGCTGAGCGCACACAAAGAGTGATCACTGTCGTCTGACACTGATGGGCGGCAGCGCGTCTCATCCACGTGATCTCGGGCCGTCGGGCATATACATACGTTTGTCTAACTCGTATTGTCGTCGTCGCGGGGGTCGGGCGGTGGAGGTCACGATGGCGCTACGACGCAGGATCCGGTGGGTGGTCCGGCACGGGTTGATCAGGCGGACGGTGCAACGCCAGGTGCGCTCCGGTGACCTGGGTTCGCGGCTGATGATCGACCCGGCGATCCGCGAGGACCCTTTCCCGTACTACGACGAGCTGCGCTCGCAGGGTCGAATCGTCACGAGCGGACTCGCGATGATGTCCGCGCACCACGACGTCTGCCTGGCCGTGCTACGCAGCCCGGACTTCGGCCAGATGCGGTTGGACCTGCTCCCCGGGATCCTCAAGTTGGGCATGAAGATCGGTGGTCGCTCGGTGCTGGGGCCGATCGAACCACCATCCATGCTGGTGACCGACCCGCCCCAGCACACCCGCTACCGCAAGCTGGTAACCCGGGCGTTCAGCGCGCGGGCCATCACGGCTATGCGTCCCCGCGTCGAGGAGATCGCCGAGGACCTGCTCGGCGAGATCGCCCGGGCGTCGCCCACTGGCTCGACAGTGGATCTGGTGGAGCGCTACGCGAGCCTGCTGCCGGCTACCGTGATCGCCGAGATGCTCGGAGCGCCGGTCGCGATGCGTCGCCAGTTCCTCGACTGGGGGGCGGGCGCGGCGCTGTCCCTGGACGTCGGATTGAGCTACCGGGATTTCCGCCGCTCCGAACTCGGCATAGCCGCACTGCAGCAATGGATGCTCGGCCACTTCTCAGACGTCCGTCGCGCCCGCCGGGACGACGTTCTCAGCGCCCTGGTGACGGCCCACGACCAGGGCAATCTGACCATTGACGAGCTGAGCAGCATCGCGATGCTGGTGCTCGCCGCCGGTTTCGAGACCACGGTCAACCTGCTGGGCAACGGCGCCGTCGCGCTGATGCGCCACCCTGAGCAGTTGGACGTGCTGCGAGCCCAACCGCAGCGGTGGGCCGGCGCCGTTGAGGAGATCCTGCGCTACGAGTCGCCGGTGCAGCGCACCGGCCGCGTCGCGCTACGGGACACCGAGGTGGCCGGCCGTCCGGTGAAGGCCGGCTCGTTGATCATCCTGCTGCTGGGCGGCGCGAACCGGGATCCCGAGATCTTCCCGGACCCCCACCGGTTCGACGTACAGCGCCCCGAGGCAGACCAGAACGTGGCGTTCTCCAGCGGCATCCACTACTGCATCGGCGCCGCCCTGGCGCGCCTGGAAGGCGAAGTCGGGTTACAGACCCTGTTCCGCCGGTTCCCCGATCTCGCGCTCGCCGGCATCCCACACCGCCGTCCCACCCGGGTCCTCCGCGGCTACGACGAGATCCCAGTCCGGCTCAACAGCCCCTCGGCGCCAGGCACGTCAGTTCAGGCGAGCGCGACCAGCCGCGACGTCCCGTAGGCGGTCCGCGAAATCGACGCAACGGATCTGAGCCGCCCACTAGCCGCCTTCGCCTTGTACTCAGCCCGGAAACGCTCGCGTTCCTGAACACGTGGGTGGACGCCGGGCGGCCACGGCGCAGCCTCGCAAGGTTGCGGCACTCCGGTAACCAACTCGCCGCCGCCACTCGGCGCGATGATTAGGACTCATGGCGTCGGCTCCGGCCAACGGCCGCTGGCCGGCCAGAGGGCTAGTGAGATCCGCTGACGGTGGTGATCTAGCTAGGGTTAGGCTCCGCGCATGGGCTTTGCGGATACGGAACGAAACAGGGCGGCCGTGCATGAAGCCGGGCATGCCCTCCTAGCCTCCTCTCGGGGCCTTGCCGTCGCCGTCATTGAGCTGCACCGCAACGACGGTGAGGGCACGATGCGGCTGCGCGAAACACCATCAGAGCTCGACCGGGTATGGGTTATGTATGGCGGTCCATTTGCGGAAAAAGTGGTCTTCAGAACATGGGGGGCTACCGTTACACCGCCTGAGCTTGATGAGTTACTGGTGGCGCATGGCCTATGTCGCCAAATGGGAATTACCGAGACCCTCGAGATCAGAGATCAAGTCGAAGCATACCTCCGGGATCAGCAGGTACGGCTTGAGCTCGTCGCAGCCCGACTGTTGGAAACCGGTACGGTGCAAGGCGCTGAGCTTGATGAGCTACTTCGCGAAGCGCTTCAGCTGAGCCCAACCTGACAAGCTTGGTCTCAGCTGAGATGGGGAAGAACCGTATTCACCCGACCGGCGAGGAACGCCCCCTGACCCGACCCGATCGGCACATAGATCTCGTCGAGAACCGGAGTCGCTGAAAGTCGGGCTGTCGACTCGGTGTGGCGGCGGTCAGAAAGGGGGCGCGCTATCGCCAGGGTTGGGTTCGGGCGGCGGTTCCGGCTCGGGGTCGGGTGGTGTGTGGTCCCAGATTTGGGTGTCTTCCCAGCCGTCGTCTGGGGGAGTGATGACCGGCC
>JALYTS010000185.1 GCA_030854185.1 Actinomycetota bacterium | reverse complement strand
CACCGCCTGGGCGCGGTCGGCGTTGCGGGGGCTGCGGCGCCGGGCCAGAGCGGCCAGGACGGTGTCAGAAAGCGCAGCACGGGCGGTCTGCCGGTCGGTGTCGTCGCCGCCCAGCAACAGCGCCCGGAGCCGGTTGGTCTGCGCGGTGTGCGCGGTGGTGAGGTCGTGGCGGGCGCCGAGCAGGATCCGCAGCGCTTCACGGTCACCGTCGGCACGCGGGGTCGGCAACCGGTCGGCATCACAGCGCAGCGCGGTGAGCACGGCCAGGTGCGCGTCGATCGGGTCGGACTTGCCCTTACCGCGGCGGGTCTTGCGGTGGGGCTGCTCGCACTCGATGACCATCAACCCGGCGGCGGCGACCGCGCGGGCCAGCCCGACACCATAGCTGCGGGTCCCCTCGATCGACACCACCAACCGCGGACCCGGGGCATGATCGAAGATCCACCCGAGCAGCTCAGCGAACCCGGCGCTGTCGTTGCTGATCGTGATCGTCGCGATCGGTGTCCCGGTCGGATGCGCGATCTCCACCTGATGGGTGTCGCGGTGGGTGTCCACACCGACGACGGCATCGACGACTTCTGCCAACATGGGCAACGGCCTGTCCCCTTTCCTGGGCGCGGGTCAAACGTCGGCACCGGCCTGGATGGGATCACCGAGCGGCACATCTGTGACGGGTCACGCCAACCGGCGGACAGGCTTCTGATCAGGCCAACTGGTGGGCCAGGCCGGTGCCGGCAACCACGGCGGACAAGTCACGACGAAGGCACACCGAAGCGGCCAGATCGTTTGCGGGTCACACCGAGTTGCCGACACCTAGCCTGGAGCACTCCCACCCAGGAGCACCGCAACGACACTCACAGATCGTTTGGACCCCATTCGGTCACTAACTCATCGGACCAGCCCTTTGCAACCGCAGATGATCAGCGTCTCCAGCTGCCAATACCATCGCGGGTGCAGATCCCGTATCCTCCGCCGGTCAGTCTCGCTCGTGTCGCGCCCACGTACTCAGTCGTCATCCGGTTGATCGTCTACGACCGTGGGTGCTATGTACCAGTTCCGTTCGGACAGTGGACTTCCGCAGCGGGGGCACGTGCCTCGCTGCCGGCGGGCGGTGCGAACCGCCAACCACTCCTCGTTCAGCCTGCGACGTTCCTCGGCTTGCCGCTCAAGCTTGGGCCTCAAGGCCTGAATGGTCCATGTCGCTCCGAGCAGCAGCCCGAGGCAGACCAGCAGCACCCCGCTCAACACCTGCAGGGTCACGGCGCTCCGCGGTGCGTCCCGCCACGACGTCTCGCTCCCTCTCCACGGCCCGCGGGCCGAGCCTCGGACAAGCGTATCGCGCTCCGGTGTGATGGCGACATGATCGCTGCCCTCCTCATCTAGCGGTAGACGTGGAGGGCAAGTTGTTGGATCGCACGATATGGTCTCTTCCGGAGAGCGCCATCGCCAGCACGAGCAGCAGCGCTAACAGGATGATTACGAGTCCACGCAATACTGAGACGAGTGCGCAGAAGGCGGTGGCCACGATGAATGCCAACGGCTCGATCGTGGCTGACAGTACCGTGGCAGCGATCAACAAGGCGAATACTGCGATCACCACGATGACTGCCGTGGAACTCGACGATGTGGACGGGCGGTCCGCGGGCGGATCGTTCACGGCTGTAGCGAGCGTGAGTAACATGGACATACTGGGCTCCTTGGAGCCGGCACCACTGTGTCGGCGACCTGGGGTTCAGAGAGGCGCAGGCACCCTCGGGCTTCGTTAGCCGCGAACCGGGGGTGTCTGCGTTCAAGGACTTGAGTGCGTCAAGCTGCACGGCGCCGGAGTCAGCCGGTCGTCCGCGGCTTTGGAGGGTGTCTCAGGCCGCACCTCACTTTCAGTGAACTTCACAAAAATGATTGAAGTTCACTTGTACGGGTGAGCTACGGTACATGTCAGCGACCTGTCATTTGTTACGACTATGTAACTTCCCGTCAAGGCGTCCTGATGAGTGCCTTGCCATCGCCGCCGATTGATGTAGCATCAGGCTCCTTCACATGAAAAGTGAAGCCTGGTGAAGCTGCCCGGAGGGAGATAATGAGCCAGCCCCGTCCGAGGCCCGCGTCGCGGGAGCTGGCCGCGCGGCTCCGCCGACTGCGCGAGGAGTGGGGGCTCACGCAACCACAGCTGGCGTCAGTGCTCGGCGTGGGACCCAGCATCGTCTCCATGTGGGAGAAAGAGACGGCACCGAGGATCCCGCCGCTGGGCCGCCTTGAAGGCTACGCGGCCATCTTCTCCACTAAGCGATCGCTATCAGGCAAGCCGCTTCAACTTCTCCCAGAAGAGCAGCTGACCGAGGACGAGCAGCTGAGACGCTCACTGCTGGCGAAGGAGCTCAGTGATTTACGCACTGCCGCTGTGCAGGTCGGTGAGCCTGCCGCGCCGTCTTCAGCGTGCGGCAGATTCTGGCGATTTGCCGACGGTGCGCCGGTACGGATCATATGCGGGAAACTGCCCCGGGAGAGACGGCCCGAATTCGCGCGGGGCAGCCATCCCAACTACATCCAACTGGCTGCGTATGCGGACGTGGATGCGTTGATCGAGTTATTTGGTCACATAAGGGCAGCCAACGCCGAATCAGATGTCCGCTTCGAACTGGCTGCGCGAATTGAGTCAGACGATCTGCCCGCCCATCTCGTCCTTCTCGGGGGACAGGCATACGATCAGGTTTCGATCGGGCTGAGAAGTCAAATAGATCTGCCAATACGCCGACTCTCGGTGGACGAAATCGTGAACGGAGAGGTCATTGAAGTGGACGGCAACCGCTATTATCCAGAATTCGACGAGGACGGTAAACTCGTGACTCAGGATGTGGGTCTACTGGCTCGGACGCCGAATCCGTTCGATCCTACGCGAACGTTGACGATCTGCAGCGGGGTTTTCACGCGTGGCGTCTACGGAGCTGTGCGTTGCATGACTGATGGCGATTTTCGCGCACAAAACGAGGCTTATCTTGCTGGTCGGTTCGGCGATGCTAAGCGCTTTGCTATCGTTATGCGTGTGCCGGTTATCGATCACGCTACAGCCACACCTGATCTCGGGAGCATCGGTAACCGACTCTATGAGTTTCCGACTGCAGGCTGACCGTGGTCGCGTACCCGAGTGAAAAGATTGCCGCCGCCGCATTGGGCAGGCACCGACAGTCGCACCGCGCCCTCCTCCGGGATCTAGCGCCATTGGTTGACGCCGTCGTGGTGCCGGCCAGCCGTCCGGTGCAGCAACTGGCTGTAGCAGTAAAGGTCGCAGAAGATCTCGGCGCTCGTTTTGTCGCTCTCTGTAGCCGTGATGCGCGATCCGCCGGTCTTTCAGCGTGGATCGGTAAACGTCCGGGACTCCGGTGGCTGGCAATCGATATTCCCAACAGTTATCAACACCCGTGGCTTGATTTCGCGACCTCCCGAGTGACCGAGGCGAAGGTAGAGCGCCTTGGTGACCTGAGCCTCAAACGCAATCTCGGCGTGCTATTGGCGCGATTGCAGGAATGGCGCTCGGTGCTCTTCCTTGACGACGACATCGAGGAAGTGGACATGGCGGCCGTGTGGCGGGGCGCTGCCGCACTCGGCGTCGAGTCGATGGTCGGGCTGCCGGTGGACCATTTCCCGGACAACTCCGTGGTCTGCCACGCCAATCGGTACAGTGGTGAAGCTCAGAAGACGTTTATATCAGGCGCTGCGCTGCTCGTCGACTGTTGCCAGATGAACTCGTTTTTTCCCGAGGTCTATAACGAGGATTGGATGTTCCTTTGCCGCAGCCTGGCCAAGCGGAAGGTGGCCGCCACCGGATCCGCGCGCCAGCTTGAATACGACCCCTTCGCGGAGCCGGACCGTGCTGCGGACGAGGAGTTCGGCGAGGTGCTGGCCGAAGGCCTCACTAACCTCATGCACCCTTCTCCTGGCCACAAGGTGGTGCCGCTGGATATGCCTGCCGCGGCATTCGAAGCCGATTACTGGCGGTGGTTCCTGCGGGCACGGGCCGACTTCACTGAGCAGATCGCGACCCGGATCGAAAACCAGCCGCCGAGCGACCGCACCTATGCCGCCCTCCTCTCGTTGAAGGTGGCAGACGATCGACGTTCCAACATAACCGCCGAGCAGTGCGCGGCGTACCTCAAGACCTGGAAGCACGATACTGCGGACTGGTGTGAAAGGTGGGTCCGTCTGCAGCGGTCCGGCACTCTCCGGAAGGCGTTGGCGTCTCTCGACCTCGTCCAGTACGCCCAGTCGCCACAGCTTTGATCCGTCGCAGGAGGAAACCGCCCATGTTTACCTCGAATCTCGACCAGGATCCCTCAGCGACGGTAGCCCCCACGGCGGTGATCGGTGCGCCATATCGTCGCCTGCAGCAGGGCGAGTGGAACCGGCTCAACCGTCCCACCACCATCGGCGCTCATTGCGATATCGGACCATTTTGCGTTGTCGGAGCGGAAGCGATGATCGGCGAATGCACTGTCCTCGACAGTTTCACACTGATCGGGTGGGGCGCGACTATCGGGAAGAACGTGATCGCCACGCACCGGGCGACTGTCGGTGCCAAGGCCAGGATCGGCGACGACTGTGTGATCGGGGGTCTGATCTGTGAGCGAAGTGTCGTCGGTAACGGCTCCCGGGTGTTCGGTGACCTGATCCACCGTCAGCTCGACCCGGCGATTCCGTGGGATGCCCCAGAGGCGATGGAGAACTCACCGACCCTTGAGGACGGCGCCTTCATCGGATGGGGGGCCATTGTGGTGGGAGACATCAAGATCGGCAAGGGAGCCTACGTGTGTGCTGGGGCCACGGTCACAAGAGACGTCGATCCTGGCAAGATCGTTAAAGGTACGAACGAGATAATCTCGCCTGACGAGTGGCCGGGGAAGCTCTTGGAAAAGAATGCTTCCGTCCGGTGTGGGCCTACAATCTGACCGCTGGATCCACGGATCGGAGCGTAATGATTCGCGCGCGCAAAGAAGCTCTTGGTTGGCCCTCGGAGGAGCCGGACGTCGTCATAGTCTGAGTGCCGCCTGGGAATTGTCGTCCCCGGCGCACTGCCATGACTGCTTAACAAAGACTGATTCTCATGCGTTCTTCGCTACGCGAAGAATCGTTCGGAAGTGGCTGTTTTTCATTTGTGCTAACGAATCCGGATCGTTCGTATAATTGCTGGGCTGCTTCGTTACTGTCGAGTATCCACAACCAGACCGTGATGATTCCAGAGCTGAGAAGTTGACTCAAGACAGTCCTGATCAGGGTTGATGCGACTCCTGTTCGGCGAAATTCAGGCGATACCCACATGTACTCCAAATAGCGTTCCCTTGAAGGCGTATCCACCTCGTGGGTGGCACCGAGGAGGCCGACCGCTTGACCATGGTCGACCGCGATAGTCCACTCCCCGCGAGAGAACTCAGCCCGCCATTCGCCTTCTCCGTAGGACAATTCACGCTCATAGCTCGACAAAAAAGTCCCAGGAGACTCACTCAACGCGGTCAATCTAACGTCGCGCAGCCTGAACCATTCGCCCTCGGTAAGCACCTGCGCTCGCGACACGATCAATAACCTTACCTCGTGCACGGGGATCGTAAGCATTCGGAGTTCCCGTCTGCCGGGCTGTCCTGCTGTGGCTGGTGGGGTCGGGTGCGAGCACCATGATGAGCCCGTCGGCGGCCATCGTCAGATGGGGCCGCCGGGGTGGTCATCGTCGGCGGGTTGAGGTTGGTCGGGATGTTCACGGCCCGGGTCGGGTGGTGTTCAGGGTGCTGGCCCGGGT
>JALYTS010000085.1 GCA_030854185.1 Actinomycetota bacterium | reverse complement strand
CAAGATGCCGGTCGGTGAGGCGCCGGTCGTCGATGACGTTGCGGTTGCGCACCCGGGCGTCGAGGGCGGCGCGCACGGTCAGGGTGCCCGTCCAGTCCTGGGCCGCCACGGTGGTCTGCTGCGCGGCCAGATGCACGGCGGCCTGCGACACCAGTCGGGTGGAGGTGATCCGGGTGGTCCGCCCGGCGGTGTCGCGGTAGCAGACGGTGCGGGTCAGCACCCCGCGGCGCAGGTCGAGCTGCTGGTGATAGGTGAGCAGCTCCGCCGTGGCCGCAGTGAGCCAGGGGTCATCACCGATGCGGACCTGCACCGCAGTCCAGTTCGGGGCGTTGACCAGGTGCTCGGTCTCCACCGTGCGATCGGCCAGGTCGCTGCGCACCCGGTTGTACACGCCGGCCAGGTAGGTGCCGGGATAGTGCACGTCGTCATCGACGGCCTCGGGGGCGGCCCCGCGGGTGCCCCAGTACCCGTTGCCCAGGGTGCACAGCGCCTCCCGGGTCCCCTCCCGAGCGGGGTCGAAGCCATCATAGCTGAGCAGCCAGGGGCTGCCTGCGCTTCTCGCACCGCCACACC
Source organism: Actinomycetota bacterium (assembly GCA_030854185.1). Classification (GTDB taxonomy): domain Bacteria; phylum Actinomycetota; class Actinomycetes; order Mycobacteriales; family Pseudonocardiaceae. The sequence goes on along the minus strand of JALYTS010000085.1, from coordinate 19,535 downwards.
AGCTCGGGTTCTCGGGCATCAGTAGGGCCAGGTCCACTGGCTGATGGCCGGGTCGTCCTCGCCGTGGGTGCGGGTGTAGGCGCGGGCGGCCAGTCGGGCGTCGACCATCTGCTGGCGCAGGTGCGCGGCGGCCGCGCCGAGGGAGGGGACCCGGTCGATCACGTCGATGACCAGGTGGTAGCGGTCCAGGTCGTTGAGCATGACGATGTCGAAGGGGGTGGTGGTGGTGCCCTCTTCCTTGTAGCCGCGGACGTGGATGTTGGCGTGGTTGGTGCGCGCGTAGGTGAGCCGGTGGATCAGCGACGGGTAGCCGTGGTAGGCGAAAATGACGGGCCGGTCCGGGGTGAACAATGCGTCGAACTGGGCGTCGGGCAGTCCGTGTGGGTGCTCGGTGGCGGGCTCCAGGCGCATCAGGTCCACGACGTTGACGACCCGGACCCGCAACGTGGGCAGGTGCGCGCGCAGCAACGCCGCCGCGGCGAGGGTCTCCAGGGTGGGGACGTCACCGGCGCAGGCCAGCACCACATCTGGCTGCTGGCCCTCATCGTTGCTGGCCCACTCCCAGATGCCCAGCCCACGGGTGCAGTGCGCCACCGCGTGGCCCATGCTCAGGTAGGACAGCGCGGGCTGCTTGCCGGCGATGATGAGGTTGACGTACTGGCGGCTGCGCAGGCAGTGGTCGGCCACCGACAGCAGGGTGTTCGCGTCCGGCGGCAGGTACACCCGGATGATCGCGGCCTTCTTGTTCACCAGGTGATCGATGAACCCGGGATCCTGGTGGGAGAACCCGTTGTGGTCCTGGCGCCACACGTGGCTGGTCAACAGGTAGTTCAACGACGCGATCGGGCGCCGCCAGCCGATGCCGTTGGTGACCTTCAACCACTTGGCGTGCTGGTTGACCATCGAGTCGACGATGTGGATGAACGCCTCGTAGCAGGAGAACATGCCGTGCCGCCCGGTCAGCAGGTAGCCCTCCAACCAGCCCTGGCACAGGTGCTCGGAGAGCACCTCCATGACCCGACCCGACCGGGCGAGGTGCTCGTCGGTGGGCAGCGTCTCGCCCTGCCAGACCCGGTCGGTGGTCTCGAACACCGCACCGAGCCGGTTGCTGGCGGTCTCATCCGGGCCCATCAACCGGAAGGTGTCGGGGTTGTCGCGGATCACGTCGCGCAGGAACGTGCCGAGCACCCGGGTCGCCTCCGCCTCGATGGTGCCCGGCGCGTCCACCGCCACCGCATACTGCTGGAAGTCGGGTAGGCGCAGCGGTGCCAGCAGGCTCCCGCCGTTGGTGTGCGGGTTCGCGCTCATCCGCCGCGGCCCGGTCGGGGCTAGGGCGGCGAGCTCGGGTATCAGGGTGCCGGCGTCGTCGAAGAGCTCCTCGGGGCGGTAGCTGCGCAGCCACTCCTGCAGCTGGGCCAGGTGCTCGGGGTTCGTCCGCACCTCGGCCAGTGGCACCTGGTGGGCGCGCCAGGTGCCCTCGCTCGGTTTGCCGTCCACCATTTTCGGTCCGGTCCACCCCTTCGGCGTCGCCAGCACGATCAGCGGCCACCGCGGTCGCGTCGTCACCCGCCCCTCGCGGGCCGCGCACTGGATCCGGGTGATCTCGGCGACCGCGTCATCAAGAGCTTGGGCGAGCTGCTGGTGCACCCGGGCCGGGTCGTCCCCGGTGACCCGGTAGACCCGGTGCCCGTAGCCCTCGAGCAGGGCGTCGAGTTCGGCGTCGGGGATCCGGGCCAGCACCGTCGGGTTGGCGATCTTGTAGCCGTTGAGGTGCAGGATCGGCAGCACCGCGCCGTCGCCCACCGGGTCGAGGAACTTGTTGCAATGCCAACTCGCCGCCAGCGGCCCGGTCTCGGCCTCCCCGTCCCCGATCACGCAGGCCACCAGCAGGTCGGGGTTGTCCAACGCCGCGCCGTAGGCGTGTACCAGGGCGTAGCCCAGCTCGCCGCCCTCATGGATCGACCCCGGGGTCTCCGGGGCGACGTGGCTGGGGATGCCGCCGGGGAAGGAGAACTGGCGGAACAGCCGGGCCAGCCCGTCGGTGTCGCGGCTGATGTCGGGGTAGACCTCGCTGTAGGTGCCCTCCAGGTAGGCGTTCGCGACGATCCCCGGCCCCCCGTGTCCGGGTCCGATCACATACATCGCGTTCAGCTCCCGCGCGGTGATCACCCGGTTGAGGTGAGCGTAGAGCAGGTTCAGTCCCGGGGTGGTGCCCCAATGCCCGAGCAGCCGCGGCTTGACGTGCTCGGCGCGCAGCGGCTCACGCAGCAGCGGGTTGTCCAACAGGTAGATCTGGCCGACCGACAGGTAGTTCGCGGCCCGCCAATACCCGTCGATAAGGCGCAGCTCCCGCGCCGACAACGGACCCGACCCCGAGGGCTCATCGGCGCCGGTCGCGCCCGATGAACCGGCCCGATGAGGCGCAACAGCGGTCGAGGTATCCCCGGTAGCGAAGCTAAACGATTCCATGGCTTTCCTCGCAGTGTGTATGGGTGGGTACCGCAGCGGTGCGGGTGCGCTCGGGGGGAAGGCGGGTGGGAGCGGAGCGGGAGCGGGTCAGCGCGACGCCCATGCTGAGCAGGACCAGCACGATGCCCAGCAGTGTCCACCCCGCCGGGCGCTCAGCGAGGACCACGACCCCGAGTAGCAGCCCGAACACCGGCACCAGAAACATCCAGGCGGTCAGCGAGGCGAGCGCGCAACGCTGGGTTTCCACGAACCAGGCCAGCGACGTCGCGGCGGTCGCGACCAGGCCGAGGAAGGCGAGTACCCCGATGAATCGGGGGGTCCAGTGGATGTCGGGAGTGCCCTCGGTGACCGCGGCGATGACCGCGAGCGCGGCACCGCCGATCAGGAAGTAGACGGCGCTGGCGACCACGACATCAGCGCCGCGCAGGTGTCGCACCAGCAGCGTGCCGGTGGTCACCGCCGCGGCTGAGAGCAGCGACAGGACCGCCCCGCTGCCACCGCCGCCGGGCAGCGCGACGATCACCAGCCCACCGAACCCGACGAGGAGGGCGACCGTGGTGCGCGGGGAGAGCCGTTCGCCGTAGAGCCACCAGGCGGGCAGCAGGATCAGCAACGGTTGGGCGTTGGAGAGCACCGCGGCGACGCCGGTAGCTTGGGCCGCGATGCCGGCGAACATCGCCCAGTAGGCGAGTGTGACGTTGATCAGCCCGAGCAGGGCGAGACTGCCCCAGGTGCGCCACTCGCGGGGCAGCGGCCTGCGCTGTAGGAGGGCGACGACGGCCAGCGCCGCCCCGCCGACCAGCGCCCGCAGTGCCGCGAACCACACCAGCGGGGCGTCGCGCAGGCCCCACTGCACCCCGATGAAGCACCCCGCCAATGCTGCCGTGATCCACAGCATCCGGGCCGGTCGCGGCCGGCCCGACATCCCCGTCGACCGGGCGCGGGCCGTTGGCGTCACAGCCACAGGGTCGGGTCGGGGACGCTGTTCATCCGGTGCCACCGGTCCGGCTCCCGGGCGGTCGCGCCGGGCCGTTGAGATCAGCAGGATCCGGGTGCGACACCGCGTCGCTGGCCCAAATGTCCACGGCCATCTCAGCGTGCTCCGACCGGCCGGCGGGAAGGCGGGACCGGTGCTGCAACCGCGGATGCGGTGGGGGTGGGCAGCCGCAGCCGTTTGAGAGACAGTGCGTTGAGCGCGACGATGACGCTGGAGCCGGCCATCGTGATCGCCGCGATCTCCGGGCGCAGCACCAGCCCGAACGCCGGCTCGAACACCCCGGCGGCGATGGGCAGCGCCACGGAGTTGTACCCGATGGCCCAGGCGAGGTTCTGCTTCTCCTTGCCCACGGTGCCCCGCCCGATCCGCAGCGCGACGGCGACGTCGAGCGGATCGGAGCGCATCAGCACCACATCGGCGGTCTCCACCGCGACGTCGGTGCCTGCGCCGATCGCGATCCCGAGGTCGGCCTGGGCCAGCGCGGGGGCGTCGTTGACGCCATCGCCGACCATCGCCACCCGGTGCCCGGCCCCGATCAGTTCCGCCACCTTGGCGGCCTTGTCCCCGGGCAGCACGTCGGCGATGACCGTGGTGACCCCGAGCTGGTCGGCGATGCGCGCAGCGGTGGCGGCGTTGTCGCCGGTCAGCATGACCACCTCGACACCGAGACCGCGTAACTCGGCCACCGCCGCGGCTGAGGTGCGACGCACCGCATCGGCCAGGCCGATCACCGCGACGGCCCGGCCGTCGACGGCGGCCAGGATCGAGGTCCGCCCACCGGCGGCGAGCTCGGTCTGGCGGGCACCGAGCGAGCCGACATCGATGCCCTGGGCGGTCATCAGCCGGGTGTTGCCGACCGCGACCCGATGTCCGTCCACGACGGCGGTCGCGCCGTGACCGGGCACGTTGGTGAACTCTGTGGCGGTGAGCTTGGGGACGCCGGCGGACTCGGCGCGGGTGACGACGGCCGCGGCCAGCGGGTGCTCGGACTCCCGTTCCACCGCCGCGACCAGGGCGAGCACCTCGGCTTCGGCGAGCCCGTCGACGATCAGGTCGGTGACCTCGGGTGATCCCAGGGTCAGGGTGCCGGTCTTGTCCATCACGACCACGTCGATCTGCTTGGCCGTCTCGATCGCGGTGGCATTTTTGAACAGCACTCCGCGCTGGGCGCCCAACCCGGTGCCCACCATGATCGCGGTCGGGGTGGCCAGGCCGAGCGCGTCCGGACAGGTCACCACCACGACGGTGATCGCGAACAGCAGCGCCCCAGCGACCGGGCGCCCCGCGAGGAAATACCACACCGCGAAGGTGCCGACGCCGCCGATCAGCGCGACGAACACCAGCCAGAACGCCGCCCGATCAGCCAACCGCTGCCCCGGTGCCCGGCTGTTCTGCGCCTCCTGGACCAGCTTCACGATCTGGGCCAGCGCGGTGTCCGCACCGACCTTGGTGGTACGCACCCGCAGCGTCCCGTTGATGTTGAGGGTGCCCCCGACGACCTCGTCGCCGGGCGCCTTGTGCACCGGCAGGCTCTCCCCGGTCACCATCGACTCGTCGAGGTCGCTGTCCCCGTCGTCCACCACCCCGTCGGCCGCGATCTTCGCGCCGGGGCGGACCAGCAGCAGATCCCCCACGACCACCTGGTCGGTGGGGACCTCCACGGTCTGTCCGTCGCGCAGCAGCAGCGCCTTGGGCGGGGCGAGCTGTAGTAGCGCCCGGACGGCTTCGCTGGCGCCGCCCCGGGCCCGCATCTCAAACCAGTGACCCAGCAGCACGAACGCGGCCAGGATCGTCGCCGCCTCGTAGAAGACGTCCCCGCCCCCGGTCAGGGTGACCCCGACCGAGTACACCCAGCCCGCGCCGATCGCCACCGCGACCAGCACCATCATGTCCAGGGTCCGGGCCCGCAACGCCCGGTAGGCGCCGGCGAAGAAGATCTGAGCCGAATAGAAGACCACCGGCAGGCTCAGGATCAGCTCGAACACGTCATCGCGCAGCCCGAACGGTGCCACCACGGTGAACCCGAGCACGTCGCGCCCGATCCGCGACCACAGGGTGATCAAGACCCCGAAGATCGCCGCCACCAGGAACCGGTTGCGCATGTCGCGGACCATCGAGGCCATCGACATCCCACCGTGCCCGCCATGACCCATCACCTCCGCCGGGCTGGCCGTGTGATCTCCCGGTCCCGGATGCCCACCAGCCGCCCCCCGGCCAACCTGGCCGACATGGCCGGCGGTCGCGCCCGCGGTGGCTGCCGCGGCCGGGGCGCACACGTGGTCCGGGACCGACTCCCCCCGGCAGTGGTAGCCACACTCCCGCACCCAGGCCGCCAACTCCTCCGCCGAGGTCAGCGCCGGGTCAAAAGTCACAGTGGCGCTCTGCCCGACCGGATTGACCACCACCGCAACCACACCCGGGCAGCGCCCCAGCACCGCCTCCACCGCGTTCTTCTGGGTCGCCCACTGCAACCCCTCAACCTCCAGCACCACCGTGCGGTCCCCGGTCCCGGTTGCCACCCCACCCCCCCGCACGCGCCCGACGGCGGTCATGAGCCGCCGCCGATCGAGTCGACCCGAGAACCGATCCGCGATGCGCGATCCACGACGATGACCCCGAAAAGGACAGCGGACCTATCGACGTCGCCGCTCGCGGCGACATCCACCACATTGGCGCTCACCCACGACGAGTACCCAGGTGGCTGCGGTTCATGCGACAACATGGCGTCTACACATCCTCAAAAAAAGCGAACGAGAGATCGGAACCAACGGTAACCAACAAAAAGGGCGCACAAATTTCAGATGCGGCGGTGACGGCGCCGGCTGTGATCAAAAGACGAGCCGCAGCCGGTGATCGTGTCGACGCCCGCATCCGCCGTAGTCCCAGTCACTGCCGCCTGCGGGCCTGGTCCTCGAAATCCTTGGGCAGGTCAACACCGTGCGAATGGCCGGATGCGTCGCTGCCCTTCCCACCCATGCCGCCCATGCCGCCCATGCCGCGCATCATGAAGAACATCATCGCCATGCAGGCACCCAACCACACGAACAAGAACAGGCCTGTGCCTGCTCCACCCCAGAAAAACAGCACCGCGCCCGCGGCGAGTAGGCCGCCCATGAGGTAGAGATGCGTCTTGTGATTCATCAGTGATTCCTCTCCAGATGAACGGCCACGGGTCAGCAGGATCTGATATAGCCCACCGATAGCGCAGAACTGCGCCCTCACCACAGTGCCGCGATCCTGGCTGGGCTGGTCAGCGGCTATGGTCCCGCCTCACCGGGCCCAAAGACCCGATCGTTTCGGTCGCATGTCTGTCACCCACCGTGGAGGAGGACGACGTAGCCCCGGTTCAGCGACGTTGAGCGTGCGGATCGGGTTCGGCTGGGCGCCGAGTGGGCCAAGACCGGGATCGCCCAGCAGCTGCTGCCCAAGGCCCCGCAGGTCCGCGGCGCGCAGCGTCCGGTGTGGGCCGTTCCGTGGCGGTCGCGGTGCGCCGACTGCGGGATGACTCATGCGCTGCTCCCGGTGGCGGTGCTGACCCGCCCGCGCGGGATACCGCCGCAGTGATCAGGATGGGGGTGGCGGCGAAGGCGGCCGGTGCGGGACACCGGCAGATAGCGCGGCGCTGCGACGACCAGCAGAGACCACGCGCGACTCGCTACGACGCCTCACCGGAGGGATCGAGGGGTTCTCTGGACCGGGGGCGGCCAGTGCCATCCAATCGAACGCATCGAGCACGACCCCGCAGCAACTGCTGAGCGATCCCGGCCTCGGCCCACTCGGCCAGCCGTCGGGCGAATGGTGCGGTCTGAGGCAGCCGGGGCTGACGAGTGGTTCGTGGCCGCTGCCGTGCACCAACCCGACGAGGGCATGATCGAACACGATCCGGTTCGGGCCGGCGGCGGTGACAGCCCCCACGGATGAGACGGGGAAGCACTCCGGTCGGTCTCACCGACCAGGGCAGCGAACTCGACTCACCACGGTTCGATCAGGGACGCTGACACAGAGACACGGACCCTTCAGGCGATCATCAAGACTTCAACAATCCCATGATCACCTGGAGGTCCGTGCCTCCCTGCAACGAACCGCTGGCACCCGCACTTGCCGGGAGCTCTGAGGCCCCTCCTACCGCGAGCGAGGAGCCAACAGGTGCTAGTTGGTGGGCTTCGGGGCTCCGTTTGTTGCCGCCAGGGCCACGTGCCTCGGCCTGCTCTCAGCGGTGACCGGCGCCGGCTGGCTCGCGGCGGCGGCGGTTTCGCGGGCGAGGAAGGAGCCGAGTTCCCCGATGGTGCTCATCAAGGGTGCGGGGAACACGACGGTGGTGTTCTTGTCCACCCCGATCTCGACCAGGCTCTGCAGGTTACGCAGCTGCAGCGCCAAGGGGTGGGCCATCATGATGTCTGAGGCGTCGCCGAGCGCGGCGGCGGCCAGCGACTCACCCTCAGCGTTGATGATCTTCGCTCGTTTCTCCCGTTCGGCTTCGGCTTGGCGGGCCATGGCGCGTTTCATGCTGTCGGGTAGTTGGATGTCTTTGAGTTCCACCAGGGTCACTTCGACACCCCAGTCGACGGTGCTGACGTCGAGGATTTCGCGGATGTCCAGGTTGATGCGATCGGTTTCGGACAGCGTCTCATCCAGGGTGTGTTGACCGACGACCTTCCGCAAGGTGGTCTGGGCGATCTGGTCGATAGCGGCGTAAACGTTTTCGATCGCCACGACCGACTTCACCGCGTCGACCACCCGGAAATACGCCACCGCCGAGACGTCGACGCTGACGTTGTCGCGGGTGATGATGCCCTGGGACTGGATCGGCATCGTGATGATCCGCAGCGACACCCGATGCAGCACGTCGACGAACGGGATGATGACCCGCATGCCGGGTTCACGGATGCCCAGCACCCGGCCCAGCCGGAACAGGACACCCAGCTCGTACTGCTTGACGATTTTCATCCCCTGCCCCACTCCCAGCAGGATCAGCAGGACGACAACGACGGCGACGACGGTCAGAGTGCTCATGTGTTCCTCACAGTTGTGGAGAAAATCGTTGATCTCGGCCGGGTAATGGCGACCAGCGAGATCACGCTGGAGAATGCGCCCGGCGATGAGCAGCGCGACGGGACCGTGCGCATGTCCTGTATCGCCTGCGACTGAAGCTGGTGATACACAGGTGCTACTACAACGACGGGGGACGCACGACTCTGCCGCCACCGCCCACGGGTCAGCTCGTCGGGACCATCATTCGACGATGCCATCAGCGATCGCGGCCTTGAATTGATGATCCGTCTCGTGCTGACCCTGTGCCATACGCTGAGCCTGTCCCTCACTCGAAGCGCCCCAACAGAGTCTTTAGCCCCCTCCCCGGGGGGCCGATCCGCGGACTGATCCACCCCGGACTGCGTTTCGCACAGCCCGCAGCCCACACAGGGTGCGTGATCGCATCGAAGCTGGCGAACAAGCGAGATCACGCTGGAGAGGACGCCGTTGGTGACGCGACCGCGGGAGGTGCCGACGATGCTGGTGGAGTGGCGGTGGTGAGCACAGCGGTATCGAACGGTTCAGTGCTCAGACCGCGCAATGTCGGACTGGGGCCGCGCCATGTCCGGGACCGACCCGCCCGATAGATCACGAAGTGTCACTGGAGTAGCCGAGCGCCGACGCTGAAGCGTGCGGCGCGGCGGTGTATCCGGTGTTGGTGGCCGCGACGGCGCAGGTGGGGCAGCCGCCCCTCGGTGTCGGCGAAGAACAGTCGCTTCGCCAGCTCGATGAGCACGAGGTAGGCGATGACCATGCCCGCGAGGGCGAGGAAGAACCCCAGCGGCAAGGACGCGAACCCCAGGATTCCCGACAGTGGGGACAGCGGGAGTACGGCACCGATGGTGACCGTCGCGAGTGCGGCGAGCAGCAGCGGGCGGCTGGGTCGGCTGCGGGTGAAGGGGCTGCGCCGGGTGCGGATCGCGAAGATCACGAGGGTCTGGGTGGCGAGGGATTCGACGAACCAGCCGGCCTGGAACAGCGCGGCCCCGGCGTGGAAGGCGCCCAGCATGAGGGCGAAGGTGAGGAAGTCGAACAGGCTACTGATCGGGCCGAAGAAGACCATGAAGCGGCGGATGAAGGCGATGTCCCAGTGCGATGGGGCCTGGAGCTGTTCGGGATCCACCCGGTCGGTCGGGATGGCCAGCTGGCTGGCGTCATAGAGCAGGTTGTTGAGCAGGATCTGGCCTGGCAGCATCGGCAGGAAGCTGAGCACCGCGGAGGCGGCCGCGGCGCTGAACATGTTGCCGAAGTTGCTGCTCGTGCCCATCAGCACGTACTTGATCGTGTTGGCGAAGATGCGGCGACCCTCGGTGACGCCGTCGGCGAGGACCCCGAGGTCCTTTTCCAGCAGGACGACGTCGGCGGCGTCCTTGGCGACGTCGGTCGCGGTGTCGACGCTGATGCCGACATCGGCGGCGTGCAACGCGAGCGCGTCGTTCACGCCGTCGCCGAGGAACCCGACCGCGCGGCCCCGGCGGCGCAGCAGCGTGATCAGCCGGGCCTTCTGTTCCGGGCTGACCCGGGCGAAGATCGTGGTGGTCTGCGCCGCGGCGGTCAGTGCTGCGTCGTCCATGCCGGTGATCTCGGCGCCGGTCAGGGTGCCGCCGGAGACCAGGCCGAGGTCGGCGCAGACCTTCTGGGCGACCAGCGGGTTGTCCCCGGTACAGACCTTCACGGTGATGCCGAGCGCGGCGAGACGCTGCAACGAGGTGGCGGCGGCGTCCTTGGGTCGGTCCAGGAAGACGAGGAAACCCACCAACGTCAGGTCGTTCTCGTCGGTGGGGGTGGGGACGGTGAGCTCGGGAGCGGCCCGGCTGGCGACGGCGACGACGCGGCTGCCGGCGGCGAACTGCGCCGCCAGGGTGGCCTCGGCACCGGGTGGGATGGTCGTGCAGCGGGCCAACACGGACTCCGGCGCTCCCTTGACCACCAGCTGCTGGTCTCCGTCGGGGGTTCGCACCACCGTGGAGGTCATCCGCCGGTCGTGGTCGAAGGGCAGCAGCCCGACCCGGACGTAACCCGCGACGGGGTGGGCCGCGGCGGCGGGTGCGTCCCACAGCGCCGCATCCAGGGGGTTCCCGCCGACCGCGCCCACCGGCCCGCTGGCTGGGTCGGCCTCGGTAGCGAGCAGCCCCAGGCGCAGCGCCTGCTCGGAGTCGGCGCCGTCGGGGTCCAACGCGGCGGTGAACGTGATCCGGCCCTCGGTCAACGTGCCGGTCTTGTCTGTGACGAGCACGTCCATATCGCCGAGGTCTTCGACACAGACCAACCGCTTGACCAGAACCTTGAGCTTGGCCAGCCGCCGGGATCCGGTCGCCAGGCTGGTGCTGACCACCGCGGGCAGCAGCTGCGGGGTGATCCCGACCGCGATGGCCAGGGAGAACAGCAGCGACTGGATCAGCGGCCGGTGCAACACCAGGTTGGCCACCAGGATCAGGCTGGTCAGCGCCACCGCCACCTGCAGCAGCAGCACCGAGAAGTGTCGCAGCCCGGCCTGGAAATCGGTCTCGGGTTGGCGTTCGCCCAGCCCCAGCGCGATGCGCCCGAACTCCGCCCGAGCCCCGGTGGCCACCACCACCCCGGCGCCGGCGCCGGCCCGTACGACCGTGCCCATGAACGCGCAGCAGGTGAGGTCGCCGAGCGCTGAGCCAGGGGCAACCGGCGGGACCGCCTTCTCAGCGGGCAGCGACTCTCCGGTCAGCACGCTCTCGTCGCACTCCAGGCCCGTGGTGGTGAGCAGCCGCAGATCCGCCGGGACCACCTCGCCGAGGACGAGGCGCACGACGTCACCAGGGACCAGCGCGGTCACGTCGACCTCGACGGGCGCGCCGCCGCGCAGCGCCACCGCCCGGTGGGTCACCTGGGAGTGCAGCGCATCGGTGGCCCGCTCGGCGCGGTATTCATTGACGAACCCCAGCCCGACGCTGGCCAGCAGGATGACCCCGATGACGACCGTGTCGGTGCGCTGACCCAGGAAGAAGGAGATGACCGCGGTCACCGCGAGCAGGATCAGCACCGGGCTGCGCAGCTGGCGAGCGAGTATCCGCAGCGGCTGGGCGTGATGGGTGCGCACCGCGTTGGGGCCGACGAGCGTCAGCCGCCGGCCGGCCTCGTCGGCGTCGAGGCCGCCCGGGGTGCTGCCGAGCCCGTTGAGCACCTGCGCTGCGGGGAGGGCGGCCGCCTCGCTGACCGGGATCCCCAGCAGGGACCCGGTATCGGCGGCGTTGCCCCGGCGCGCTGTGCCGGTTTTCGTCGTCATGAGGGTGCGCCGCCGGTCAGGGCCTGCTCGACACCGGCAGCGATCTGTAGGTCCTCGCGTGAGGCGACCACGAGGGTGGCGACGCGGGCGTCGCGGGAACTGATGTCGGTGTCGGGTTCTGCGGCCGCGTTGAGCTGCTCATCGATGCTCACGCCGAGGTGGGCGAGTCGGGTCGTGGCGCATCTCCGTACCCGCCCGGCGTGCTCGCCGACGCCGCCGGTGAACACGAGCGCATCCAGGCCACCCAGGCTGACGGTCATCGCGGCGACGCTGCCGGCCAGCCGGTGCAGGTAGACATCGAGTGCCAGCTGGGCGTCGGCGTCGTCGCGCCCGAGCAGCTCTCGCATGTCGGCCGTGCCGGCCAGGCCGAGCAGCCCCGAGCAATGCTCGAGGTTGTGGGCGACCTCGTGCGCGGCGAGTCCCTCGTGTTCTTGCAACCAGAGCAGCAGCCCCGGGTCCACCGACCCGCTGCGGGTCGCCATCACGAGCCCGTCCAGCGGGGTGAACCCCATGGTGGTGTCGACACTGCGCCCGTCGAGCACCGCGGCCAGCGACGCGCCGGCACCGAGGTGGCAGGTCACGACGCGACGGGCGCCCGGCGTCAGCTGCTCGGCGCGACCGGCGGCCCACGCGTGGGACAGACCGTGGAAGCCGTAGCGGCGCACACCCCAGCGTTGTCGCCACTGGCGCGGTAGGGCGTAGGTGAAGGCCGCAGGTGCCAGGGTTGCGTGAAACGCCGTATCGAAGCACGCGACATGCGGCACGTCCGGCAGCAGCCGCCGGGCGGCGTCCAGGGCGCGCAGCGACTTCGGTTGGTGCAGCGGCGCCAGCTCCACCAACTCCCGCAGGCGCCGCTCGACGTCGGCATCGACCACCACCGGATCGACGAGGTCCGGGCCGCCGTGCACGATCCGATGCCCTACGGCGTCAACCTGCGGCGCGGTGTCGGGCAGACCGTCGAAGGACGTCAGCGCCTCACCGCCGTCGACGAGGTCGACCTTCAGCGAGCTGGAACCGGCATTGACGACCAGAACGCTCACGTCAGGACGGCCAGGTCCAGCCGGAGATCTCCGGTGCGTCCCCATCATGCTCGTGGGTGTCGAAGTGGGTCTTCAACCGCCGCTCGATCACCGGCTCGGGCGGCTGAGCCTGGTCCTGGCCGGCGGCCATGCCGCACCGACACGACCACAACTCGGGAACCACCGCTGAGCCGCCCGGGTGTGATGACCATGGGAGCACCAGTACGACACCGGCCGCCGCGGCTCCCCGAACCGAGCAGCCCTGATAACCCCCACCCGGGTGCCGCGGATCGCGGTGCGCTCAGTCATCAGCCAGCCCTCCACGGACCTCATCGGCAACGCATCACCGGGATCCGGGGCGCCACCACAGCACACCACACTCGCTGGCCTGCGCCAACCATGTGAGCATGATGTTTGGCGAGCGCTCCGCGTCGGTGTGCCCTGCTCGGTAGCATCCCCGCGCTGCGTCCCGACGTCGCCATCCTCGACGTCGGGCTCCCCGACGGTGACCTGCCTCATGCTCACCTAGAAGTCGGTGTCTCGGTGGCATCCAGTGGCAGGAGGGCGAAGTCACTGGCCGGCGCTATGGCATCCGAGGTGTCCTACCTGGCCAGCCGCGCACGTGGGCGCGTTCACGAGACGGTGGCAGGCCGCGCAGTGTGGCTGCGGCATTTGGGCGCTATCCGTTGGCGTGGTGGACCCTGGTGATTCCGCTGGTCTAGCGTGTGTGGTGAACGGTGCGGTCTTCGCGCCGTTCCCACAGAGTCATCCGGCCTGGACCCCGTCGACGCTCTGCGAGCACCGCGGATGACGCCCCCGCTCGGTGGGGGTGTGCCTCCGTTTCACTGTGCGCTGCGGCGCGCGGGAGAGCGAGACCGGTGACGACCGCGACTGACCCATCCGGTTGCCAAGCCGGCCGGTCCGCCGTCGCCGGTTACTCACCCCACCCCGCAGGCCCAGCCGGTGACGGGCGGTCGACGGGCCCACGCTGGGCACCCCAGACCAGCCGCTCGGGCTGGCTGTGAGGCACCCGCCCAGGGTGCGGGCGTGGCGGTGGCCAGGGAGCTGGACGTGCTCACCGTGCGGCTGCTCGAGGGGCGGCGTCTGCGGTCAGCTCGCCGCCGACCCGCCGCATCTGACTCTGGCCCTGCAACCGATGCGCTTCCTGGGCGCCCACGGGCTGACCCGCCTGTTGGGCGCCCGCGAACTCGCCCAGCGCACCACTGGGACGCAGCTGCACCTCGCCGGCCTGGTCGCCTACCTGGTAGCGCGCCCACTGCACGTCACCGAGCTGCTGGAGCGGTTCGATACCTATCCCGCTACTGACCCACGCCCTGTCCACGCTGGTCGGCTGAGCGCACAAGCCACGATGATCACTCTCGGTATTGCGATCCCGAGGGTTTGGATCATTCTTTCTCGCCAGCTCACTACACCCACCCACCGAGGAGACCGCTTTGAGTACTGATACGGATCGAACTGACGTTGACCAGGTCCCCGACGCCGTAGTCGCCGTTTACGGCACAGAAGTCGAGCTCACCGCCGCCGTCAAACACCTGGAGCACGAAAAATTCGACATGTCCCACATCTCGGTCGTGGGCAAGGGGCTGACCGAGGAACGGCACATCGTCGGGTTTGACACACCCGGTAAGCACACCGCGCATTGGGCGAAGTGGGGCGGCCTGTGGGGGTGGCTGTTCGGAGCCTTCATCTTCATCCCCGGCCTTGGGCATGTCGCCATCGGCGGTTATCTGCTTTTTCTCCTGGCATCCGCCGGAGTCGGCGCTGTCAGCGGAGCGGTCGGCGGTGCACTCACCAGCGTCGGGATCCCCAAGGACGGGATTCCGAAATATGCGGCCGACCTACGCGCCAACCGGTTCCTCGTCATTGCCCACGGCACACCCAACGAGGTTCATCGGGCTCGTGAGCTGCTGGCGAACACCAACCACGACCGTCTCGACCACCACAGCTCGGCGCCACAACTCTCGTAGCCTAAGGGGGCTTTCTCTAGTACTTGATCACCGTGAGTGAGGTCAGCTGGGCTGATTCGCCTGGTCTGCGGGTCTTGTACCCGGTCGCCCGCTCGTTTGGTTTCCCGCGTGTAGCGGCGGCCCGGAGGCGGCGGGACGAGGTTGCCTCCGCGGGTGACCTCGGAAGGTCAGGTCGGCGACGAGATTTTCAAGGTCTGGAGGGGGCGTCGCTGGCGCGCGTGAAGGAGATCCGCCCAGGATCGAGTCCGGCGGTGCCTGCGGCGTGGTTGGACAGCGCGCGGATCGCCGGGTAGCAGCAACGCACCGCGTAGATCTCCTGGCGGATCAGCGGCGGGGATTTGGAGCGCCGCACCATCGGCACCGCCGCGCAGCGAGGTTTCCAGCTCATCGAAGCGGGTTTCCAAGCCGTCAGCGGCAGGCATAGACGCCGGCGGCCTGCTCTGGGGCGAGAACCTGCGGGTCGAGGTGATGTCGGTGACCAGGGCGAAGGTCTCGGATCCCTCGCTTGCTGTCTTCGGAGGTAACCGAGTACTCGATCACCCGCACTCCGATGCCGGGGATGTCGGGCGGTGATGGTCCAGCACAGCGACATCAGTGCTGGCGGGTCCACGAAAGTTTCATGCTCAAGTGGTACACGCAGGTCAACGAGTGTGGTCTCCTGTGTTGGTGCCCCAGACCGGCGACGCGGTGCCGACGAGGTCTGTGAAGGGCCGGCTGATGACTGAGCATCCCGCGTTCAGTGGCACCCCGACGGCGGGCCTCGGTGCTGGTCGGGTCCGGGAGCGGCCCGACGGGCCGGGAGTGCCGCGGCAGCCGGTGTCGTACCGGTGCTCCCGAGGCCATCGCAGGCGGCTGATGTCGGCGTTGTCGGCAGTGGTTCCCGAGTTGTGGTCGTGCCGGTCTGGTTCCCGCGGTGCGGGCGGGTTGCCTCGGACGGCATCGTCGTGACCGTGCAGCCGGAGAGTCCCGACGGGCCCGCGCGTGAGCAGGTAGCCGAGGCCGGCATCGACCAGACCGTCGTGCCGGCCATGCCGGGTGGGGATCGGGACCCCACTTCCCAGAATCCACCTACTCGGGGACCTGCCGACGGGGATGGCGGTGGTGGGGAGGTGTTGACGTTTCCCGATCTGCCGCGTATGGAGTTGGATCAACTCCTGGGGCAGCTCGTTACGCGCGCCCAGGAGGTGATGGCCACCCAGGGCCGGTTGCGTGGCCTGCTGCACGCCAACCAGATGATCATCGGTGATCTGGCGTTACCGGCGTTGCTGCGCCGAATCGTGGAGGCAGCCCGTGAGCTGGTCGGCGTCCGCTACGCCGCGCTGGGCATTATCGCGCCCGGTGGGCACCTGGCCGAGTTCATCCACGTCGGCATGCCCGCGGGCGCGGCGGAGGCGATCGGGCATCTGCCGCAGGGCAACGGTCTGCTCGGCGCGCTGATCTCCGACCCTGAGCCGATCCGGCTACGCTGCATCGCCGATGACCCGCGGTCATCGGGTTTCCCGCCGGGCCATCCGCCGATGCGCAGCTTCCTGGGCGTGCCGATCCGGGTCCGCGACGAGGTCCTGGGCAATCTCTATCTGTCCGAGTGCACGCATGGGGAGTTCAGCGCCGAGGACGAGGAACTCGCCAAGGCGCTCGCCGCGACCGCCGGGGTGGCCATTGACAATGCCCGGCTCTATGAGATCGCGCGCGCCCGGCAGGAGTGGCTGCAGGCCTCGGCGGCGATCATCCGACGGCTGCTGTCGGTCGACGCTGCAGACTCCCCGGGCGCAGAAGACTCCGTCGGTTCGTTGCAGCTCATCGCCGAACGCACCCGGGAGATCGCCCGCGCCGATCTGGTCACCGTGGTACTCCCGGACGGCGCCGGCCACATCGACGGCGGGCTGCGGGTCGAGGTTGCGGTCGGGGTCGGCGCCGAGGACCTGCTCGGTGTGGCCGTGCCGGTGGACGGGTCGCTGCCCGGACGGGTGTTCACCACGGGCGAGCCGCTGCGGGTCGACACCCCCAGCGAGCACCTCGGGCTGGGGGCCGCCGCGTCTGCGGGGTTGGACATTGGCCCGGTGCTGGTTCTACCGCTGCTGGGACCGCAACGGGCCCACGGCGTGCTCAGCGCAGCCCGGTTGTCGGGCCGGCCCGGGTTCACCGCCGAGGACCTCGACATGGCCGCCGGGTTCGCCAACCAGGCCTCCATCGCCCTCGAGCTCGCCCAGGCCCGCGCCGAGCAACAGCGCGCGGTGGTGCTCGATGAACGCGACCGCATCGCCGCCGATCTGCACGATCACGTCATCCAACGCCTGTTCGCCGCGGGGCTGTCGCTGCAGAGCGTCGCCAAGCGCCTCGGCGCGGGCCCGGACACCGACCGGATACTGGGCGCCATCGGGGACCTCGACGACACCATCAGCCAGATCCGCACCACCATCTTCGGGCTCCACCAATTACCCCAGGCCACACCGGTCGGGGTGCGGGCGCGGCTACTCGAGGTGATCGCCGCGGTGGCCCCGGCGTTGGGGTTCACCCCCGCGGTGCGGTTCGCGGGCCTGGTGGAGGACACCCTGCCCACCGATGTCGTCGACGATGTCCTCGCCGTGCTGCGTGAGGCGTTGACCAACATCGCCCGGCATGCGCGGGCACTGTCCGCCGAGGTGGACCTCACCGCCGGCGCGGACCGGCTGACCCTGGAGGTCCGCGACGACGGCGTCGGCATCACCCCCGGCGCGCGACGCAGCGGTCTGGGCAACCTGCGCCGCCGCGCCGAACATCACGGCGGAACCCTGGCCCTGAGCCCGCGCGAGCCGACCGGCACCCGGCTGTCCTGGTCGATCCCGAACAACTAGCGGCCAACAACCAAGCCCAGGACCGGGCCTGCGACGAGATCGACCCCAGCGCCCGCGCGCAGCCGACCCGATCCGCGTGGGTTTGCCCCCTTGTGATGTCGGCGGTGACTACCCGCCGATCATCTCACCGAGGACGAGTCCGGGCCCTGGGCCGGCCACCAGGCGGTGATCGTGGAGAACACGGCGCCGCTGCCGCTCATGGGGATCGCCCGGATGAGGGCGCTGTGCAGGTCCTCACCGGTGCGGGATGTGACCGACCGATGGCGGCCTGGTCGGGACCTTCGCCTCTACGGTCGCGGTGAGCACCGGGCGATCGTGGACACCAACAGCCGCAACCACACGAAGGGAACAGCAATGGCCGTGACCGTCGAGCTCGACGCGCTCGTCGAGCTCGATCGCGGTGAATGCCTGCGCCTACTGGCGACAGGTGTGATCGGGCGGGTCGTGTTCACCGACGCCGCGCTGCCGGCCGCCCAGCCCATCACCTACCTCCTCGACTGTGACGAGGTCATCTTCCGCGCCGGCGGCGGGAGCAAACTCGCCGCGGCGACCCGCCACGCGGTCCTCGCCTTCGAGGCCGATGAGATCACCGGACCCACCCTCACTGGGTGGAGCGTGCTGGGCGTGGGCCAGGCCTATCAGGTGACCGACCCCGACCGGTTGGCCGAACTCGCCCGACGCCCACCGGTCCCGTGGGTCCCTGCCGACACGGCCGACACCATCGCCATCCCGCTGCAACGCCTCACCGGGCGCCGACTGCGCCTGACCGACATCACCACCGGCTAATCAGTCCGGACTGCACTGCCCGCGACCGCGAACGCGTCCACGCAGGAAGCCGACGCGGACGGTCCCACCGCCACCCGACAAGATCTGTGAGAAGTCCGGGCGAAAGACCCGTCGCGCCACGCGGTGCCGCACCCGGCTGACCATCTTCCGGGCCGTCCAGGGTCTGGGCGGGTGGACTGATGTCGCTGTGCCTGGCGATCCTCGGCGACATCGTGGCGCCCCGGCGACGCACCGCTTACCGTGGGGACACATAACCACCGGATCGACTGGCCGGGCGCGATCACTGTGCTCATCGTCGCCGGACCCCCCACCCGCTCCGACGACACGACGAACGAAGGGTACGGACTTCCGCAATCACCGATTCCCGCGACGAGTCCGAAGGGACCAGTCGGCGCCGGCCAGGTGAAGGCGTGCATGACGCGCAGTGCATGCCGCCTCGCCGCCTCGGCGGCCGCCAGCCCAGCGCATCCAGCGCTGGACCTGATCCGTCCACACGACGATCAGCACATGGTTGATGATCATGTCATTCTTCGACATTTACCCTCGGTCGCGGCGACCTGAATCTGTCGACGATCCCAGACTCTTACGACGGGAAGGACGTGTGTTCGGTTCTTGCTGGTGTCCAGCTGAACGGATCGCAGGTCGACGGGTCAGGTTCTCCGGTGCAGCGACCCCGACGCGGTAGGCGGGCTGTCAGGTCTTCTGCGGGGTGGTGCTGCCCGGGCGACGCCGCCGTTCCCAGAGCAACGCAGCCATCGCGGCGAGCACCAGCGCGTTGGTCGGTGAACCCAGCACCAGCATGAGCACGCTGAGCATCGCCAGGACAACCATCGCGATCGTGTAGGCCCGCCGACGGCGATACCACCGCTGGCGCGCGAGGCGGTGCGCGCCGACCTCGAAGGACCGCCCAAAGTTGGGGTCCTCGACGAGCAGTTGGTGCTGAATCTCGTCTAGCGCCTCGCGGTCACGGTCGCTGAGCATGACACACCTCCTGGGCGTTCCAATCGGTCATCGTGACCGCCCGTGCAAGATTCGCGACCGTGGCCGCCAGTCGTCGCCGCGTACCTCCCCGGAGCCATCACGGGGAGCTTCAGCAGCAGCGGGTGCGGAGGTGAGCCGCGAGCGATCGGCACCACCGTGGTGGTGGTGCCG
>JALYTS010000024.1 GCA_030854185.1 Actinomycetota bacterium | reverse complement strand
GCTGAGGGCGGCTAGCTCCAAATTAGCTCCAAGCTGGACCAAATTTTGGAGCCGGGTTGCTGGTCTGAGGGGTGGCGGGTGGTGGCGTCTGGCTGAGGGCGGCTAGCTCCAAATTAGCTCCAAGCTGGACCAAATTTTGGAGCTGGGTTGCTGGTCTGAGGATAGCGGATAGTAGGCGCGGTCGTGGGCGGTCAGTGCTCTAAGGAGCCTGAGGACTTCTTGTTCTCGGAGTCGTCGAGCAGGTGTTGAAGCGCGCGCCGCCGGGTCGGCCGCCCGCAGCGGAGCGAGGACCGGACCGGCCCGGCGACCAGCGGCGGCGGCCGAAGGCCGCTCTTGACCAGAGAAAGGAAACTCCTCACAGCGCGCGCATGCGTGGTCATGTGCGGTCATGCGTGATCATCGCGTTCTCTGTGTTGTCGCGGACTGCGGTCATGCGACCCATGGTGTGGCCGGTGCAGCCCCCTCCAGGGTGGGGGTCTCCCTTGCGGCGCAGGCATTGCCCTACCCGATGGGGCAAGGCTCGGCATGAGCCGACCGCGTAGCGGCTTGGCCTTGCGGCATCGGGTAGCCACCGGTGCGCCGCAAGGGAGACCCCCACCCGAACGTTTCCCCTCCTCCCGCAGCGGTCGCCGGGTCCAGGGCAGCGCCCTGGCCGCCGGAGGCATTCACGTTGACCGGAACTGGGATGACACTGGGACTAGCCGTGGCACGGTCACGCGGACTAGCTGGGAGACCTTCCGGGTTAACTCCCGGACCGTTTTGATCAGCCCATGTCATTCCTGCACCCGGTAACCGATGCCACGACCGAGGTTCCCGCGACGTCCCCACGCACGGGGAGCGGTAGCCATCGCCGGGTGGTGATGACCACCTGTCAGGCGCACGGCGCGGCCGGGTTCACGAATCTGCTGGTGACCAAGGAAGACGGGATCATCGTGTTGAACCCGCACCTGGCGAACTGCTGCGTGCTGCGGCTGGATGAGCAGGCCGCGAGGACGCTGCTGAGCATCCTCGCCGAGTGGCTCGGGTGACCGAGCACCAGCACGTTGCCAGCGAGCAAGGACACCGTGGCGAGCCGCACGGAGACAGCGGGAGAAACCCGCCGGTGCGAACCGGGGACAGCGCACACCTGGGCAGGCCCCGATGATCTGCTCGACTCGGTTTGCGATGTCCACCCGTGATTCGTGCGTCCACGTCCTCGCACCAGGTGGTGAGCGTTCGACGGACGAACTTACGGCGTGCTGTGGGCAGGTGTTCTCGACTGAGGTCGTCCACGACCAGCCACCGCCCGGCACGGTATGCGAACCCTGCCGGTTGATGTTCCTGGAGAGCTTCACCGCTGGTGGCAGTTCACCCACCAGCATGCCTTCCGACTGATGTTCCCCGGGTTTCCGGTCGGCCGACGGTTGAGTACCCCCGACGCTCCCGGCGGCCGACCGGTCCCATGCAGCAAGGCGTCGGTGTCAGTCAGCGGTCAGGGTCTGGAGCGCAATGGGTAGTTCGCTGAGCGAGCTGAGTTCAAGGTTCGCGCTGCCGCGCTCGTAGATGATGTAGCCCCAGGGTCCGCGTCGGACAAAGACGGTGCACAGACCGGCTTCGGCGGCGGGGCGAAGGTCGTTGTCGAGGCGGTCGCCGACGTAGGCGATCTCGTGGGGTGGGTGGCCGCTGACCGCGATGAGTTTGCTGAAAAACGCCACGTCAGGTTTGGTGACGCCCCAATCATCGGACGTGGCCAGGACATCACAAGGCAGGTTGAGTTCGCGCAGGAAGTGTCCGGCGCGGGTGGTCTGGTTGCCGGCGATGCCCACGAAGTACCCGGCGTCTTTGAGCGCGTGGAGGCAGGGGCGCACGTCGGGGTAGAGGTCGTTGCCGTTGAGGTACTCACCCAGGCCTTCGTCCAGCCGGGCTTGGCGGGCGGCGTCGAGGTCGAAGTCGGGACGGAAGTACCGGAACACCTCGCGGTAGTCCTCACCGCCCCGCACCGAACACCGCGGAAAAGGTGTGCCGGGGGATGCCGAGCCAGTCGGCCCAGGTGCCGTACTCACGAGTTTCGTTGATCAGGACCTCTCCGACGTCGAACCAGACGGCGCGGATCGGCGACAGTGGGTTGTGTGTCCTTCCTGGTCGGCGTTAGTTCAGGGCGGCAAACTGCTTGTCCAGCTGACGAGGACGGCGGTCTTCCACGGCTGCGGCACGGCCGTGAGGTGCTAGCGGACGTGCGGAATGCCGCATTCAAGGTAGGTGGTGCGGCCTGCTTGGTGTGCGTCGATTGCGGCGGCTACCCGGCGACCAAGGCGCGGGATCAGCGACGTGACTGCCTCTGCGGGGTCGCGGAAGGCGTAGGAGGCGAGTTCGTCAGCTTGTAGCCGGATCCCGTCGAGCTGGTCAGGTGTCAACGTCCCGCCATCAAAGATGAGCAGTAGTTTGTCACCTTCGTCGGGGTGCGGTGCCCAGTCCGCGACGAGCAGGGGCCCGACTGGTGTCTCAATGTCTAGCTCTTCGCGGATCTCGCGGGCAGCGGCCTGAGCGGGTGTCTCGCCGGTCTCCACGTAGCCGCCGGGGATGTCCCAGTAGTCCTTATAGGTGGGCTGGACGAGCAGGATCCGGCCTGCCTCGTCGAAGAACAGGACGCCAGCGGCGACGTAGGAACGGCTGCGATCGAGGGGGTCGTCGGCCACGACGAAGACCCTACGGGCACGTGCTTAGACCACGTGTAACCGCTTGGTCAGCCCGGCGAGGTGGTGACTGGGCTTGCCGCGCTGATGGCGGATCCAGCTCAGGACGCGTTGGTGGCTGATGAAATGGTGCCGAATTTTGTTCTGGGCCTATCAGCTCAGTCGCATCGAGCGCGACGCGGGCGTACTCGGGTAGGAATTCCCTAGCGGTGAACTTTTCCGGTGGCGGCGCGGGCGAATTTTAAATGCGTACGAGGTTGACACCGTCGTGAACTCGAGCCGATGTTCGGTCACTAAACGCATCAGTGATGCGCACAACGTACGCGGGGTCCATACGTTGTCGGATTTCCTCAATGGTGAGCCAGTGCGCTGAGAGGGCCTCGTCAGTTGGGCCGAGGCAACCGCTAATTGGTGAGCAGCGGAACACGAGAGCAACGATCCCGCGCGGCATGTTCTTGTAGACACCGGTGAGGCGTTCAACTCGTACCTCAATGCCGGTTTCTTCTAAGACCTCTCGCCGTAAGCCTTGCTCGAAGGTTTCGTGGAGTTCCAGCACCCCGCCGGGTGGTTCCCAGCGCTGGTTGTCGCGACGCCGCACCGCGAGGACGCGCCCATCGGCGCGGACGACGATTCCGGCGACGCTGACAGAATGCTTGGGCGTGTCAGACACGAACAGCCTCCTGGTCCGGGCGCTGGGTAGGCTGAGTTTATCAGTCGTCTGGATGACTGGAGGAGCTGTGGCGTTGGGTGCGCTTGATCGCACGGATGACCGGCCGCCCTACCGGCAGATTGCCGATCAGTTGCGGGCCGCGATCGATCGTGGAGAACTGCAGCCCGGTGACAGGTTGCCGTCCGAAGCGGCGCTGATGGAGCACTATCGTGTGGCTCGGATGACGGCACGGCAGGCGATTCAGGAGCTTCGCGGTGAGGGCCGGGTCGTTTCGGAGCAGGGTCGGGGTGTGTTTGTGCGCCAGGCTCCGCCGGTGCGTCGACTGGCATCGGAGCGCTTCGCTCGGCGGCACCGTGAGGCAGGTTTGGCCGCGTTCAGCGCGGAAGCCGCGGCGTCAGGCTTCACGCCGCGTGTTGACCAGATCGAGGTGTCCCGAGAACTGCCTCCGTCAGCGATCCGCGAGAGGCTGCAACTACCAGAGGATGTCCCGGTGGTGGTCCGGTCCCGCCGATACTTAGCCGACGGTCGGCCGGTGGAGACGGCAGTCTCCTATGTTCCCGCGAATATCGCGGATGGCACGCTCATCGCTGAGCCGGACACTGGCCCGGGTGGGATCTATGCCCGGCTGGAGGAGAGGGGCCATGTTCTCGACCGGTTCACCGAGGAGGTGTCAGCGAGGATGCCCACGGCAGGGGAACGGCGGCGTCTAGAGCTTTCTCCGGGCACGCCGGTGATCGTCCTCGTACGGACCGCGTTCGATACCGCCGGTCGGCCGGTGGAGGTCTGTGACACCGTCAAGTCGGCGCCGGCTTACGTGTTGGAGTACGACTTCCCCGCGCGGTGACCGCGCGGTGACATGCACCACTCCATCGTTGAAACTTATCTAGACGTCTAGCTGTCTGTGCTACTTTACTTGTCTAGAGGACCAAGGAGGTCTGCAAATGACCGTGGACAGCCAGTACGTGACTGTCCAGGCCAGCCGGTAAAAGCGATCCATGGTGAAGGGGGTGCTCACGAGATGCTGGTCAAGACTGGGCGCCCTCGGCTGCGGGAGTTGCGCACCGAGTTGGGATGGACGCAGCAGCAGCTCGCGGACAAGTTGAACTACTTCGCCTGGACTCACGGTCAGGGACGCGCTGCGATCAACGCTGACATGGTGGCCAAGTGGGAACGCGGCGTGAAAGGCATCAGCCCGCGCTACCGGGCGCTGCTGTGCCAACTCTTCGGCGTGACCGCCGAACAACTCGGATTCGCCCCAGCCGTCACGTCCGCGCCCAGTCGGCCGCCACGTGATGGCGAGTCGCTGGTATCGATGTTGGATGACGCCGCGAGCCTGCTCGACCAGCTCGGCGCCGCCGGTACCGCACTAGCCCCGCAGATGCTCTCAGCGTGGAAAGACACGGTCACCAGCCGCCGGACCATGCTCGGGCTGCTCGACCCGGCCGCCACTGATCCCGCTGGTCACGCCCGAGCCGTCACCGCCACGGCCACCGACTTCGAGCAGCTCGCCGAGCGGTACCAGGCCCTGCACGCCACCGCCGACCCAGCAGCCTTGCTGACGCCGGTGGCCGCGCACGTGCGGATGGTGACCGCTGCGCTGGGCCGGGAAGACACCGCTGCGCAGCACCGCCGGCTGTTGCGCAACCTCGCGACGGTCGCCACCCTCGCCGGCCGCCTCGCCTATGAAGACCTCGGCGACGTGTTGTCCGGCCGCGCGTATTACAGCATGGCCGCCGATAGCGCGCGAGAAGCAGACGACGACCAGGGCGCCGCCACCGTTCTCGGCTACGCCGCCCAGCTCGCTTGCGCCGAAGGCATGACTGGCGCCGCAGCCGACCATCTCGTTGCTGCGCTGGCTCACGCCGAGCGGGCACCCGCCGTCGCGCCCTGGCTGGCGAGCATCCAGGCCACCATGTGTGCCGATTCTGGTGATCACACCAGGGCTGACGACGCCCTTCAGCGTGCCGAGCCCACCACGCATCAACCGGCCACGCAGCCGCACCTTCTACTCGACTATGGCCCCGCTCACTTGGCTGCCGTGACCGGCCACGCCTGCCTCCAAGCCGGAAACCACACCGCCGCCCGAGCCGCGCTGGCCGCCGCGCTCGACCACCTTCCGCCCACCGCCCGTCGGGCTCGCGTTCTCGTGCTTGTTGATCTCGCCACGGCTGAGCTGTATGCGGGCAATGCCCCCGACGCGTGCCGTCACGCCACTACCACCGCTGACCTACTCCAGCGCAGCCGCTACGCCACCGGCAACGCTCGCCTGCGCGCATTCCGCGCGACCGCAGCTCGACCGATCGGCTCGCGCGCCCTGCGCGTTCTCGACGAACACCTCGCTCACCTCGCCGCTTAACGACACCTCGGCGACGCCACGCGCTTCGAGCGGTAGCAAACCGGCCGGGATTAGCCGGGCAGTACGGTGCCGCACAGAATTGTGCACTGGGCAGCGGGCAACCCTAGGGCTGTTTCGCATAGCTGCTCGAAGCGGGCGGTTCCGGCGTTCGTCAGCGTCGCCGGAGCGATGTTCTGTGCCGTCGGGTCGGGGTCGGCCAGCGTCACCAGCCGGCTCGTCAGCAACTCAGTCAGGGCGTCAGTGACATATCCCGGTACGAGGTGGCCATGGTCCCGCCAGCAACCATCGAGCCTGGTTACCTCCCCGTCGAAGACGCGGCGCAGCGCAATCCAGTAGTAGAGGTCGGTTCCGTTCAACGAGGCCCCGGGCATGGCCGTCATCAGCTTCCTATATCGGTGCCGGTATTGCGCTGGGGGTGCAGTTTCCGACGCAGCCACCCGGACTGACGATGCCGGGAGCGGCGACTCGGGCGCACGGTTGGTATTTGTTGGTGCGCGGCCGTGACCGCGGTGCGCTCCGCGCAGGGTCGACCGAGCGGTGTAGCCAACGCGGCGGCGGACACGCGATTTCCGTACAGAGCGTGGTAGTGGCCGGTGTGCCGTCCCGCTATCAGGCTGTCGTCGGTGACATTGTGGGCTTGGCTGTCGAGGCTGCAAGTAGTCGGGATTGTGTTAGTTTTCCTCGTCGCCGACTCACTAACCTGCTTGCTCACCATGAGCTGATCGAACCTTCCTGATGCACAAGCCCGGAAGGTCCGCGCGCTAGTCCCTGACGATGGCAGGCTACTAGTCCCCGGTACGGCGAACCGCGTCCCCAACGACGAGATGATTCTCATCGTCACCCATAGGAATTATCGGGACTAGAAGCGGACTAGCTCGGGACTAGTTCGGGGACTACGTCAGGTCGGCTGTTCCGCCGTTTAATTGGTGTGTGGGTCACATGGCCCGCGACAGCCGATCTGGAGGATAGCTAACAATGCAGTTGGAAATCAGGACTGAGGGCGTGGACTTTGTGGTATCTCGCGCTCCGCTGCCGAAGAACGACAACGACGGCCGGCAGAAGACGGATCGGGAAACCGGTGCGCCGTTGCATGTGACCGAGGTAGTGGCGATGGACGAGACCGGCGCGGAGGTCATCAAGGTCACCACCGCCGGACAGCCGAAGGTCGCGAAGCGGCAGCTGGTCACGGTGGTCAAGCTGGTCGCGACGCCATGGAACATCGACGGCCGCGGCGGAGTGGCATTCCGGGCCGACTCCATCGCCCCGGTACCGACAACAACTCCGGCCGGTCCGGCGAGGGCAGCCACCAGTGCTGCTGGGTCGGCGGGTGCGTCATGAGCGTGTCGACGATGAGCCCCGATCTGGCGCACCTCAAAGAGATGAACGAGCAGGCCGAGCAGCGCCGCGAGCAAACGGCCGAGGCCGAGCGGGCTGCATTCGTGCATTGGCAGGAGGCGTACGGCGCCTACGAGGTCGCCGGTGATGAGGCGTCCGCTTCGTGGACGGCCTGGGTAGAGGCAATTACCCCTTAATGCGGCGCCCGGCCGGTCGGGCCTGGAAACCAAGGCCGGCCGGGCGCCCCGCTCCACCCATCAATTCAGGACAGAGGAGCTCTCATGAGCGTACGGCGGGACGAGCACGCCCAGAAGTGCTCCAGCGGTGAGCTCTGATGGACGCGAGCATGATCGCCATGCTGGTCGCGGGTGCCGGGGTACTGGGCGTCGTGGTGTGGGTGCTAGCCAAGATCGGCCAGGTGCTGATCAAGGTGGCGGAGGCGCTGGCTGCCGCGGCAGTGGTGGCCATCGCCGTGTGGCTGGTGATCAAGGCTGGGGTGTGGGCGATCCGGCAGGCGGTCACCCGGTGGCGGACCAGCCTGACGGTGCTGGCGGTGGCGGCCTGGTGGCATTGGTGGGGCTGGCCGTCTCTGGCGCTGACCGTGAGCGTAGTCGCGGCCGTGCTGACCGGGTGGCGGCTGATCGATCTGGTGTCCTTCGATGCCTGGGCGGGCCGGCATCTGCGCTCGTGGTGGCTGCGCTGGACGGTCTACGCACCCAAACTGCCCGACTGGCTACACGCCTGCGGCCTGGGTATCAAGCACGACGCCGCACCCGTCGTGGTGGCACTGACTCCCCTCGGTCGCGGCATTCGCCGCAACCGCCAGCAGGTCAAGGCGCAGCTACCCACCGTGCTGGGCGTGCGCTCAGGCGCGTCATGGGATGAAGTCCGCCTGCGGCTGGTGCCCGGCCAGAAACCCGAGGACTTCGACGACGCCGCGCGGGCGTTGGCCAGCGCCCGGGCAGTGGCGCGCTGCCAGGTGCGCGAGCTGACACCCAATGTGGTTTCCCTCGATTTCCAGCGCCGCAACCTGCTCGCCGACCCGGTGGCCTGTGCCGATCTCGCCGCGCTGGCCGGCGTGTCGGGTGCGATTATTGATTTGCGGCGGGTGTTGTCCGGGCGCACCGAATACGGGCAGGACTGGCATGTGCCGCTGACTGGCTCAGCCAGTCACACCCTGACCGCGGGGGCCAGCGGGGCGGGCAAGAACTCGGTCATGTGGTGCCCGCTGGTGTCCATCGCCCCGGCGATCCGCGACGGGCTGGTCCGGGTCTCGGGCATCGACCCTAAGGGCATGGAACTGGCCTACGGGCGGGGGATCTTTCACCGCTACGCCGTTACCGGCGCGCAAGCCCTCGGCGTGCTCGATGAGCTCGTCGCGGTGATGACCGCCCGCAAAACCGAGTTCGCCGGCCGGGTGCGGTCGGTGCCGATCAGCCCCGAACACCCCTTGGAGCTGCTGGAGTTCGACGAGATCGGGGCCCTGACCCGCTACACCGACCGCAAGACCCGAGAGGCCATCACTGAGCGGGTAGCGCTGTTGACGACACAGGGCCGCGCGCTGGGCGTCACGGTCCGCGGCTACGTGCAGGAACCCACCAAGGACACCGTCCCCGTTCGAGAGTTGTTCCCGCGGCGAATCTGCCTGCGCGTCACCGCCAAATCCCACGTGAGCATGGTGCTCGGCGATGGGGCCTACGAGCGGGGCGCGTGGGCCAACCGGATCACCGAAACCGAAGCCGGTGTCGGGTACGTCTTCGGGGAAGGCATCCGCGAACCCCTGCGGGTCCGCGCCGGATGGGTCCCCGACCAGACGATCAAACACCTCGAAGCATTCGTCTCTGGCCCACCCAACCAGCCGGTAGCGGTGCCGGCGCTGTCCGGGTCCAGTGGGGGCGGTGACGCATGATCACCACCTCGACCTTCGCAGCGACGTTCGTACACGCGGCGCACCTGCTCGCCACGCACCTCACCGAGCACGGCCTACCGCAACCGGCATCCCTGGAGGTGATCAGCACCGCACACCGATCACGCCTGACAGCCCAAGTGCACTTCCTGACCGTGCCCAGCATCGCCACTGAGCTGCTGGCCTGGGCCGACACCCTGACCACGATCACCGTACAGGCATCGCGGCCGCCCTCCGGGCACCGGGTGCACCTGTCGATTGCCAGCACTCTAATCGGACCGGCCGGCACCGTGGAGCTGACCATCTTCGGCGCCGCCGGGCACGACCCGGCCCTGCTCGGCGATCTGGCTCCCGGTGAGCACCGGAGGGTGACCCTGGGCGAGCTGCGCACCTGGGCCGCCGACACCTCACACCCCTGTACCGGTGGCGAGGGGGTGACCCGATGACTCCGCTCGTCGAGCTGGCACCGCCGGTGGTCGAGGAGATCATTCACCGGGCCGCCCGGCCGGACTTCGACCGCTGGTCCGAACAGCTCCAACACTGCGGTCACTGCGCCCGACCGGTGCGCCTACGCGGCCGCGTCGTCCACCAATCGGCGACTGGCCACCGGTCGACGTACTCCACCGATACCGAGCCCGACCGGGTACTGATGATCCGGTGCGGCAACCGGCGAGCCGCAGTCTGCCCGTCGTGCTCCTACGAGTACGCGGGCGACATGTGGCAACTGCTCTACGCCGGCGCCGCCGGCGGCCGCAAGGGCGTCCCGGACTCGATCCGGGCTCACCCGCTGGTCTTCGCCACACTGACCGCACCCGGATTCGGGGCGGTGCACACCACCCGCACCGAACGGCAGGGCAAGCACGCGCGGTGCCGCCCGGCACGGGCCAAGCCCACGCTGTGCCGCCACGGCCGGCCGACCTGGTGCACCGCCCTCCATCGTGAGGACGAGCCGCGGCTGGGCCAGCCGCTGTGCCCGGACTGCTACGACTACCCGGCGCACGCGGCGTTCAACTGGCATGCCCCCGAACTGTGGCGCCGCTTCACCATCACACTCCGGCGCGTACTCGCCCGCCGGGCCGGGCTGACCGCAAAGGACTTCACCGCGCGGTGCCGGCTGTCGTTTGTCAAGGTCGCCGAGTTCCAACGCCGCGCCGTCGTCCACTTTCATGCCCTGATCCGGCTCGACGGACCCGGCACCGACTTCACCCCCTCGCAGGTCAACCTCGACGCTACCGACCTGGCGCACGCCATCCGTGAGGCGGCGAGTCTGGTCCGGCTCACCGTCGACATGCCCGACGGGACAGGGCTTGAGTTGCGGTTCGGACAGCAGACCGACACCCAACCCATCAACGGCGGTCCGACTGGCGAGCTGACACCCGAACGCGCGGCCAACTACATCGCCAAATATTCCACCAAAAGCGCCGATGACTTCGGCCTCGGGGACCGGCGCATCACCCTGGAGTCCTTGCCGCTGCTTGGCGTCAGCGACCACGTGACACGTCTTGTCCAGACCTGCTGGCAGCTCGGCGAGCACGACACCTACAACGGGCTGAGCCGGTGGCTTCATATGCTGGGGTTTCGTGGTCATTTCGCCTCCAAGAGCCGCCGTTACTCCACCACCCTCGGAGCCATCCGCGGCGAACGACGCGCCTACCGCCAACGCCAAGCAGCCGAGCACGTACGTGAGCTACTCGACGACGACACCACCCTGGTCGTCTCGCACTGGGAGTTCACCGGAGTCGGCTACCTCACCACCGGAGACACCGCCCTCGCTCTGTCCGCAGCCGCCCGAACCCGCGAACGGCGACAAGCCGCCCGCGAAGCCGCATGACATCAGCCGGAGATCGACAAGAGGGGAAACTGTGAACGTCGTGATCTACACCGCCGAGGAAGCGGCACAGGTACTCAAGATCAGCCGATGGAAGATCTTCGACTTAATCCGTACCAACCAACTTCGGTCAGTCAAGATCGGTGGCCTGCGCCGGATTCCGCACGTCGCCATTGATGAATACATCACACGACTCATGGAGGAGGCGGCTTAAATTGGCCAAGAAGATTTCACAAACGGAACGGCAAGAGAAGGGACGGCGCCGCCGCTCAAACGGCGAGGGCTCGATCTACCAGCGGTCGTCAGACAATCGCTGGGTTGGCAGCGCCTATGTCTACACAGCGACCGGGCAGCGGAAACGGCGACCGGTATACGGTGCCAGCTTCGACGAGGTGCGACAAAAGCTGGACAAGCTCAAGGGCGACTCAGCCAACGGCGTGCTGGTGCCGGACCGGAGCACGAGCCTTCGTGACTACCTCCAATACTGGCTGCGCGAGATCGCAGCACACCGACGCGCTACCACCTTGCGCGGGTATGAGAGCGCCGTACGGCTTCACATTGTCCCCGTACTGGGCACAAAAAAGCTCGACAAGCTCACGGGCGCGGACGTACGTCACCTCATCGCGGTCTGCCGACAGAAGTGTCTGTGCTGTATGAACGGCTACGACAAGAACCGGGAGGAAGCGAAGCGGTGCTGTTCCGCCGGTCGCTGCTGTAGCCGGACACCGTCCCGCCGGCAAATACAGTACATTCACGCGGTACTGCGCAATGCGCTCGGCAACGCTGAACGCGAGGAACTCATCACTCGGAACGTCGCCAAACTCGTCCAGATCCCGACTCCACGCTACAAGGTCGGCAAGGGCCTACCCGTCAGCGATGTTAAGAGACTCCTCTCTGCGGCCAAGAGAACCCGTTTCTACCCGGTGTACGTACTCGCTGCGACGCTCGGCCTTCGCCGGGGCGAGCTGCTCGGGCTCAGGTGGAGCGATGTCGATTTCGCAAAGAACACCCTGGAAGTTGCCCAGACGGTGCAGCGGGTGTCCGGTCGCCTGATCATCGATGAGACGAAGACCGATGCCTCGGACGCCGTGGTCCCGCTGCCCAAGCTCACTCGCGCAGTACTACTCGAACATCAAGAACTCCAAGCCAGGGTGCGCGACGACGCTGGCGAGTTGTGGAGGGACCATGACCTGGTTTTCACCACGAGTATCGGTACGCCCATCGAGCCCCGAAGCCTCAACACCCACTGGGAAGGCGTCCGGGCACAGGCCGGGTTCCCAGGAGTCCGGCTCCATGACCTCAGGCATACGGTCGTGAGTCTCTTGCTTGAGCTGGGCACACCTCCGCATGTGGTTCAGGCGATCGCCCGCCACGCGGACCTGGACGTGACGATGAGGATCTACGCGCACACCAACCTCGACACGATGCGCGAAGCTCTCGACAAGATCGATTGGGATGCCGAGTGAGAAGCCGTTGCTACATGACTGCTACATCGAGGAGCAGAGATGGCCAGCCGAGCAACCAAGCCCGCCAGCAACTTGCCGGGTCAGAGGTGGCGGAAGCGGAGGGATTCGAACCCCCGGGTGGTTGCCCACCGCTCGCTTTCAAGGCGAGTGCATTAGACCGCTCTGCCACGCTTCCGAGTGCACGCTAGCCGTTCCACGAAACCTATCAAAACGGTTCATGGAGTCGCCCCCTCACGGAGGCGGCTTTGACTCATGATCTGAGTCTTCCCGTGGCTGTACCCGTTGCCGCCCATGGCGGTCTTACGTGAGTTTCCAGCGGGCTCGTTTTCCGTCCTACCGCAACTCGGCTCGGACGCCTGACCCACGAGCGCGGCCAGGTTGTACGCGGCGTTGAGATCGCGGGTGGCTGAGAGCATCCGAGATCTGCAGCCTGATCCGGCGCTCAGGGGGCGCACAGCGCGATGCGCTGCTCGCCGACGTCGGTCAGATCGCTGCGGGGGACGCACCCGCGCCAGACCCGGTAGTCGACCTCCGCGAGGCCGAGGTCAGCCGCCCGCGGACCGTTCTCCCCGATGTAGTGGATCACGGCATGCTCCGGCAAGGACTCCACCAATTCGACCGGCAAGCCGTGCCACCCACCGCGCCAGCACAGCATGTCGAGCGAGTCGAGCTCGTCGATCGCCACCGCAAGCGTGTAGGCGCCGGCCTGGTCAACAAACTCCGCGGGAGCCCTGGTGCCGGGTAGCGGGTGCAGGGTCACCTCACCGGGGCGGGGGCCGAAGTCGGCGTCGAAGTCCGCGCCGTGATACTCCGCGACCAGGCCGCGTCGCACGTTGGGGCGCCACGACACCGGCGGCCGGTTCCAACCCGCCGGACCCAACATCGGGGCGCGGGTGTTGATCCAACCGACCTGCCGGTGCAGGTAGGCGCCCACCCGGTGCTCCTCACCCGCGGAATCGATCCGCCACAGTTCGGTGCCGGCCGGAAGCTCGAGGAGATCAACCTGGTAGACGCTGGCCTCGAAGGGGGCGATGTAAAGCTGCGGGCTGTGCGCGTAGAAGCGCAGCACGTGCAGATCGTCAGCGACCGGCCAGGCCGCCACCTGGTCCAACCCGTAACGCCGGAGAAGCTCGGTGGATGGACTCGCCGGAACGTCCTCAAGCCGCGTGACGAAACCGGCGATCCGGTTCGGGTCAAAGCGGCCCGGCACCACCACGTTGCCCAAGGTCAGATCTACCAGCCCCGGCAGTACGACCTTCTGCAGCGCAGTGTCCGGAGTGAGCTCAGGCAGCTGGCTGGGCACCTTCAACCGTGGCGGCGACGGCGCGAAACGCTCCTCCGAAGGCCCGCGCTCCTGGCTCAGCACGGAGCCGATCCCCGATCCATTGGCTGCCACCCGTGCTACTGAATCTGTCATCAGCTCCACCACTTGCGCCGCCGGGATGCCCGTCCGCCCCCGAAGACCGGGCTGGGTTCGGGGAACCTACTACGCCATTTGGGCCAGTCACCACGCGGCCCGTGAGTGGCGATGCGAGTTCTGGCTCGCATCGCCACTCACGGGTTATCCACAAGGCTCACGGGCCGCGCAAGCGGCCAAGTACCCGCTCGAAGATCTCGGCCAGCACGAGTCGTTCCTGGGCAGACAGCAGATCGACCAGGTTGTCGCGGACGCCTCGGACGTGCGTGGGAGCGGCGCTGCGCAGCACGTCGTGGCCGTGCGGGGTGAGCACTGCGAACACTCCCCGCCGATCCACCGGGCACTCCTGGCGGCGCACCAGCCCGGCCTTCTCCATCCGACCGATCTGATGGGAGATCCGGCTCTTCGACGAGGCCACCTGCTCTGCCAGAGCACTCATCCGGGCCTGCCCGCCCGGGGCCTCGGACAGCCGGACGAGCAGTTCGTAGTCTCCCAGGGCCAGCTGGTGGCACTCCTGCAGGTCGCGGTTGAGCTGGGCATCGAGCACGGCCTTGCCGACGACGTACGCGCGCCAAGCACGCATCTCCGCGGCATCGAGCCAGCACGGCTCCTCGTTCACCCAGACAGGCTAACGGACCACGTCCCGGACGACGCTGTGCGCGCCCAGCTCCGACGGGCCGGCGTAGCCGGCCAGCGCCAGCGTGAGATCAAGATCGCCCAGCAGGACGCGCAGCACGTGGGCCACCCCACGCTGCCCGGCCAACCCGAGTCCGTAGACCCAGGGACGCCCCAGGAGCACGGCGTGCGCACCCAGCGCTAACGCGATCAGCACGTCGGCGCCGCACCGGATACCGGAGTCCAGCAGCACCGGGGCCCGGCCGTCGACGGCGGCTACCACGTCGGGCAGGCAGTCCAGCGCCGCGCGGGCCCCGTCGATCTGCCGGCCGCCGTGATTGGACACCACCAGGGCGTCGACGCCGTGATCGAGCGCAATCCGGGCGTCGTCGGGGTGGCAGATCCCCTTGATCAGCACCGGTAACCGGGTCCACTGGCGCAACAACGACAGTTCCGACCAGTTCAGGGCCGGATTGCCGAACACCTCCAGGCAGGCGCGTACGGCCACCTGCATGGCCTGCGGCGACTCCTCGGGCGGCGCCGCCAGCCGGGCCCGGAACACCGGATCGGCCAGGTAGTTCGCGATGCCCTTGGCGTGCAGGAACGGCAGGTGCGCCAGCGCCAGGTCCCGCGGGCGCCAACCCAGCGACCAGCAATCCACGGTGACCACGATGGCCTGGTAACCGGCCGTCTCGGCGCGCCGGACCAGCGACTCGGCCAGCTGCGGATCCCGCGGCCAGTACAACTGAAACCAGCGGGCCGCCGCCGGCGCCGCGGCGGCGACGTCCTCCAGCGTGGTCGACGACGCGGTGGACAGCACGCTCGTCAATCCCAGCGCAGCGGCGGCGCGGGTGACTGCGAGCTCGGCGTCGGGGTGCACGAGGCCCTGCACGCCGACCGGCGCGGTGAGCACCGGCGCCGTCATCGAAGTGCCCAATATCGTGGTGGACAGATCCCGCGCCGTGACGCCGCGCAGCATCCGGGGCACGATCCGCCACCGGGCGAATGCCTCGCGGTTGGCGGCGATGGTGCGCTCAGTGGACGCCCCGCCGGCGACGTAGCTGTACGCCTCATCCGGCATTACTTCCCGTGCCGCGGCTGCCAGCCCGTCGGCGGTCATCGGCAACTCCGGTCGCTGCCCGGCGAGGCCACCGGCGTAGATCTCGTTCGCCATGTCCCCGAAATGCGCCATACCGGGCACCCTATACGGTGACCCCCGGCCAGGCCCGCGGCTTTGACGCGACTATACTCACGACTCTACATATCGCTCCGATGATAATGGAGCAGTTCTAAGAAGTCAGAGGAAGCTGAGAGTACTGATGGTGGCGACGACGGACACACCGCAAGAATTCGATCCACACGCTATTGATGCGTACTGGACTCAGGTGTGGAATGACGAGCAGTCCTGGGTGGTGGACAATGAAACCGATGCGGCGGACTCGGTCTATGTCCTGGAGATGCTTCCCTACACCAGCGGTGAGCCCCACGTCGGTCACCTCAAGAACTACGCCGTCGGCGACGCGATCGCCCACTTCATGCGCCGGCAGGGCAAGCGAGTGCTCCACCCGATGGGTTATGACGCCTTCGGCCTGCCCGCTGAGAACCACGCCATCCGTACCGGCAAGCATCCCCGCGTGTCGACCGATGAATCGATCGCGTCTTTTCGTGAGCAGTTCAAGCAGTGGGGTATCTCGATCGACTGGACTCGGGAGATCAGCACCCACGAGCCCGGCTACTACCGCTGGACACAATGGATCTTCCTGCAGCTCTACAAGGCGGGGCTGGCCTACCGGAAGCGGTCGGCGGTCAACTGGTGCCCCAAGGACGCGACGGTCCTGGCCAACGAGCAGGTCGTCGACGGCCGCTGCGAGCGGTGCGGCACGCTGGTCGAGTCGAAGAACCTGGAGCAGTGGTTCTTCAAGATCACCGATTACGCTGACCGGCTACTGGCCGATCTCGATGCGCTGGAGTGGCCCCCGCACGTCAAGACCATGCAGCGCAACTGGATCGGCCGCTCGGAGGGCGCCGGCGTCACCTTCCACTGCGCCGAAGTCGACTTCGATATCGAGGTCTTCACCACCAGACCCGACACGCTGTTCGGGGTGACCTTCCTGGCCATCTCGCCGGAACACCCCGAGTTGCATCGCCTGATCGCCGGGACACCAGCGGAGCCGGCGATCCAGGAGTACGCCAACCAGGCCCGCCGGGAAGGTCACGCTGACCGCGGCGGCGATCGCGCCAAGACCGGGATCCTGACCGGCCGGCACGCCGTCCATCCGCTCAGTGGCGCCAAGGTGCCGATCGTGGTGGCGGACTACGTGCTGATGGAGTACGGCACGGGCGCCGTGATGGGCGTGCCGGCCCACGACGAGCGCGACTACGAAGCGGCCCAGACGTCGGGTTTCGAGATCCGCCAAGTCGTCGAGTCGGCAGCTGGATCGGCTGACGAGCTGCCATTCGTAGCCAAGGGTGTGACGACGAACTCGGGCGAGTTCGACGGTCTCGAATCCGCCGAAGCGTCGCGACGCATCGTCGCCGCGCTGGCGCAGCGGGGTGCCGGCAAGGGCTCCATCAGCTACCGTCTGCGGGACTGGCTGGTGTCGCGCCAGCGGTACTGGGGTTGCCCCATCCCGATGCTGTACTGCGAGTCGTGCGGCTTGGTGCCGGTACCCGACGACCAGTTGCCGGTGCTGCTGCCCGATGTCGAGGACTATGCCCCGAAGGGCAAGTCACCGCTGGCGGCGGCCGTCGACTGGGTGGAAACCCGCTGCCCGCAGTGTGCCGGGCCGGCTCGGCGCGAGACCGACACCATGGACACCTTTGTCGACTCCTCGTGGTACTACCTGCGCTACTGCGACCCACACAACACCCAAGCGCCATGGAGTGAGCAGGCAGTCGGCGCCTGGATGCCGGTCGACCAATATATCGGCGGTATCGAGCACGCCATCTTGCACCTGCTGTACTCCCGTTTCCTGTGCAAGGCGCTGAGCGATCTCGGGTACCTGCCGGTGCAGGAACCATTCCAGCGGCTGTTCACCCAGGGAATGATCACCAAAGACGGCGCCAAAATGTCGAAGTCCAAGGGCAACGTCGTCTCTCCGCGCACCATCATCGACGAATACGGGGTCGACGCGGCGCGCTGCTATGTACTGTTCATGGGGCCACCCGATGCCGGCGGGGACTGGTCCGACGAGGGCGTGGAAGGCGTATACCGCTTTCTGCGGCGGCTGTGGCGAGTGGGCGCCGACGTAGCCGCCAGCCACGATGCCGTCATCGGCACGGCGGTTGATCAAGAGCGTGAGGACGACCTGCGGCGCGAGATGCACGCCACCATCAAGAAGGTCACCGAGGACATGTCCGGTGGCAGCTTCGCGTTCAACACCGCGATCGCGGCGCTGATGAAGCTGAACAACAGCTGCATCCTGGCCGCGCAGAACGGCGTCAAACGGGAGACGCTGGCCGAGGCCGTAGGAACGATCGCCTCGCTGCTGCTGCCCTTCGCGCCGCACGTCGCCAGTGAGGTGTACCACCAGTTGACCGGCGAACACGTGTGGAAGCAGCCGTGGCCGGTCGCCGATGAGGCGTGGCTGCATCTCGATACGGTCGAGCTGGCCTTGCAGATCAATGCGAAGAACCGCGGCAAGCTGGTGGTTGCATCGGACGCGCCGGAAGATGCCATCAAGCAGGCGGCGCTGGACAGCGACGTCGTCCGTGCGGCGCAAAATGGCAGCACCATTCGCAAGGTGATCGTGGTTCCTGGCCGCCTGGTGAACGTGGTCGTCAAATAAGCCAGGGATCAGCCTGCGCCCAGCATGCGAAGGCAGCCGTCCAGGCCGTCCACCTGCAGTGTCCACTCCGGACGGACGAAATGTGACGGCTGGAGCACCAGCCGGATCTCGGTAGCCGCCGTCCCGCGCCTCGCGGAGGTGTTGGCGCCGTCTGTGCGGTAGCCCAGCTTCTCGCTGACCCGCAGCGAGGCTGGGTTGTCGGCGAACGCTCCGGAGCGCGCGATGGTCGCGTTGAGATGGTCGAAGGCCAGCAGCAGGACAGCGGCGCGCATCTCCGTGCCGTACCCGTGGCGTTGGTGTGCGATGCCCAGCCAGGAGCCGCTGGAGACTTCCCGGGTGATCGCGAACTCCTTGCCGGACAGCTCCTGGTTGCCGATGACCCGGCCATCGTGGCGGACCAGGAAGTGGACGCTCCAGTCCGACGCGGTCAACCGCGCCCGAGCACGCCAGAAGTACTGCATGGAGGTGCGCACCAGATCGTCGGGTGCCTGGTCGGTCCAGGGAGTGAGGAAGGGCATCTCCTCCGGTGGATGCACGCCGCGCAGCGTCAGCGCCGCCAGCTCGTGCAGACCCGCGTCGTCGTCCGGGCACAGCGTCAGACGGGGGGTGCGCAGCACCAGATGCCGCAGTGGCCAGGGCTCGACACCGGGGTCACACATGGCTACCACCGTCCCACGTACCCGGCGACTACCGTTAGACACCATGCGAGCGATCACGATCACCGAGTTCGGCGATCCGGCGGTGCTGCAGCTCACCGAGCAACCCGATCCCCGGCCGGGCTCCGGCGAGGTGCTGATCGACGTCGCTTCGACTTCGGTCAACCGGGCTGACCTCGCGCAACGGCAGGGCCGGTATCCCCCGCCGCCCGGGGCCAGCGAGATCCCCGGTCTGGAGTGCGCCGGCACGGTCGCCGAGCTCGGCGACGGGGTGACCGGGTTCGCGGTGGGCGACGAAGTGTGCGCGCTACTGGCCGGTGGCGGCTATGCCGAGCGGGTCGTCGCACCGGCTGGGCAGGTGATGCCGCTGCCACCCGGAGTCGATCTGATCACCGCGGGCGGCGTGCCGGAAGTCGCGTGCACGGTGTGGTCGACGGTGGTGCGCCACGCCGGGCTCGCCGCCGGGGAGCTGCTGCTGGTGCACGGCGGGTCCGGGGGCATCGGGACCCACGCGATCCAGGTCGGGCGGGCGCTGGGCGCGCAGGTGGCCACCACCGCGTCAGCGGCGCGGTTGGCGCGCTGCGCGGAGCTGGGCGCCCAGATCCTGATCGACTACAACGAGCAGGACTTCGCCGAGCAGCTCGCCGGCCGAGCCGACGTCATCCTCGACAACATGGGTGCGAAGTACTTATCGCGCAACCTCGCCGCGCTCGCGCCGGACGGCCGGCTGGTGGTGATCGGCCTGCAAGGCGGCGCCAGCGCCGAGCTGAATCTCGGCGCACTGCTGCCCAAGCGGGCCAGCGTCGCGGCCATCGGGCTGCGCGGGCGGCCGGTGCACGGTCCGCACGGAAAGGCCACCCTCTGCGCCGACGTCGTCGCCCGGTTGTGGCCGATGTTCGGTGACGGTCGGGTCAAGCCCGTGCTGCACGCGACTATTCCTTTGGCGGACGCTGCGCGCGCCCATCAGATGCTCGAATCCGGCGGCGCCGTCGGCAAGATCCTGTTGACCACTGGCTGTTGAACGGTTTGTACCTTGGAGGACAATGGAGTCATGAGCGAACCGCACGAGCAGCAGATCATCGTGATCGGGCCGGACGGCCAACCGGTGGCCACCGGAACCGTCGACGATCACCGCGGCGGAGCGGACGTCTCCGACATGGTCGAGCAACCCGCCAAGGTGATGCGAATCGGCAGCATGATCAAACAGCTGTTGGAAGAGGTGCGCGCCGCGCCGCTGGACGACGCCAGCCGCAACCGGCTCCGCGAGATCCACCAGTCCTCGATCCGCGAGCTGGAGCAGGGCCTGGCCCCCGAGCTGCGTGACGAGCTGGAGCGGCTGTCGCTGCCGTTCAGCGACGACTCCACACCCAGCGACGCCGAGCTGCGGGTCGCGCACGCCCAGCTGGTCGGTTGGTTGGAGGGCCTGTTCCACGGCATCCAGACCACCCTGTTCGCCCAGCAGATGGCCGCCCGGATGCAGCTGGAGCAGATGCGCCGCGGCCTACCCCCCGGCACGGTCCCACCCGGGATGCAGCCCGGAACGCCCCAAGCAGAACCCGGAACCCACGGAACCGGCCAGTACCTCTAACGCGCCGAACCGGCGTGAACTCGACACGACGGACCTTTTTGGCGACGCGGCGGTCGGCACTGTCGAGTTCACGACAACGATCGCCTCGGCGGGGGCGCACCCGCAGGACGGGGGTCCGGAGTTAGCACGGGTACCCTCGCGGACCATGCAGTACACCGCAGCGGCCCCGGAGATCAGCGAGGACCCGGGGTTGTCATCCCGGAGCTGGTCCCGGGCGTTCGGTGATCTGCGGGCCGGGTGGCAGCAACGTCAACTGTGGGGGCATCTGGGCTGGCAGGACATCAAACAGGGCTACCGGCGTTCGGTGATCGGACCGTTGTGGATCACGATCAGCCTGGGAGTCCAGGCGCTGGGCATGGGACTGCTCTATGCGGCGCTGTTCGGTCAGCCGATCGCCTTCTTCCTGCCGTACCTGGCCGTCGGGCTGATCATCTGGCAGTTCATGGCGAGTTGCATCAACGAGGGCGCCGAGGTCTTCATCCGCAACGAGGGTCTGATCAAGCATCTGCCCGCGCCGCTGAGTGTGCACGTCTTCCGGCTGGTGTGGCGGCAACTGCTGTTCTTCGGGCACAACGTGCTGGTCTGGGCGGCCCTTGTGCTGATCTTCCGGACGCACCTGGGGTGGGGCAGCCTGCTGGCGTTGCCGGCGCTGGCGGTGATCGTGCTCAACGGGGCCTGGGTGGCGGTCCTGATCGGGATCATCGCGACCCGTTACCGCGACATCCCCCCGGTGACCAGCAGCGTCGTCACCCTGATGTTCTTCATGACGCCGATCGTCTGGAATTACCAGGACCTGCTCAGCAAGGGTGGCCCGGGCGCGCAGCGAGCCCACCTGGCCGAGCTCAACCCGTTCCTGCACTTCGTCGAGATCCTGCGGCGGCCGATGATCGGTGAGTCCTTCGAACTCCGGAACTGGGTGGTGTGCTTGGCCATCACTGTGGTGGGGTGGGCAGCGGCGCTGCTGATCCTGCGCAACTACCGGGCCCGAGTTTCCTACTGGGTGTGATCAGACTGGGTGTTAAAAGACAATGGTCTCCATCGATGTGCGCGGTGCCTGCGTCAACTTCCCGATCTTCGACGCGAAGACCCGGTCGTTGAAGAAGGCGCTGCTGGGTACCGTCGGACGGGCCGGCGGCAAGATCGGAATGGACGCCAAGGTGCCGGTGATCGAGGCGCTGCGAGACATCACCCTGTCGCTACGCCACGGCGACCGGGTCGGTCTGATCGGGCACAACGGGGCGGGCAAGTCCACCCTGTTGCGGCTGCTGTCCGGGATCTACGAGCCGACCATGGGCGTCTCCCGGATCGTCGGGAAGGTCGCCCCGGTCTTCGACCTCGGTGTCGGCATGGACCCGGAGATCTCCGGCTACGAGAACATCATCATTCGGGGGCTGTTCCTGGGGATGACCCGCAAGCAGATGGAGGCCCGCACCGAGGAGATCGCCGAGTTCACCGAACTCGGCGACTACCTGTCGATGCCGCTGCGCACCTACTCGACCGGTATGCGCGTGCGGCTCGCGCTGGGCGTGGTGACCAGCATCGACCCGGAGATCCTGCTGCTCGACGAGGGCATCGGTGCGGTGGACGCGGCGTTTCTGGAGAAGGCCCGCGAGCGGCTCACCGCGCTGGTCGGGCGATCCGGGATCCTGGTGTTCGCGTCGCACTCCGACGAGTTCCTCATCGAGCTGTGCACCTCCGGGTTGTGGCTCGACCACGGACAGATCCGGGAGCACGGCGACCTGCGCACAGTGCTGTCCCACTACAAGGGCAAGGACCCCTTCGAAAACCTCAGCCAAGAAGCCCTTGCCCGCGTCACCGGGGCAACCCGATGACGCGGGCCGACGCATTGAGCGGGCTGAGCGGGGTTATCAGGCCAGGTTTTACCCCGCTCAGCCCGCTGAAAGCGGTTGCCGGCTCGGAGGTCATCGGGTGACGAGGGTTGTGGTGGTGGTGGTGACCCGGCACCGGCGGGAGTTGCTGGCGAAGTCGTTGGCGGTGATCAGCGCGCAGACCCGAGCGCCGGACCATCTCGTGGTGGTGGACAACGGGCCGGACGATCCCGCTGAGGAAGTCGTCGCGGACTGCCCGATCCCGGCCACCTACCTGCCCTCGCTGCGCAACCTGGGCGGCGCGGGCGGGTTCGCGCTGGGGATCCTGCACGCCCTGGCCCTGGGCGCGGACTGGGTGTGGCTGGCCGACGACGACGGCTGCCCCGCCGACGTCCGGGTCCTGCAGACGCTGCTGGAGGAGGCCAACCGCCGGGATCTCGCGGTGATCTCCCCGGTGGTGGTCAACATCGATGACCCGGAACGGCTGGCGTTCCCGCTGCGCCGGGGACTGACCTGGAAGCGCCGCCGCAGCGAACTGGGTACCGACTTCCTGCCCGGCATCGCGAGCTTCTTCAACGGCGCGCTGTTCAGCGCCGCGGCCCTGGACGTCGTCGGCGTCCCGGACTACCGGCTGTTCGTCCGCGGCGACGAAGTGGACGTGC
This sequence comes from Actinomycetota bacterium, assembly GCA_030854185.1. Classification (GTDB taxonomy): domain Bacteria; phylum Actinomycetota; class Actinomycetes; order Mycobacteriales; family Pseudonocardiaceae. Next base: position 28,027 of record JALYTS010000024.1, on the reverse strand, counting down.
ACCGCCGGGTGGTGCGGTCCGGGTTGCGCTTCGGCACGACGTTGCGGGCCTCCTACGCCCACCCTGACGGCTCAGCGGAGTTCAAGCCGATGCTGCGCGGGCACTTCCACGCCCAGGACCCCTCCGACGAGATCAAGCGCTACTACACCTACCGCAACCGGGGCTATCTGCTGTCCCAGCCCGGTATGCGACGGATCGGAATGCTCGAGGTGTTCCGATTCGGGCTGTACTTCCTGGGCACCAAACGTGACCCGCGGGCGTTCCGGCAGTGGCTCAAGTTGCTCCGGCAAGGACGCGCGGAGCGCTTCTACCGGCACTGAGGCCTTGTCACGGCGCTGGGCGCGAGGCGCTGGGCATGAGGCTCCGGGCGTAACGTTCTGGTCAATGTATGGGACAGGCGGTATGCGGTTAGTGCCGTTGGACTAGCCTCCTCGCGTGCTGACATCCGGGCACATCGAGATCTCGCGCCGCCGCCCGAACACCGGCGACGACGCTACCGAGGCGACCCCCGACGGTGGCAACAAGGGCAACCGCGGCATCCGGCTGCTCCGGTTCGCCGCCGCGTTGTTCGGCCTACTCGGTGCCCTGCTCGCCGTCGCGGTACCGCTGCTGCCGGTGATCCAGGACACCACCGTGATCACCTGGCCACGTTCGGGAGACCTCGCCCCGGTCAACGCGCCGCTGGTCACGTACCAGCCGCAGAACATGACCGCCGCGATCCCGTGCGCGGCAGCTGTCTCCCTGGACGCGCGGTCACCGCAGCCAGCGTCGCTGCTGGCCACCACCCCACCCGGATCGACCGAGGGTGCCGCGGTGGGAATGGTGCTGCAGGTCGACGCTGGGAAGTTGACCCTGATCAGCCGTGGGCAGGCGCTGGGCAACATCCTGCTCAGCGCCATCCCGCCGGCCCCGCGACAATGCATGATCCAGATCTCCTCCGACGCCAGGGGCACCACGGCGTCGGCCGGCCCCACCCGGTTCGTCAAGGTCAACCAGGACGTCCGCCCGCAGGTGACCGGCATCTACTCGGCCCTGGTCGAGCAGCGGGATCCGGTGCGTGGGCTGGCGGTGCGGATCACCGCGGACACCCGGTTCCAATCCGTCCCGCATCCGATCAAGCTCGATGCCATAGCGGCTGCCGTACTGGCCGTGTTGATCAGCCTGATCCTGATGCATCGCCTCGACGGGCGGATCGGTCGCCGGGCTCCCCGGGTACTGCCCTCGGGCTGGTGGCGCCCCACCGGCCGGGACGCGACGGTGATCGCGGTGCTCGCCGTGTGGGTGGTCATCGGTGGGATCACCTCAGACGACGGCTACATCCTGACGATGATCCGCACCCGCGCCGAGATGGGCTACATCGGCAACTACTACCGATGGTTCAACGTCCCCGAGGCGCCGTTCAGCTGGCCCTACGAGCTGTATGCGATGTGGTCCCAGATCAGCACGGTGCCGCCGTGGCTGCGGCTACCGTCGGCCGCGATGGGCGGCGTCAGCTGGATGCTGATCAGCCGTGAGGTGATGCCGCGGCTGGGCCGGGAGGTCCGCCGGAGTGCCGCCGCCGGATGGGCCGCCGCCGCGGTTTTCCTGGCCTTCTGGCTGCCCTACAACAACGGGCTGCGCCTGGAGCCGGTGGTTGCCATCGGCTCGCTGCTCGCGCTGTGCGGGGTGGAGCGCGCCGTGGCCACCCGCCGGGTGCTGCCGCTGGCGTTGGCGCTGATCGCCGCCGCGTTCACCGTCGCCGCGACACCGACCGGTTTCATCGCCGTCGCACCGTTCCTGGTGGCGCTGCGGCCACTGGTACGCCTGGTGCGTCAGCACATCGCGGTCTCCGGCCGGGCGGCGGTGCTCGGGCCCATCCTCGGCGCCGGGCTGCTGGTGCTCGTGGTGTGTTTCGCCGACCAGACGCTGGCCGGGGTACTGGAAGCCTCCCGGATACGCACCGAGATCGGCCCCAACCTGTCCTGGTTCCAGGAGCCGATGCGCTATGAGGAGCTGTTCAGCAACCTGCCCGACGGTGCCTTGGCCCGCCGGTTCCCGGTTCTGTTGTTGCTGCTGTGCCTGGGCACCACCGGGGTGGTGTTGTTGCGCCGGGGCCGCATCCCGGGTGCCGGTCTGGGTCCGAGCCGCCGGCTGATCGGCACCGCGGGGATCTCGCTGGTACTCCTGGCGCTGACTCCGACGAAGTGGACGCACCACTTCGGGGCGTTCGCCTCGATCGGCGCTGCGCTGGCCGCGCTCACCGCGCTGGCCACCAGCTCCAGTGTGCTGCGCTCGGCGCGTAACCGGTGGTGGTTCCTGTCCGGCCTGCTGGTGATCCTGGCGATGTCGTCCACCGGCCCCAATGCGCCGTGGTACGTCTCGCAGTACGGGGTTCCCTGGTTCGACAAGCCACCGTCGATCCACGGCATCCAGGCGAGCACCCTGCTGATCGTGGGCGCCGCGCTGGCGGGGTTGATCGCGGTGATAGAGGGGTTGCGGCACGAGCCAGGAGAACTGCCGCCCGCTGCACCTGGACCGCAACGGAGCAATGGGCGGCGCCGGGCCCTGCTGATCGGGTCAGCCCCGCTGGCGGTGTTCTGCGGCCTGCTGGTGCTCGCCGAGGTCGGCGCGATGGGCAAGGCCATCTACAAGCAACGCCACGGCTACAGCATGGGCGCGGCCAACTTCGCCGAAATCTTCGGGCACAACTGCAACCTCACCGACGCGGTGTTGGTCGAGGCCGACCGGCGAGCTGGCGCGCTGCGCCCGTTGCGCACCACGCTGCTCGCGGACATCCCGCTGCAGCGCGGCTTCGAGACCAACCGGTCCCCCCTGGACCAAGCTCTGCCCACTAGTTCCCCCGCCGATCCCAACGCCAAACCGGACAACCCAAGCCCCGGATCCAGGGGTGACCGCATTCCCAAGCAGGGCACCGACGGGGACAACCCCGTTGAGAAACCGCCGACGGGGCTCGGTGGTGCCGAGATACCCATCTGGAGCAGCTTCTCCCCCGACAGCCCCGGCACCGGCATCCTGCGCACCACCTGGTACGCGCTGCCCGCTGCGGCCAGCCAAGGCTCCGCGCCGGTAGTGGTCTCCGTCGCCGGCCGGCTGTCGCCCACCACCCCGCTGGTCGCCGAGTTCGCCCGCCACACCGACCGAGGTTTCGACGTCGTCGACCACCTGCAGATCAATGGGCGCGCCACTGCCGACGGGCCGGGATGGCGGGACTACCGCCTCGGACTGGCCGGTCGGGCCGCCGCCGGCGCGGACGCTGTGCGACTGGTCGCCACCGACGCCGACGTCACCGACGACGGGTGGCTCGCGTTCTCCGCGCCCCGGGTACCGGTGCTGAGCTCGCTGACCGATCTGGTGGCCCCGACGCCACCGGTGTTCCTGGACTGGCCGGTGGGCTTCGTGCATCCGTGCGTGCGCCCGTTCGCGATCCGCAACGGCATCGCCGAGATACCGCAATACCGGTTGCTTCCCGACAAGATGCTGGCCGACGACAGTAAGAGCTGGTCAGCAGCTGATGCGGGTGGTCCGATCGGCTGGCTGCAGATCCTGGCCACCCAGCAGGAGGTGCCGACCTACCTCAAGGAGAACTGGGACACCGACTGGGGCAAGCTCATGGTGATCCAGCCGCGGGTACCGGATGCTGAGCCACCCGTTCTGGTGACCGGCACCGCGGTGCGAAGCGGCTGGTGGTCTCCGGGACCACTACGCAGCGGGGGCCAGACCGCCGAGATCTCACAGCTGGGCCGTTGACCGATCGGAGGTGACCCACTCAGTCAACCGGAGGTGACCCACCCGAGAGAATCGCAGTCCCGGTGGCCCGTGTGGGGGCCCCCCGCGGAAACGAGGGGGAGGTGTTCCGCGAGGGGCGGCGGATCCGGCTGGGGGTCCCGAACCCGCACGTCTCATTGTGCCACTATTGGTATGCGCCATGCGAGTGATACCCCGGTGTGTTGCGCACGTTATGCCGCGGCGCGTCGGCGCCGCCACCCATCTGGGCGTTCTCATTGATCAGTTCCGGAAGATCACCGTACGCTGCACGATGAAGTTAATGCAGGTGGCGGTGCCCTGGGCCACGATGAATGCGACGGTGATCTCGCCGCGGATCGGCGGCAGCAGCGCGAGCATCGCCGCGTTCATCCCCACTTGAACCACGAAAGTGATGCCGTACAGCGCCATCACCGCGGCGAACTCCGTGCGGTCACCCCTGCCTTGGAAGGTCCACCTGCGGTTGATCAGGTAGGCGGTGGTCGTGCCGGCGATGAATCCCAGCGCCTTGGCCAGGTGCACCCACATGCCGGCGTACAGCAACGCCTGGTAACTGCTGTAGTCCACGATCGCGGCGACCCCGCCGACCAGGACGAACCGGGTCAGCTGGGTGGACAGGCGCGACCTTCCCTGCAGCTGGGATGCGGCCAACTAGGGCCTCCTTCCAGACATCTCAGGCTTCCGGGCATCTCAGGCTGCTCAGGCTTCTCAGACGGACGTGGTCAGGTCCGAGCAGGGTACCGACAGGGCCCGCCGGATACCCTCGCGCGGTGCTTGCGGCCGCCGACTCGGAACGCACCGTGCCCGCCCGGGCGGGCGTGCTCGCTGGGCTGGCAGCGCTGACGCTCGTCGCGGCCATCGGGGTGCTGCTTGCGCCGGTGGTCGCCCAGGACCCGGTGGTCAGCTGGCCACCAGCCGGCCGGCCGGCCCGCTCCACGGTGCTGCCGCTGGTGCCCTACCGCCCGTTGGCCCTGGCTGCCCAGGTGCCCTGTGCCGCACTGTCCGCGCTGGACCGGCGCACCGACGGCGGCGACGCGCTGCGCACCCTGCCCGCCACCGCCGGCAAGCCGGGCCGGCTCAGCCAGGGTCTGGTCGTTGCGGTCAGCCACGGACTCGTGCAGGTGACCGCCTCGGGTAGGACGCTGGTGCGCGAGGCGCTACCGGCCGGAGGGTGCACCTACCGGGTGCTCGCCGACGCCGGCGGGGTGCGGGTGCTGCGCGACGGTGCGCCGCGGGGCTCTGCTTCGGTGCAGGTACCGGAGGTCAGTGAGCTGGCCACCGATCTGGACGGTCAGCCGGCAGCCGCGGGTTTGGCGGTGTCGTTGCACACCGATGCCCGCTACGAGTCCACTCCGACGGCGCTGAAGACCGGCCTGCTGGTGGTGTGCGCCGGGGCTCTGCTGATGCTGCTCGGGTTGGCCTGGCGATGGTGGGGTGGCCAGGCGATGTCCGGGGCCAGTTCTGGGGCCAGTTCTGGGCGGCAGGCACCGCGACCTCGCCTGAGCGTCGCCGACGCTGTGTTGGTGGCCGTGTCGGCGGTGTGGGTCCTGCTTGCTCCGACGAACTTCGACGACTCGTGGTACATGCAGATGGCCCGCGGTGCCAACGCGTCCGGCTCGGTCGGCAACGCGATCTACATGTTCAACGTCACCGAGAACCCCTTCGTGGCCAGCCAGTACGTGCTGCAGCTATGGGGCGCGCTCGGTGGCTGGAGCCTGGCCTGGATGCGGCTGGTGCCGCTGGCCTACGGGCTGGTCACCTGGCTGCTGCTGCGCAGGTACCTCGTCGCGGGTTTCGGGCGGGAGCTGGGCACCAGTCGGGCTACCTGGGCGCTGCTGGTGGCCTACCTGCTGTGGTGGCTGCCCTACGGGATGACGCTGCGCCCCGAACCGCTGATCGTGTTGCTGGCCGCGGCGACGTTGCTGCTGGCGGACCTGGCCCGGCGGCGGCGCTCGGTCGGCGTGCTGGCCAGCGCCGTCGCGACCGCCGCGCTGGCGATGTCGGTCTCGCCGTCCGGGCTGGTCGCCATCGCCCCGCTGGTGCTGGCGCTGCCGTGGCTGTGGCAGTGGCTGCGCGCGCAACGCGCCGCGGCGCGGATAGCCGCGGTCGCGCTGCTCGCCGCCGCGAGCTGCAGCCTGGTGCTGGTGGGCTTCGCCGACGCCACGCTCGGCGACGTGCTGGAGTCCGCCGCAGTGCACCAGTGGTACTACCAGACCTTCTCCTGGTACCAGGAGAAGGTCCACTACCAGACGATCCTGAGCTTCGAGGACTCCAGCCAGTGGGCCCGCCGAGCCCCGGTCGTGCTGACCATCGCCGTGCTGCTGACCGTCGCGGTGGACCGCCTGCGCCGGATCTCGAGTGCGCCACGCCTCCCGAACTCAACAGCAGCGCTGTTCACTCGGCTGCGGGCAGCGCTGCTGTTGAGTTCGGGAACAGGAGGGTTGGCCACAACCGGCGGCGACGATCCGGTGCGGCGGTTGCTGGTGAGCAGCGCGGGGTGCTCGGCGTTGGCGTTGGCGTTGCTCGCACCGACGCCGACGAAGTTCGTCAACCATTTCGGGGCGGCCGCGGCCGCGCCCACGGTGTTGTTGGCCGCTGCGCTGCTGCGCTCCCCGCTGCTGGCCGCGATGCAGTTTCGTTGGCAGGTTGGTTGGCAGGTTGGTTGGCACCGTCATCGTGCCAGCGCCATCGCCGCCACCGCGGGGACGGCGCTGTTGATCGGTGCGGTGTCCTGGAGTTTCGCCGGACCGAACCTGTGGCGGCCCTACTCCGACCGCGGCCAGCCGTTCGGCAACCACCTCTCCGCCTCCCAGGACCACCCCGATCTGGTCGGTATGCGGCCCAAGCTGGGACCCGTGCAGCTGGCCAACCCGCTGGTCTGGGTGGCGGTCGCGCTGGCGGCGGCGTGCTGGATCTGGTGGCGGCGCCGCCGTGGTCAGGACTCCGGGCTGACGCCCGACCGGGCGGTGTTGGTAGCCGGGTCGACTGCGCTGGTGGTGACGAGCCTGGTCGTCTTCGTCTGGGCGCCGGTGCGCCAGTACCCGGGCTGGTCGGTGGCCCTGTCCGCAGTCCGAACGATGCAAGGCGACCCGTGCACGCTGGCCGGCTACGCCCAGGTCCTCGTCGATACCGCGGCTCAACCAGTGCCCGTCGAATCGGCGGCGATCACCGAAGGAGGATTCGCCGCGGCGTCGCGCCGGCCGTTACCCGAGCCGGTGCCTGCCCCGACTCCGGGCACGCTGGTCTGGCACGACGCCGTGAACACCGACGTCGACAGCGACCCGGACACAAGCTCGCTGACCAGCCCGGTGGGCCTGCTGGTGACGCCCTGGTTCGCGCTGCCTCCCGATGGTGGCACCACCCTGCTGGTCCCGCTGCTCGGCGCCCGGGCCGCCCAGCAGGTGACTTTGGAGTACGCCACGACCGCGGGGCCGGACCCCGCCGTGGCGGGCAGCACCTCGCTGCGACCGGACCCGGCCGAGCCGCGGACCCAGTGGTACCAAGCCGCCGTTGCGCTGGACCGGTTGGGCAAGCAGCGGCCGTCGAGTGTCCGGGTGGTGGTTCGCGACTGGACGGTGACCGACGCCGACAGCTGGCTTGCGGTGGGCCAACCACGGCTCGCCGGCTGGCGCCCCCTGACGACGGTCACCGCCCGGCAGCCCGTGTACGTCGACCAGCTCACCGCGGCCCTGCTGCCCTGCCTCGACCAGGTCGGCGTCGAGCACGGCATCGCGCGGGCCCCGCAGGTGCTGGTGCTCAGCGACGAGGGGTTCGGCCGGGGGTTCCTCGATCTCGGGTTCGAGCTGGACCGGGGCGGCACGGAGGTACCGGTGAGCCGCTCCGCAACCGCCGTGCGGATGCCTTCGCGGTTGGTGCCCAACGGGCCGCCCACGTTGCCCTGGGGCCGGGTCGAGCGGGTGGTCTATGACCATCCCGTCGGTCTGGTCGACCTGCACGTCGAAACAGTCCGCAGATCCGGCTGGACCCGCCTGCCCACTCTCGCCGCCAAGAGCTACCACGGCAATTCAACGACCTGAACGCGGCCGCGCCGTTTCCGGAACTCAATCGGGAATCAGCCGTCCTTCCGAAGTTCAACTAACCCGGGCTCCTGTTCACCCGATGGGGCTTCGTTGGAAGCTGGCCGTATCGGCCCCACTGGGCGGTCGTTGCCCCCCTTGGGGTGGGGCTTCGAATTAATCTATGTGCCACCTCGACCGTCGAGATACGAAGAGGTGAGCAGCGGACGATCTGGTCTGATAGATGATCTACACGCAGGATGCCGCGGGGGTGTCTATCAGCTCAACACTTCTCCACTGTCAACATTCCCTGACCCGAACAGGAAAGTCGCATCGTGCGGAAGACCAAATCCTCGACCCTGCTCTTGTCAGGCGCCCTTGTGGCCGCTGCTGCCGTGACGGCAGGGATGTTACTCACCACCGGACACGAACCCATCACTGCAAGTGCGCGGACCCACAATGCCGCGCCGGCTGAAACCAGTCAGGCCACGAACACCAGCGCCGTGCTGACCACATCAGCCGCCTCGCCGATCCCGCAGGGCACTCCGTTGATGATGACCGCGACGGTCACTCCGGCAGCCGCTACCGGCACGGTGCAATTCCAGGACGGCAGCGCCAACATCGGTGATCCGGTGATCGTCAACGATGGTAAGGCCATGCAGACGACATCGACGTTGACGGTGGGAACGCACCAGCTCAGCGCCGTGTTCACCGCTACCGACCCGTCACGCTTCGCTCCGTCGACATCACCAGCGCTGCCTTTTTCCATCACTGGGGCGACCCCCACGAATGTGACGGTGAGCACCTCCGCGGCGTCGCCCGTCACGCAGGGCAGCCCATTGACGCTGACCGCGACGCTCAACCCGGCCGCGGCGACCGGCATGATGCAGTTCAAAGATGGCAGCACCAATATCGGTGATCCCGTGGCGGTCAGCAACGGGACGGCGGCTACGTCGACGTCGACATTGGCGGTTGGGTCCCACCAGTTGAATGCGGTGTTCACCCCCACGAACCTGAAGCTGTACGGGCCGTCGATATCGCCCCCCGTGCCCTTCACGGTTGCCGGAGCCGCGCCCACCAACACCACGCTGAGCGCGTCGTCAACTGCCACTCCACCGGTCCAAGGCAGCCCGGTCGTCCTAGCCGCGACGGTGTCCCCGATGACGGCCGCGGGCACTCTGCAGTTCATGGACGGAGCCACCAATATCGGTGATGCGGTGGCAATCACCAACGGTAACGCGTCGCAAACCACGACGACCTTGACCGTGGGATCCCACCAGCTCACCGCGGTGTTCACCCCCACCGACGCCAACCTCTTCGGCGCCTCCACCTCGTCTGCGGTCACCTTCGTGATCTCTGGGGCAGCCACCACCGGCACCACGCTGGATACCGCCCCCACCTCGCCCGTCGTCGAGAACACCCCGATGACGATGACGGCCACGATCACCCCGGCGGCGGCGATCGGTTCCGTGCAGTTCAGGGACGGGAATACCAATATCGGTGCCCCGGTGACCGTCAACAACGGCACGGCGAAGGAGAACGCGACCCTGGGCGTCGGTTCACACCGGCTGACCGCGGTGTTCACCCCGACCAACACGGCGCTCTACAGCACCTCGACATCGCCGGGCAGAACGTATGACGTCCGTGCTCGACCTCTGCTGGGCGCTGCGGCCGCAGTTGTTCCAGGAGGGCAGGACGCCCCAGGAGACCGCGGCCCCCGGGACGGCCGGCCGCGCAGCCGGAACAACAACCCGGTGCCGCAACTCGGCCGCAGTGCCAGCGCCTCGGTGCCCATCATCGGCGTCTCAACCCTGCTGATGGGCCGGCGCCGGCTCAAGGCACGCACTCGCTGACTGCGGTGTTCGAGATCGTCACCATGTTCGCATGACGGCCCGCTTCACCAGGATCCTCGATCAGCTGGGTCAGTGGCAGTAGCGCTGGTAACCAGCTTGGTAACCTTGCGGATAGCCGTTTGCATACCCTCGCTCATAGTCATTCTGCACCGCGCTGAGGGCTTGGCGTGGGTGTCTAGTTTGGCAATCCAGCCGGCCGTCGACCTCACCATCGTCGTGGCCCTGCCGGTAGCCGTCCCGGAAGCCCCGCGTGTAATCATCCTGCTGCGCCTGAAGGGAAGCAGCGATCGCGACCGTCTGAGGCTGGGCAACCGCGGACTGCGGGGCGACAACGACCGAGAGGGCCAGGGTGGCAAACAGCAGTGGGCCCGAAAGGATCATGGTCCTGCGGAACATGGTGACGTCCTGTCGTTTGTACGAGTGGAGCACTACATTCAGCTCTGAGTCGGATTGACGTGCACTACAACAGAGTTGATCGCCAGGCGCTCTGATACACCCGAATGACTGACATCGCGGTGCGGCCTGGCTCTTCACAGACAGCGTCCAAGCTATTACTCTCCGTAGATGCGCCGGAGATCCGTTCATTTGCAGACCAAGATGCGGCGTGCCGCCGCCATCTTCAGCGGTGTCGCGGCAGCGGTCCTGCTCGTGATCGCAACCTCCGCACCCGCCGCCGCAGCCACGGTCGGCGGCGGATTTTTGTGCGGGATTACCGGCGATCCGGGTAGTCCGCGAGTAGCTCATGACCGTCAGGGGGCCCCGCAGATCTGCGCCGTCGTCGACCTGCCGGATCTCCCCGGGAGCCGTGGCCGATCCTCGTGATGTCGGGTCCAGCATCCTTCGCAATGTTGACCCGCCAGGCGACAACGCGGTAGCCGCAGGGATAGGCGCTCGCGGATCGTCCAGTTAGGCAACGCCCGCGCAGCCGAACCGACCGCGGTGCGCAACCTCACCCGGCTGCGGGACAGGCTCGGCGACCGCTTCGCAGCCGGCGTCGTCGTGCACACCGGAGCCCCCGCCGGCCCGCTCGGCGACCGCCTCTTCGCGCTGCCGATAGCCGCGCCAGGGGAGCTGTGAATCGGTATATCCCTTTGCATCGTGGCCTGTACTGGGTCAACATGTCAGAATACGGTGACGGAGGGCTTGCGCGGCTGCGGGGGCGGCGCGGGGACGGGGGTCATAGCAATATGACTGAAGCGCATGGTCTGCCGACTTACAGCGGCGACATCGTGCCGGAGCTGCCTGGCTACCGGATCGAGCGGCAGCTCGGGCGGGGCAGCATGGGCGTGGTCTACCTGGCCGAGGACGCGCAGCTGCGCCGTAAGGTCGCACTGAAGATCCTCGCTCCGACGCTGGCCGACGACGAGCTGTTTCGCGCCCTGATGTGGGCACACCTGCAGGATGAGGCGTCGCCCGTCACCACCCGGCGTCCCGATCTCCCGCCGCAGCTCGACTACGTCTTAGCCAAGGCCATGGCGAAGCAGCCGGAGGACCGGTACGACACCTGCCGGGAGCTGGCCCTCGCGCTTCGCGTCCTCGCCGGTGACCCGGCAGCGTCCGGCGACTTCGGGGCAGCCTTGCCGGCAAGACCCATCGACGATTCACCGCCACCGGCGCCCGTCCCCACCGGCATGACCAGTACATACGCTACGCCGACGGCACTGGTTCGAGCTGCAGTGAGCGATTCACCATCGCGAGAATGGAGGTGGTGGTGGTTCGCCGCTGGCGCGTTGGTTCTCGCCCTGATCGCAGGCTCAACTGTCGGTGTCATGAAGTACTTCAACGGGCAGGCCCAAGACACCAACGGGCAAGGCCAGAACACCAACGGGCAGGGCATCCAGCAGCCTCAGGGCAATGCCGGGGGTCAAGGCCTCCAGCAACTGATCGACGAAGCTGTAAAGCGGGCCATCCAGCAGCAGGGAAATTCCAGTGACGAGGTCCTCGGGCGGCAGATCGAAGATTCCGTAAGTAAGACGATCCAGCAGCAGGGCAATGCCGGGCGACAGAACCTCTCGAAACTGATCAATGATGCCATACCCTTCCTCCGCAAACGAGCCGGCCAGTGCGCTGGGCCGGGCACCGGGGTGGTCATGGGCAGGGTAGGCGGGTGTTCGGGCAATGATTCTGCGACTCAGCGTGCTTGACGCATCAACATCCGTTGTGCAGAACATCGAGGTCACAGCTGACCCCAACACCAGCGTGGCGTCGCTGCTCGCGTCATTGCCTGTCCGCATCGGCGGCCGGACGTGTTATGTGGGTGCCAGGCCGCTGGATACGGACGCCACCATTGCCGATACCACCCTGGTTTCCGGTGCCACGATCAGCATCGGTGCTGTAGGCCAGGACCCGCGTGCCCTGCCGAACGGGTCAGTGGGCGCACTACGGGTGCTCGCCGGCCCGGATGCCGGATTCGTTGTCTGGCTGCCCCCCGGCACCCACACGGTGGCTCGCGATGCGCACGCCGCGGTGCCCCTGCGGGACCGGGAAGTGTCCCGTCGCCACGCGCAGGTGGAGGTCTCCCCGCAGGGCCGGGCCAGCGGGGTCGATCTCGGCTCAGCCAACGGCACCACGGTCGACGGGGTGCCGGCCACGGAGCCGCTGCCGCTGACGGATCGTGCCGTGCTACAAATCGGCGGAAACCAGCTGCAGTGGGTACCACTGACCGCAACCCCGTCCACGATGACCCGCAGTGCCGACGGGAGGCTCGAATTTCACCGGGCATTCGCCCCGGCTCCGGCGATCCCCCGCATCGAGGTGGCGCTGCCCACCCCTGAGGCTAACTCACGCAACGTGGCGACGCTGCTGTTGTCCTCTCTACTCCCGCTGGTCATCGGTGGCGTCTTGGCGGCAGTCACGGGTCAAACCGGCATGCTGCTGTTCGGCTTGCTCAGTCCGGTCACCGCCCTGGGCACCATGATCATGGAACGGCGACAGCGCAAAGACCGTAATCGCGTCTACACCGAGGCCAAGGACAGTGCCCAAGAACAGATCACCAACCATGTGGCGACAGAGCAGCGGCTGCGACTTCAGCTCGCCCCCGATGAGCTGGACCTCACCCTGGCGGCCACCGGGACGAAACCCGGCCTGTGGCCCCGGAATGCTGATTCATCTCACGGCCTGGTGTTACGAGTGGGCACCGCCGACCAGCCGCCCTCGGTGGACCTGCGCGGCGAGCCATGGCCCGGTTTCGAGACACCTATCCTGCACGGGGCACCAGTCACGGTGGACCTGCGGATCACCGGCGTGCTGGGCGTGGTCGGCGGGGGTGAACCGGTCGCTGCGCTACTGCGCTGGCTACTAGTCCAACTGGGCACCCTGCGCAGCCCGGACGAGTTGCGCATCGTGGTCATCAGCTCCACCGAGGGCCCGGAACTGGCCTGGACAGGGTGGCTGCCCCATGTCGCCGCGGAGCTGGCCGGCGACATCCCGTGCTGGGTCGGCAACACCCCCCAGACCCGTGCCGCCCGGATCACCGAACTCAAGGAACTCGTCACCGCCCGTACCGCACAGCGTGGCAACGCCTCGGTCACGCGGTTCACCGACGAGATCGTGGTCGTGCTCGACGGTGCCCTGGCGTTGCGGCACCTGCCAGGGATGAAAGAAATACTCCGGGAAGGCCCCTCGGTCGGGGTCTACGTGCTCTGCGCCGACCGGCAAGGCATGAACGAGTGCCACGGCCTGTGCGAGCTGGACACCACCTCACTGCGGCTGACCCGCACCCGCGATGAGAGCCCCAGCACCGCTCGCCCCGAGGGCGTCAGCCGCGACACCGCCGAGCGGATCGCTCGCGCCCTGGCCCCGATGCGGGACCGGCTCACCCTCGCCGCCGCGCAGAACGCCATCCCCTACCCCGTCCGCTTCCTCGACCTCCTCAACCTGGCCACCCCCACCGCTGAGGACGTGCTCGCGTTATGGGAAACCCAGCCGGGTCCCACCACCGAAGTCGTGCTCGGCGCAGACGCGTCTGGCGCGGTCACCATCGATCTCGCCCGCCAGGGGCCGCACACCATGCTCGGCGGCGCCACCGGCGCGGGAAAGAGCATCCTGCTGCAGACCCTGGTCACCTCGCTGTTGCTGGCGAACCGATCCGATGAGCTCAACCTGGTGCTGGTGGACTTCAAAGGAGGCAGCGCGTTCCTACCCTTCCAGCACTGCCCGCATGTGGTCGGGCTGATCCGCTCGACCGGAGAAACCCCCGCCGACGTCTTCGACGAAGCCGCCGCAGCCCGAGTGCTTGCCTCGGTCCGGGCCGAAGTGCGCCGCCGGGAGTCGATGCTGGCCCGCTACGGCGGAGAAATCGACCAGTACTGGAAAGCCCGCGGCACCAACCCGGCGCTGCCGCCGCTGCCCCGGCTGGTGATGGTCTTCGACGAGTTCGCCCGGGTACTGGAAACCTCACCGGACTTCCTCAAAGAACTGGTCAACGTCGCCGCCAAGGGACGCTCCCTGGGCATGCACCTGATCCTGGCCACCCAGTCGTTGCAAGGCAAACTCTCCCCGGAGCTGAAAAACAACATCGACCTGCGGATCACCCTGCGGCAAAACGAACCTGCGGACAGCATCGAAGTGCTCGGCGTCCGCGACGCCGCCACCATCCCAGGCCGACTGCGCGGACGCGGCATGATCCTGTGCACCAAGGACGAAACCCGCACTCCCCGGGCATTCCAATCCGGTTACCTCGGCAACCCGCCCGCCGTCGCCGGTGCCGTCCCCGCCCAGGTCCGGATCATCGACTGGCCCACCCTCGGAGTGCCCCGACCCGACGAACACGTCGACCACGGCGACCAGCTCACCGACCAGCAATTGGCGATCACCGCCATCGAGAAAGCCGCCCACCGCACCGGCGTGCCCGACCCGTTCCGGCCGCTGCTCCCACCACTGCCGGCCGCCCTGTCCCTGGATGAGCTCACCGTGCAGGCCACCACCCAGGGCCCGGCCAACGCCCTCGGGTTCGGCCTCCTCGACGACCCCGCCGCGCAGGCACAACCACCCGCGCAGCTGGACCTCGCCGGCACCGACCGGCTCCTGATCGCCGGCGGCCCCCAGTCCGGGCGCACCACCGCAGCGCACACCCTGATCGCCAGCCTCGCCACCCGGGTCCGCCCCAACCAGGCACACCTCTACATCCTGGAGCACCGGCCAGCAGGAATGGCCACCTACACCGGCCTGCCGCACTGCGGCGCGGTGCTCTCACCCGCCGAACCCGACCGCATCCGCCGATTCGTCACCTGGCTCGCGGGCGAAGTCCAACGCCGCAGCACCACCCGATTCGACCAATCCGCACACCCCCCACCGTGGATCGTGTTCATCATCGACGGGTGGGAACACTTCGAAAACCGCAGCGATCCCAACTTCCTCGAAACCTCACTCCTGACCACACTGCGCGGCATCGTCACCACCGGCACACCGCTAGGCGTACATGTGGTGGCGCTCGGCGGTCAGGACATGATGATGGGCAAACTCCCCACCCTGTACTCCCAACGGCTCCTGCTGCCCTTCCCCAAAGAAGACACCCGCCGCGGACACCTCACCGCCGGAATGATCAGCCCACCCGTCCTGCCCGGCCGGGCCATCGACGCCGCCAACGGCCACCACATCCAAATCTGCCAACCATCCCTCTCCCCGGCCGACCTGATCCAGCGGGCCGGGGAGCACCCGGACAACCCAGACCCGACACGGCTGCCGCGGCAGTTCCCCGCTCTACCCACGAAGATCACCCTGGACCAGTTGTCACTTCCCGAACCGGCACCCTCCCCCACCTGGATCCCCCTTGGCGTCGGCGGCGCAGACACCACCACAATCGGTCTCGACCTGCTCAACCCCGGACCCCACCTGCTGCTCGCCTCCGGACCCTCCGAATCCGGCCGTACCAGCGCCGCCGCCACCCTCGCCCACGGCCTGCGGCGGGTCGACATCGGAGTGCTCGCCATCGCCCCACCCCGCTCACCACTACCCCGCCGGCTCCCCGACGACGCTGGAGTCCGCGTCCTCACCGGCACCACATTCAAAGACACCGACCTCCGCGAAGCCGCCGCCGATTTCGGCGACGGCCACTACGCGGTGATCATCGACGACTGCGAACAGATCACCCTCACCCCATCCCAGGAGGGATACAACGACGCACCGACCCTGCTCGACGACATCGTCAACCCCGGCTCACTCGGCCACCGCGCCCTAGTGATGTGCGGAGACGCCCAACCCATCCTCACCGGCCAACGCCGCTCCCTCATGCGCATCACCAACGAAATCCTGACCAGCGGCACCCGACTACTCCTCACCCCCACCAACCGCACCACCGCCCGCGAACACGGCTACACCCTCGAACCCGACCAATACTTCACCAACCCACCCGGCCGCGGCTACCTCACCACCGGACGAACCACAGACCTCATCCAACTCGCAACATCATCTCGTGGCGGGTAGTTTGCGTTGTCACTCGCACTCTCCCGCCAAGCACTTGGGAAATCCGGGTGATCAACGAAATTCGGGGCTGACTGAATCAAGCGACCCGGCAACCGTCAATCTGATCCAACGAGTTGTCGTGTCGATCTCCAACCTATCCGAAATCGGAAACCTGGTCTTTGAAAACTGAGGGTGAAGCCTAATTGCAGGCCAATAGACGAGTTTCAATCTCGTCGACAAGCTCTGGGGGAAACCATGACTTAAGATCAATTGAGTGTGATATTGCATGGAGGACTGCGCAGCCAGCCTGGATTGCCTCTGCGGATGGGCTGGCGACAACAAGTGACAAGGCTGCCTGGGTCAACTGAACAGGAGGAGCAAGATCATCGATATCACCGCGTCGCGCAAGTTCAGCGCACACATTCATTGCAACTTCTACCCCTTCGCTAAAACGTCTCAGTTTCAGAAGAGTGGCGGCGCGAATCTCGTCCATTCGAACTGAACGCCAATGGAGATCCTCGTCGTCGAAATAATTCGACTGCACCGATGAGGCGCAACTTAGAGCACCAGGCAGATTCCCGGCAGCAAACCATGCTTCGGCCATATAAAATAGAATCCAGTTTGACTGCAAGCCTTCTGTGATTGCATGATCTAGTGCTGCGTTGGCGTCCACCAGATACCCGGTGTCCTGTTGGGCAAGCATCGCCAACGCAACGGCGCGAGCTTCGATGTCATCTCCCATCGATTTCTCGCATACCAACTCTTCGAGCGCATGCTGCAGGATCCGCCTTCTAGGCTCATCGAAAGGCATACCTCCAGCCTCGCTGATGAGTAATCTTGCTGTTTGGTTACTTGTACTCAACGGCCTCTCTGCATTCCATGATTGATCCCCCTGGCTCTCTGGTCCCACTGATTTGCGGTCTTGGATAGTTGCTCGTTAACCTCAGGCAAGTACCCATTCTGCTTAACCCGGTTTCGAAGTTCTCGTGCGGCGGTGCGAAGTCCAGCGCCATGTTGACCGGTTTCCGTCGCGCCCACCTTCGTTCGGTAGAGATTGCGAACTTCGCGAGCTTCAGTGTCGGCGAAATCCTGCGGAGACATCCATTTCCCTCGCGCGTAATCGGAGGGAGCCAAGCCGAGAGGATCGGTCCAGAATATGGGGTTTGAGACGTAGGCGCTTGGGTTAGCGTCTCCTTTTAGGCCGAGCGGATCGTTGCTCTCGTAACGGGCTGTGGCGGGGTCGTAGTACCGGTGGTAGTTGTAGTGGAGTTGAGTCTCGGTGTCGAAGTATTGGCCGGGGAAACGAAGGGGACAGTCGACTTCTCCTGATCCTGGAGAGGGCAATCTTCCCCAGAGAGTGGCGCGGGGGTGCCAGGCGATATCTCCGTCGGCGTCGACCAATTCAGTGGGGGTGCCTACCAGGTCGGTGACGATGGCGTAAAATCGTTCATCGACCCAGTTTTGGGAAGCGTCGCGTAGGGCAGTTCGTTCGGTTTGGCTGACGGGGCGGAAGGTACCGGGTTCCCAGTCCCAAACGGTGGTGCGACTGCTGGCGACGTCAGAGGTTTCTGACCACGTGTCGGTGTGAGTCTGCTCGACGAGAACAGGCCCGTCCCACGTGAAGTCGACCTGTTCGACCACAGTCACATTGTCGTCGCTGAGGCGTTGTTTGGCGACGCGACGGCCAAGCGGATCGTACTGATATCGCCAGCGTTGTCCGTCAGGGGTGGTGACGGCTACCAGACGGTCTTCGGCGTCCCAGGAGTAGCGCCAGGTGCGGGGTTTAGCCGACAGGCGCTTTTGTTGTCGCAGGGTGACTCGCCCCTGGGCGTCGTATTCGTAGCGAACGTTACCGGCACGGCGGATCAGCGTGCCAGTGTATTCGCGAACACCTTGGTCCTCGGCGTCGACTGTTTTAGTCTGTGGCGGTGCTGGCCAGGCGGCGTTGGTAACGTTACCGGCTGGATCGTAGGCGTAGCGTTCCGTCCAGCCGCGGCCGTGGACAGCCGTAACTCGTCCGATTGGGTTCAGGTCGAAGCGGCGCGGACCGGAAAGGTGGTCGTCGATGCCGGTTACATATCCGTCCAGACGGTAGACGTAGGATCGGCGTTGCACTAGGCGGGCGTCCCCCGCAGATTCGGGCCGTCCTAGACCAGGTCCGCATTTAGTGAGAGTCTGGGACAGCAGTTGGTGGTTAGTGTCCCAGATCTGGGCGAGTATCGCGCCCTCGCCGAGGACGCGTTCGACCTCGCGGCCTGCGGTGTCATAGCGGAAGCGCTGATTCCAGCCAGCAGCGTGCAACGCAACTGGCTGATCATTGGCGTCGTATTCCCAAACGCTCTCGACCCCCGAGGGGGTGCGGCGAGAGACACGCCGACCGAGTGCATCGTAGATAGAGGTGACGGCGCGGCCGTTGCAGGTCTCAACCAGCACGCGACCGCGCAGGTCATGGTCGAAGGCCAAATCCGAATCGGCATTCGTGGCACGCACGATTCGCCCACTGGGATCATAGGCGAAGGTGGTGACGGTGTCGCTGGAGCGCTCCTGGATTATGTTGCCGAGCAGGTCGCAAGTGTAGGCAGTGGTCTGCTTGGAGCCGTTGGTGTATTCGGTGAGCTGTCCGGCGGCATCGCGAGCATAGATGAGCACACGGCCGTTGAAGTCGGTTTCCCCCACTAGGTTGCCAGCTCGATCGTAGTCATACCGCCATACGAGGCCCTGCGGGTTGGTCACCGTCACCAGGCGTAGCTCAGTGTCGTAGGAGAAGGCCAATCGCGCACCGTCCGGGCTGATCTCTGCGGCGGGTAGATCGAAGTGAGTGATATTGGTGCGGGTGATCTGGCCCAGTGCGTCGACGCGCTCGATAAGGTTGCCCTCACCGTCATAGGTCCACTGAGTAGTGGCCCCGTCGGGCAAGGCGTGCCAGGCCGGCTTGCCCTCAATTGTCCACCCGAAACGGGTAATCCCCCTGACTGGATCGCTGACAGCGGCCACCCGACCGAAGGCATCGCGTTCATAGTGGGTGATGGAACCGAGTGGATCGGTGACCGTGACAGGCAGCCCGGCGGGGTTGGTGGTGGCCTGTCGGCTGTGGCCTAGCGCGTCAGTGACGCTGGTGAGATGCCCGCGATCGTTATAGGAGTAGCGGGTGATGGCGCCGAGCGGGTCGGTGACGGTGGTGAGGTTGCCACGCTGGTCGTAGTGCCGTTGCCAGACTGCGCCATCCGGGTTGATCGTCCTGGTCGGCAGTCGCAGTTCGTTGTACTCATCGATGGTCTGGGTGCCGTCGGGACGAGTGACGGCGATCAGGTTACCAACCCCGTCGTAAGCGTAGCGGGTGGTACACCCGAGGGGGTCAGTACGAGCCAATAGCCGGTCATAGCGATCCCATTCCGAAATGGTGGTGTGCCCGAGGGGGGTGGTTTCGCGGACGATTTGGTTGGCGTCGTTGAGTTCGAAGCGAGTGACGTAGCCGAGGGAGTTTGTGACTTCTGTCACGGCAGTGTCAGTGTCGTCGTGGTGGTGGTAGGTGAAGGTGGCGTTAAGAAAGCCGCCTGATCCGGAACCGCGAATGCATCGGCCCTGGTCGTCGTAGGTGTAGCTATACCAGGTGTCGTTGCGGTCGATCCACCGGGTCATCCGGCCCTCGGTGTCGTAATCGAATCGCATTGGCAGGTCGGATGAGTTGATGACCTCGGTGAGACGGCGGGAGGTGTTGTAGCGGTAGCGGATGAGGGTGATGTCGGTGCCGTTGTCGCCGCCGCGCAGCCGTAGGGCGGTGATGAGCCCGTTGCTGGTGTCCACGATGACGCGGTAGCCCCCGGAGTGCCTGATCTGGGTGAGGGTGCCGTCGGGGTCGTAGTCGAGGTCTATGCGGTTCCCATTGGGGTCGTTGATACCGGTCAGGGGCAGCGCTGATCCGTTGGGCGAGTTGGGCGCGAAGTGCAGGGTGTGGCCGGTTTCGGGGTCAGTGAGGATGTATTCGCCCTGGCCGGTGACGGCCAGGGGCCGGCGGGGGCCTTCTTCGGGCCACACCGGCCCCGCGCCGGGGCTGGGGACGGGATAGACCAGCAGTACGCCATCTTCTGCGGCGTAGTAGACCCGGACCGGGTCTACCTCCAAGCGTTGATCCAACGTAGAGGCCCAGGAGGGCCCGTACCACCGTCCGGCTCGGTGGGATGACACATGGGTGCGGGTCAGTACCAGGGGCAGCACGCCGGGCAATTCCAGATCGGTCTGCTGCTGGACGACCTCCCCGGTCGCCACGTCCACCGGGTCCCCTCCCACGACGCGTTTGAGGAAAGAGACAGCTTTGCCGCGCAGGCTGGTGATGCCATCGCGGATCGCACCGCCGCGCAGCGCCGCGAACATCGCTTTGCCTCCGCGCAGGCCCTGAGCCAGTTCAGCAGCGCCTCGACCTAGTCTGGCGAGGCTGACCACACCGCGCCCGCCGGGGATGAGCCCGAGGGCGGCGAACGCGAGATCGCCTAGTCCGGCTTTGCCTTGGGCGAATTTGTTGATCGTGTCGGCCATGATCGCTGCGCCGGCTACCAGGGCGGCAGCCATCAGCGCCCATCCGATGGGGCCGGAAATGAACATAGCGGCGATTCCGGCGACCATGGCCACGTTCTTGCACAGGTTGATGAAGGCATCCCAGGAGCGGAACGGTGCGGAGATGGTGTCCCAGGCCTTTTGCCACCAAGACTTGTTCTTGATTCCGCTGTCGTTGAGCGCGTCGTTGATACCTTTGACGCATGTGGATTCGGCATCGCCGCGCAACTTTGCGGCGTCGTTGGCCAGACGTCGCGCGCTCTGGCGGTCCTGTTCGGCGGTTTGTGCCCGGCCGGCGGCGGCCCGAGCCTGGGCTTTCGTGCCCTCGTCAAGGTTGGCGATGGCGGCTTCGAGCAAGGAATTGTTCGGTCCCAGACCGGCCGACAGGCTGTCGGCTTGATTTGGTGGCACTAAAGCGCGTATCTCCCGCAACGCGCCTTGATACCGGCCGTCCGCGTCTTGACCCTGGCGCAGCGCCGTGCTGGCCTGGGATTTAGCTTGATCCAGGCTCGTGGCGAACGCTGACACCGCGTTGCCGCAGCCGCGGTAGGCCTTGCCCAGTTTCGCCAGCTCGTCGGGGAGTCCGCCGAGCACGTCCTGGAACTTGGGTGCGTAGTCGCCCTCCATGTGCAGGTCCCCACCATTTGCGGCGACGGAGCGGAGCTGGCCGGTGTTGTGCTCGGCCAGCCCCGCTTCCTGCTGCAATTGCGTGGCCAGCGCGTGAGTTTGCGCTGGATCTCCCGGTGTCGGGTCACCGTCCAGCTCGAGAACCTGCCACTGGTTCATCGACTGCTCACGCAGAGCTTGCGGACTGACCGAGGCTGCTGTCCAACTGCTGATGCTGGGAGATGACGTTCTTGAGGAAGCCGCTCATACCGTCCAAGCCGCCGAGGACATTGTTCGCCCCCGTGTTCCACTGCGTATAGGATTCCTGAAACTTACCGGATGCCACATCGGTATGAAAACCGGATTGTACTAGATTATTGACCATTGCCTGCAGTTGGCGGAGCTGGTTCTCCATTTCGGTCTTCGCGCTGTCGAGCTGGGATATACCGCTCTGCACCGCGTCGTAATCAACATGCACAGCCATGATAAATACCCTTTCCCTTCTGGAAGGAACGTGCTCATTAATTCAGTGTCGCCACCCCGTTTCCGCCGGGGACGATGGTCGACCAGGTCAGTGTTGAGGAGATCGCGTCGAACAGATCCAGCATCGACTCAGCCAGCTCCACCTGCGGGCTGGTGGCCACGACATTGAGCACACCGGACCCATCATTAGGCACCGGGATCAATGTCTGCATGACCACGCAGTGCACCGACTGCGCACCGAGATCCACCGGCTCCACACCCTGGACCCGGACCGCTCGGCCCGCCGGTATCTCCACGATGCCGACACGGCGCCACTGCGCTGCCCCCTCGATCGATGCTATCGAGGTCAGCTGGCTGGCGATCGCCTCCACCGTGTTGTCGGCCGGGTCCGGCCTTCCGTCGGTCTGGAAAACCATGACGGTGGCCGCCAGCATGCCGGCGTCCTCGACAAGCTCGGACATCGCGGCACAAAATACTGCATCATTTCGCTCCGCCTCGCTGGCCGCCTGGCGCAGCGCCTTGACCAATGCCCCGCGGTAGGGCTTCAGTTCTGGGTGCTCTGCGATGCGCGAATCGAGCAGGCGAGGAAGGTCGCGAGTACGGGTGGCGCGCCATATATCAAACTCCAGCCACGACTCCGGTAACCGCAGTTCAAATCCGCGCGGGCGGAGAGCGCGAGCGGTACTCATCACTGAGCATTCCCTGCAGCGGGTACCGTAATGGTTTCCTGGGGCGGGTCACCCTTGCTCTCCAGCGAGTCCCGCAGAGACGTGTCCACCGAGGTGGTCCCCTGCGCCAGACCGCCCAACAGGCCCGAGGCTTGCTGCAACAGACCATCCATGTTCTTACGGTTGTCGGAAGACTTCGAGAAAAAATCCTGTAAGGCCCCCTCAACGTGCGATGAGCCAGTCGCTCCGCCGTATTGGTCGAAGGTCTGACCCATCGATGTCATGGCCGAACGAATCCCGCCCAGATCTCCTGACATCTGACCCGCCACCTGCGGATCAGCCCCGAATGTCCCCGCCATCAGGACCGGCCTCCCTCGGTCAAGAAGCCCCCATCCCCTGAGGGCAGGGCCGCACAGGCGACCCTCTGCACACTGTGCACGCCGCCCAGCAACTACTGTCAGCGTAGAGCTCTGGCGGGCTGTCGACCAACGGTTTTAACCTGGCGCTCTCGCCGGGTGCTGCGTTAATGGGTGTGTCGGAAGACTGAGAGGTGCCTCTGACCAGCGAAGATATGGCTTGCGGACGGTCATATCGGGCTGTGGCGAGGAGGCACCTTTCAGGTGAAGCAGGCTACCGGGTTCTACCCGCGGGTTCGGGTTGATGGCACCGGGAAGGGCGTGGCGTGGTGTCGCACGCCGGTGGGTCGCTGCTGACCGAGGCGGTCAGGGTTTCGGGTCTGGATCGATTCCGCGGCTCGGGCGGTGCGCTCGGGTGTGGGCCTTAGCCCTCGACATCCCGACCGAGATGGTCGATCCCGACGGCGCGCTAGCCGGGCATCCCCGGGGTAGTGCTGAGCATGCTCGGGCTACCGGCTCCCGGCTGGAGCCGCAGCCGATTTTCGACGTGCGTCACGCACCACTGGACAGCAGCCGATGCGGCACCAAAACCGCCCATATAATATGAAATCGGTCAAAACTGGCGTCCACGGCTGGCCGATTCGCACTGTCGCGCAGAACGCGCGGCGACCAGGAGCACCCGGCGGTACACAAGGCGGTTTGAGGTGTGGAGACGCCCGGGTCGGCCAGATGCGAGGTCCGTAAGCCGAGACACCCAGACGAAGAGGCACGTCTGCTTCGGCAGCAAATGTGTTCGGCTGCAGGCAGGAGTGACGCCTTCGACGCACTTTCACTGATGGGTCCACCGCTCCACCGGCGGCATCTGTTGCGTGCTCTCTGCCAGCCCACGATAGTTGCCCTCCGGCAGCAGACCACGCTTGAGCCTCCATCGTGACGAGAAGCTGAGCGGACGATCTCACAACCGCGGGCACCGCGAAGGTATCTGCTCGCACCGTGGCCCGCTCTAGACATACGTGGCAATCTGGGCGAGTCTGGAATACCTGCGCGCAGTTCTGGGGTATCGGTGTGGTACCGGGGGGTCATGGCGCGATGGCTGATGCACGAGGTGAGTCGCTGCCCGGCGGCGGCATTCCCGAGCTGCCCGGGTATCACATCGAGCGGCAGCTTGGGCGGGGCAGCATGGGCGTGGTCTACCTGGCCGAAGACGTTCAGCTTCGCCGTAAGGTCGCGCTGAAGATCCTGGCCCCGACGCTGGCCGACGACGAGCTGTTCCGCAGGCGCTTCGATCGGGAATCGCAGAGCGCGGCCAACCTCGACCATCCCCACATCGTCCCGGTCTACGCCGCGGGTGAGGTCGCAGGGTCGCTCTACATAGCCATGCGCTACGTAGACGGGGGCGACTTACGGGCGTTGCTGGAGGCCAACGGCCCACTGAGCCTCGAGCAGGCAACGTCGATCATCGGGGCTGTGGCTGATGCCCTCGACGCCGCCCACGCCCAGGGCATGATCCACCGAGACGTCAAGCCGGCGAACATCCTCATCGACAGCCGCAACGGCCAGGAGCACTACTACCTCAGTGATTTCGGCATCACCAAAATCGTCTCATCCGGCCGGAGTCTGACCTCGACCGGCCAGATCGTCGGCACTATCGACTACATTGCCCCCGAACAGATCCAGGGCAAACCGGTGGACAGCCGGGCCGATCTCTACGCGCTGGGCTGCGTGCTCTACCAGTGCCTGACCGGGGTGGTTCCCTTCCCCCGCGACGAGACCGCCGCGCAGATGTGGGCGCACGTGCACGATGATCCGCCCTCGGTGACCGCGCGGCGCCCCGATCTTCCACCGCAGATCGACGCCATCGTGGCCAGGGCCATGGCCAAGCAGCCTGAAGATCGCTACACCACGTGCCGGGAGCTGGCCTTCGCTCTGCGCACGTTCGCCAACAACCCGGCCGCATCTATCGACAGCTGGCCGGTTCTCCCGCCAAAACCCCTCGACAGCCCACCACCACCGATCGTCCTCGCCGGCATGACCGGCACCTACATTCCGCCAAGGCCCGCGCATGCTCGGGTGTCCCCGCCTACCCCGTCATCCAGGCGACGATGGTGGTGGATAGCCGCTTGCGGCGTGCTGGCGCTCGCCTTGGTCGCAGGCTCAGCTGCCGGTGTCTTGAAATACTTCGGATCACGGTTTCCCAACAGCGCGGAGCAGGAGCTCCTCGATGTGGTGCCGCTTGCCCTGACCTCGAAGAACACTTGTACCCGCAACACCCAGGCCGAGCAAGACACCGCAAACGTGGACGCCTCCGTCATCTGCACGCCGTCCGACGGAGACGTCAACAAGGTTGTCTTCACCAAGTACACCTCCTCCCGGGCCATGGACAACCACTACCAGGCTGCGGTGGCCACTGCCGGAGTCCCCGAAAGCTCGGGGGACTGCCGAACCGCTGACCGAGCTGAAGGCACCTACACGGGCGAAGCCGACCAGGCGAGCGGCCGAACTTTTTGTTACCAGGATCGTGGCTCGTCGTTCGTCGAATGGACCGACGACCAGTCCCACACCTTGGCCCAGGCAACGCGAGTCGATCCCGACTACACAAAGCTCCGGGACTGGTGGGCGGGTGTGGTGGGCGTCAAGCTTCCCACTACCGCCACCTCGGAGCCCGCGCCAGCGCCTGCACCAGCGCCGCCGCCCGCGGCCGCTCCCCCTGAGCCGGCACCGGCTCCGCAGCCTGCCCTGGGAGCGAACGCGGCCCCGCCTCCGTCACAGGCCGGGAACAACAGCACCCAGCCTAGAGGTCAAGGCCAACCACCTAGACAGCAGAGCGCCCCGCCGGCTAGTTCGCCGGAGACCCCCTCCAGCAGCCCGACCACCACTCCCGACAGCACGACGAACCCGCCGACCTCGACCACGCCACCTCCAGTCACCCAGCCGATCACTTTAGATGGCCCTGCGCCCCCCGCCCCTGACCAGCAGCAGGGCGGCTCCCCGGTGTCCGGCAAAGGCGGCTGTGCCGCGCTCACCAGCTCGTATTACTCCTGCACCGTCACCAAAACCGCACCCGTGTACCTGCCGGGAACGAGCGAGCCCCGCAGCGAGCTGTCAGCCACCAGATCGGCGTTCGCGTGCCAGTCGGATGGGTCGAAGTACTCGGTCGGCAAGCGCACCAACCACTGGTGGGCGTGGGTGGGAGTGGGGTTGGGGAGCAGCCAGGTCGGGGTGTGGGTTCCGACCCTGTTCCTTGCCGGCGCGCAGGACGACGCAGCCGAGCCGGGACTACCTGTTTGTGGCAGCACGCCAACCACCACCGAAACGCCCCCGACCACTACGCCGGTTGAAACGGCCCAGCCCATCTCTCCTCCGGACACCTCCACCAGGAGTGGCGCGCATCCGGACAAGTCCAGTCACGATGCGCCGACTACCACTGAGACACCCTCGGAAACCTCCCGCCATCGCGGGCGTTAGACCGTCGAGCCCGCCCCTGACGGGCGGCGCTGCCCGTGAACTCGATACCGATCTTCCTCGGCCGGTGGATGTCGGCCTCGAGTTCACGCCCCATGGCGACGGTGGCTGAGCGGGGGGTCGTACCCTGCCGCGGTGCCCGGCCGCGATAGCTCCGACGTCGAGAGTCGGCGCCGGTTGGGGTGGGTGGTTGCGGCGCTGGCGCTGGTCACGGGGGGGTTGGGGATCCTGGTGATGCTCGCGCCGGTGATCGCCGACGATCCGGTGGTGAGCTGGCCACGTGCCGGCCAGCTTCCCAGCTCCACGGTGCTGCCCCTGTCGCCATACCGCCCGTTGCAGCTCACCGCGACGGTGCCGTGCGCGACGCTGCAAGCGCTCAACGATCGGCCAACCGGTGGCGAGGCCTTGCGCACGTTGCCCGCCGACGTCGGCACCGCCCCGGGCGAGGGCCTGGTGGTGACGGCAGCCCAGGGCGTCGTGACGGTCACCGCCTCCGGCGCCGAGGTGGTGCGCGAAGCGCTGCCGGGAGGGAGCTGCTCTTATCAGGTGCTCGCCGACGCCGGCGGGGTGCGGGTGTCTCGGGACGGCGCGGGCATCGGCACCCGCAAGGACCTGCTGGTACCCCAGGTCGCCGAGCTGCAGACCGACGCCGTGCCGACTGAGCCGGCGATCAGATCGCCGGCGCCGACCACCGGTCTTTCGGTGCAGCTGCACACCGACGCGCGGTACCAGTCGCACCCCACGTTGCTCAAGACGGTGCTGCTGCTCGCGCAGGTTCTGGCGCTGGCGGCGCTGCTCGTGCTGGGCTGGCGGTGGTCGCGCGGGCCGGGTGCCGGCCTGATCCGGCCACGCCTGTCGTGGGCCGACGCGGCGGTGGTCGGGGTGTCGGGGTTCTGGGTGGTAGCGGGACCGGTCAACATCGACGACTCGTGGTATCTGCTGATGGCCCGCAACGCGATGCAGTCGGGCTACATCGGCAACGTCATCTACCAGTTCAACGTCACCGAGAACCCGTTTGTGGCCAGCCAGTACGCCATGCAGGCGTGGGGCGCCATCGGAGGAAATTGGAGCCTGGGCTGGATGCGGTTGCTGCCGCTGGCCTACGGGCTGGCGACCTACGCCCTGCTCCGGGTTCTGGTCGCAACCGTGCTCGGCCGGGTGGCGCGGCGACCCGTGGTGGCGTGGGCCGTGGCGGCCGCGCACCTGCTGTGGTGGCTGCCCTACGGCATGACGCTGCGCCCCGAACCGATGATCGCGCTGGGCACCGCGGGGGTGTTCGTCTTGGCCGAGCTGGCCCGCCGGCGCCGCTCGGTGGGGGTGTTCGCCGTCGCCGTCGCCGTCGCCGCGCTCACGGTCACGGCGTCGCCCACCGGTCTGGTGGCCGCCGCACCGATGGTGCTGTGTCTGCCGTGGCTGTGGCAGTGGTGGCGGGCCGCGCCCGGGCGCAACCGGGTCACGGCGATTCTGCTGACGGGCGCGGCCGCCTCGATCGTCATCCCGGTCGCCTTCGCCGACGCCACCCTGGGCGACGTGCTGGAATCGGTTGCGGTGCACCGCTGGTACTACCGTCAACACGCCTGGTACGACGAGTACCTGCACTACGCCGACCTGTTGGTGCCCGACGAGCGGGGGGCCTGGGGCAAGCGGCTGCCGGTGCTGCTGACGCTGGGCGTGCTACTGACCGTAGCGCTCGGTGCGGGGCAGCGGGATGGCACCGCGGGGCGCAGCGGCCGGCTACTGGGCCAGGCGGCGGGGATCACCGCGCTGGGCCTGGCCGCGCTGGCGCTCACTCCGACGAAATGGGTGAACCACTTCGGCGCCGTCGCGGCGCTGGCCACCGTGGCGCTGGCCGTCGCGATGGTCCGATC
>JALYTS010000184.1 GCA_030854185.1 Actinomycetota bacterium | reverse complement strand
CTTGGCGATCCACCCCCGTCTGATCCTCATCCCGAGCACTCGACACCCGGCAATACACCGCCGCCGGTTGACCCACCCACCCCGACACCCCACCACTCCCACCAGGCCGCCCACTCCGGCGAGCTACGCCCTGTCTGCGACGCTCCACACCATCCATGACACGGAGTGTACGAACAACCAATGGGATCGGTCATAGCGCTGCCCTCCGGTTCTCGTACTGCAGCGGGATCGTCGTGACCGCGCACCAGGACCGGCCAGGAAAGACACCTGGTCCAGGGGCCTGGTCGGGCCACGCTCGGCGAAGCGACTCCCTCGGCGACGTCGCGGGCCTGGTCGGCACCGGCAGGTCGATGTTCAGCAGTTCGGTGAACCCGGCGAGTCGAAGGTAAGGGAAACCGCGAAATCAGCCGGAGCCGTCACTCCACTCTCCCCTGGGGGACCTGCTGGACGTGGTGACGGACTGCCCACCGTCGACAATCTGGGCAGTAGAGGAAGCGGCATGGGCCCTGCCTTCACGGTCTGCGGGGGCATGAAATGCCCACCGGACCCTCGCTGTAGAAGGCACTACGACGCTACCATTCCCAGCGGGGAAACCACCCGCCACAGCTCAGCGGCCAATCGGGTGAGCTGGTTTGGGGAGTCATGGCAGACACCGGCCACCGTTACGGCGAGCTGGCCATTGCGTTCGCTGAGATCACCCGTACCCTGTTCGCCGACCCCACGGTCCGGGGCACGTTGCAACAGATCGTCGACTTCGCCGTGGCCACCGTCGAGGGATGTGACGCGGCCGCCATCACCGTGCTGACCGGGACCGAGGCCACCACACCGGTTTACTCCGACCCGATCGCCCTGAAGATCGACACCCTCCAGTACGAGACGGGCCAGGGCCCCTGCCTGGATGCCATCACCACCGAGGTGGTCGTCTACGCCGAGGATCTGGCCGCCGACCCGCGCTGGCCCTGCTTCGGTCCTCGGGCCGTCGCGCTGGGCATGCGCAGCCTGCTGTCGTACCGGCTGTCGGATAACGGGATGCTCGCGGCGCTGAACCTCTACGCACGGCTGCCCCGGGCCTACGGCGCCACCGACCGGACCAAAGCGCTGATCTTCGCCGCCCACGCCGGTGTCGCGCTCGGCGCCGCCGAGGCGCGCGAGGATGCAGCCATCTCCCTGAGCAGTGAGCTCCGCCGGGTCGAGAACCTCCGCGGCGCGTTGACCTCCCGGGAGGTGATCGGCCAAGCCGAGGGGATCCTCATCGAGCGCGAGCGCATCACCGCCGATCAGGCCTTCGCGGTGCTGCGCCGAGCCTCCCAACATTTGAACATCAAGCTGCGTGAGGTGGCCCAGTACTTGGTGGAGACCGGCGAGGTCCCCCGAGCTGACGTCTCGGGTCTAAAGGCCGGACAGACTCGCCGCGGAGGCCAGCACCTCGCGGAGCATGGCCGGGGTGAGCCGTCCGGTGAACACGTTGTGCTGGCTGGGGTGATAACAGCCGAACAGGTTCAGTTCGGTGCCGCCGTCGGTGGCCGGCAGCACGACGTGCGCGCCGTGCCCGTATGCCGGCCGCGGCCGGGGCACGCACCAACCCGCGTCGTCCAACACGGGGAGTAACGCCTGCCACCCGAATCGGCCGAGTACCACCACCGTGCGCAGTGTCGGGCGCAGCAGGTCCAGCTCGCGGGCCAGCCACGGCCGGCAGGTGTCCCGCTCGTGCGGGGTGGGTTTGTTGGCCGGCGGGGCACAGTGCAGCGGCGCCGTGACCCGAACCCCATGCAGCTCCAGCCCGTCGCCGCGGCCCGTCGCGGACGGTTGCGACGCGAGCCCGACCTCGTGCAACGCCGCGTAGAGCACGTCACCTGCGCGGTCACCGGTGAACATCCGGCCGGTTCGATTGGCACCGTGCGCGGCCGGTGCCAGACCGATGATGGCCAGCGCGGCGTCCGCAGGCCCGAAACCCGGCGCGGGCCGTCGCCAGTATTCCCAGCCATCGAAGGCGCTGCGCTTGACCTGGGCGATCTCCTCCCGCCAGGCCACCAGGCGCGGGCAGGCCCGGCAGTTGATCACCGACTCGTCCAGTTCGGCCAGGCTGCTCGCGCCTGCAGCCAGGTGGGCCGGGAAATCGGGATCGTCGGGCCTCATGGGCGCCCCCACGAGCCGGGGCGAGGCTGCCGGTGTGGCATGCCGATCGCCTTCCCTCGGACCCGCGTCGATGCCGTGCTCAGACGATCGTACTGGCGGCGAAATGGTGGCTGGGGTGGGATCCGGCGCTGCGCTGGGGCTGGTCGGCCCTACAATCCGGACCGGTCACGCGAATTCTGGATAATTCAACAGCTACGGTGTGTTGCTGTGCGTCACCGACCCGCGCGTCGTCCACGACATCGTCGCCTGGCGCCAGGCGTGTCTTGACGAGCTGCGCCGCCGCGATCCGGACGGGGTTCGCCGGTGGCTCGCCACCGGCGCCCGCGCCGGCAGCGATCCGACCCGCTTCCTCACCGCCGCAACCACACCACGGCGGGCGGACCAACTCGACGGGCGACAACCATGACGTGTCGCAGCATCGACGGTGATGCCACGTTGAACAGGACCTTCACGCCGAGTTGGTGACCGACGAGCAACTAGCGGCGCCCGAGCGGTCGACACTGGCTGGCATGACGAGCAAAGACGTCCCGGCCGCTGCGGCCCGGAAGCCCTCGCGATGGCGGCATCCGGCCAACCGTCGCCGCATGGACGGGCGCAGTCCCGGGGAACGGGTCGCCGATCAGGTCACCGCCGTCTTCGGGTCCTGGCGGTTCATCATCATCCAGACGGTGATCGTGGCGGCGTGGGTCGCGCTGAACCTGCTCGTCGTGATCCAGCGCTGGGATCCGTACCCGTTCATCCTGCTCAACCTGGTGTTCTCCACGCAAGCCGCCTACGCCGCCCCGCTGATCCTGCTCAGCCAGAACCGGCAGGCCGACATCGATCGCATCACCGCCGAGCACGACTACCGCGTCAACCAGATCGCGCTACAACACCTCATCGCCTGGCACCGCAACGCCCACGGCCAGGACTGCGACTGCGTCCGTCAGCTCGGGCCGGCCGCCGAAGGCTTGCTGACTGAACTGTCCCGTGACCTGTGACCCCCACCCGGGCTCGTGTCGGTCGGTGGTTGCTCTGCCGCGTGGCTGATGGGGAGCCTGTGCATGCCCGGTCAGCGCTAGGGATCCGGATCCCGGATTTGAGTCGCGCAGATGGTCTGCGGCACCGGGCCGGGGGGAGCCGGCCGGGTGCGTTCCTGACCCTCGATCAGGCGGCGGACGCGGTGATCTCGAGGCTTCCGCGGGCCGAGGCTCGCGACGACAGTCCTCACCGGAGCGTAGGCGCCAGGTAACACCCCGGTCGGGCAGTCCGTGATTGGTTTCGTTCGTAGTCGGAGGTGGTAGTCCTTAGGTAGTTCTTGACCGCCCCGGACCCTGGTGGCCAGCACCGAGGAGGTGGGACAGGGGTTTTGTGACGGCAGCTGGTGTCGATCGACACGGGTGCGGTGCGATCATGACCGCGCGAGCGGAGTATCCCGACATCTCCGCGGACCGAGTTCAGCGCGCTGACGGATCTCGGGTCCATACGCTTCGCTCTCGACGGGGTCGGATGAGTGAAGCTGTCGCCGATTCCGACCTGGCGATGGCGACGTGGGAGAACGAGGGCGGTGGCCTCAGCGGGGCTTCGCGCTCAGAACAACACGCGGTCATTGTCTGCGACGAGCGCCGCGACGATCCTGCGGTCCGTTCATCCCTGCGGTCCGCGCCGACGATGACGGCGACAGTCAGGAGCCAGAGGATGACAAGACAGTCACGTGTGAGGGTCGGTCGGGTCTATGACGAGCGCACACCGGAGGATGGCGTCCGGGTGCTGGTCGACCGCATCTGGCCGCGCGGCCTGACCAAGAACCAGGCCGACCTCGACGAATGGTGCAAGCAGGTCGCCCCCTCAACGGCGCTGCGCACCTGGTTCGGCCAGGACCCCAACCGGTTCGAAGAGTTCGGTCGCCGCTACCGCCGAGAACTGGAAGATCCCGGGCGGGCCGACGCGCTGGAGCACCTCCACGAGTTGGCGCAGGATCAGACACTGACGCTGCTCACCGCCGCCAAACACGCCGAGATCAGTAAGACCATCCTGCTCGCGGAGCTACTCGGCGCCGAGAACGGGACCGGCTGATGGCCACTCCACAGGGCGCGGACCCGCCCTCGCCGGTGGGCAGGATCGTGGTCGGCGTGGACGGATCACCCGGATCGCTGGCCGCGTTGCGCTGGGCAGTCCGGGAAGCGTCCTCGCGCGGCGTGGCGCTGCATGCGGTGACCGCCTGGGAGTCCCCGGTGGAGTCGACCTTCGGTGACATGCGCACGGTCGGCGACTTTCATCCGGTAAGCGCCGCCGAGGAGATCATGGTGACCGCGCTGGCCGATGCCGGTGTATCGGTTCAGGACCAGACGGTGACCACCGGGGCCGTCGAGGGGCATCCGGCCGAGGTGCTGCTGGAGGCGGCCGAGGACTCGGAGCTGCTGGTGGTCGGCTCACGCGGGCACGGCAAGATCCTCGGAGCGCTGCTCGGCTCGGTCAGCCAGTACGTGGCCGCCCACGCCGCCTGCCCAGTCGTCGTCATCAATCCCTTGGCGCACGAACCTGGGCACCGACAGCAAACCGATCTGCTCGGCGGCAGCAAACGGAGCACACAAGCCTAACTAGCTAGCCGGCCCGCTAGTGGTCTTTCTCCCCGCGGTGGCGACCCAGACAACCCCGCTGAGCTGCTCACCCCGCGGGAGTTCGACCTGACGACCTTCCCGAACGACGAGGGCTACGACGAGCTGGTGCTGGCCAAGAGCATCCCCATACAGTCGTTGTGCGAGCACCACCTGCTGCCCTTTCGTGGCATCGCCCACGTCGGTTACCTGCCCGGTGAGCGCATCCTGGGGCTGTCGAAGCTGGCCCGGGTCGTCGAACTGTTCGCTCGGGACCTGCAGGTTCAGGAGCGGCTGACCCAGCAGGTCGCCGACGCGCTGGACAAGCACCTGTCCCCCAAGGGCGTCGGCGTGGTGATCGAAGCCGAACACCTGTGTATGTCGTTGCGAGGCGTTCGAGCCACCGGCTCGCGCACCGTGACCCGCGGCGGCGAGGAGCGCGAAGGAGGACCGATGGTGGACGTGACGATCCAGACCGGTCACGGTGACCTGCCAGCATACCTGGCCACGCCCTCGACCCCGGGGCCCTGGCCGGGCGTGATCGTCATCACGACGCGATGGGTAGGGGCCAGGATGTGCGCAACCAGGCTGAATGGCTAGCCGGCGAGGGCTTTCTATCGGTGGCTCCAGATCTGTTCTTCTGGGGCCGGCCGTTGGCCTGCCTGCGTAAGGCGTTCGGCGACCTGAAGCGGCGTACGGGGCAGACCTTTTCCTCAACGACCACGAGCGTGCGGGAGATCGGATACCCTTTCTGCTCAAGGTGATGGGACCGCTGATGCGGTCTGGCCCGCATGAGGACTCGGCCCAGGACGCGCGCAGACGCATCGTTGAATTCTTCACCGCCTGCCTGAAGGTGAGCTGACTCCCGCCATACTCGGGAGCGATAGGGCACCGCATCCGCGTAGACACGCAATGTTGGTTCTGGGGTTGTCGCGGTTCGACGCCGATTGTGTTGGGGGTCGGCGGCGGGGAGCGCGGGCGGTGTGACCGATCGGTCGTCTAGTTGGCGAGCGTCTGACCTAGAGCTCGATCCCAACCAGCCGAGCGGTATCAAACCAGGCCAGCGCAGCCGGCCGCCGTCGTGCGAGGGCGGCGGCGTAGGCCCGGCGGTAGTCCGCCAAGCTTGGCGG
>JALYTS010000084.1 GCA_030854185.1 Actinomycetota bacterium | reverse complement strand
GCTGCAGGTGGGGCCGCAGGCGGCTGGGCAGGTGGGGCCGCGGGCGGCGGGACAGTGACCACCGCCGGAGGTGGCGGTGGGGCGGGTGCGACAGCCCGTCGAGGCTCGCCGACCAGGGTGACGGTGCCATCCGGGCCGACGATCAACCGGGCCGGATCCCCAGCGGGCACCATTCCCAGCTCGCGGGCCCGGCGAGCCAGCTCAGGCGCGGTCTCCAGAGTGGCCACCGCTCGGCTCAGCCCTTCTGAACGCTCGGTCAGATTCCGGACGGTCTTTCGGGCGCTTTCCAGACGGTAGGAGTCAGCGGTTGCGGCCGTGGACAACCACAGTGTGGCTACCAACGCCATCGCCAGCAGCGCCATCACCAGCATCACGAAGGGCGTCCGGGCTGCGTCCGCACTGACCGGGGCACCGTGGCGGGGAGCCGTGCGCTGGGCACGTCGAGCGTAGGCGCGGGCGACGGCCGGGGACCGACCCCGTTGCTCCCCGGAATCCCGGCGATGGGCGGGCACGGTGGCCCGGCCACCCCCCGGTTTCGCGGCGCGGGTGGGGGCCGTCACAGGGTCGGCTCCGGGGCGCCGGAACCGTGCTGTGAAGCCGGCGCGATGCGCTGCGCGGCGCGCAGCCGCACGGACGCTGCCCGCGGGTTGGCCTCGGTCTCGGTGGGGTCGGCGCGCTCGGCCCCACGGGTCAACGTCCGCAGCTGGGGTCCGTGGTCCGGAAGCTCAACCGGCAGACCGGGCGGGGTACGGGAGATGGACAGCTGGGCCAGCGACCGTTTGACGATCCGGTCCTCCAGCGAGTGGTATGCCAACGCCACCAGGCGACCACCGACCGCAAGCACGCTCAGCGCGGCGGGTATCGCCGAGCGCAGCGCGGCCAGCTCACCGTTGACCTCGATCCGCAAGGCTTGGAAGGTCCGCTTGGCTGGATGGCCACCGTGGCGGCGAGTAGCCGCCGGCACACTCTGATAGACGATCTCCACCAACTGGGCGGTGGTAGTCAACGGCCGCTGCGCCACCACCCCTGCGGCGATCCGGCCGGCGAAGCGCTCCTCGCCGTACTCCCGGAGCACCCGGGTCAGGTCGGCGTGCGAGTAGCCGTTGAGCACGTCGGCGGCAGTAGGCCCGGCGCTGGAATCCATTCGCATGTCCAGCACGGTGTCGCGGGCGTAGGAGAAACCGCGCTCGACGGCGTCGAGCTGCAGCGAGGACACTCCCAGGTCGAACAGCACACCGTCCAGACGCGGGATGCCCAGGCTCTCGAGCACATCGGGCAGCTCGTCGTAGACGGCGTGCACCAGGTGAATGCGACCGGAGTACGCGCGCAGCCGGTCGGTGGCCACCATGACCGCTTGCGGATCGCGATCGAGCCCGATCAGGGTGAGCGCTGGATGGGCCTCGAGCAGCGCGGCCGCGTGCCCACCGAGACCGAGAGTGGCATCGAGCACCACGGCTGACCGGTCTGCCAGCGCGGGCCCGAGCAGCTCCAGGCACCGGTGCAGCAGGACGGGGACATGCTGCGAGCGATCGGCCACCGCCAGCCTCCCTCCGCTCACACCGATCTCCTTACGCCACGCGGCCGGGATTGCCGGCGGTATCACAACCCTCGGTACCGCTAGGTCTCCGCCCGGTGCCAGATCCTGGCGCCGGGGAAGGTGCGTCAGGGCTGGAGCTGGTCCGTGTTGTCGCGCATCGCCGTTGATCTCGTGAGCACGGTCGATGCGCCTCCGGGCGGAGGCCTGGTGGTACCGGGTCACATCACGCCAGGCAACACCACCTCTTGCGCCTGCGCGTAGGACTCCTCGTGCTCCTCCAGGTAGCGCTGCCAAGCCGAGCTATCCCAGATCTCCAAACGGTTGATCGCCCCGATCACCGCGCAGTCCTTGCTCAACCCGGCGTAGCGCCGCAGCTCGGCCGCGATCGAGATGCGGCCCTGCCCGTCCGGGCGTTGTTCATCAGTGCCGGCGAACAGGTAGCGCTGGTATGCCCGCACTGCCTCGTTGGTGAACGGCGCCTGCGCCACCTTGCGAGCCATCTCCTCGAACTCAGCACGCGGGAAGACATAGAGGCAGTGGTCCTGACCCTTGGTGACCATCAACCCCCCTGACAGCGCGTCGCGGAACTTCGCCGGCAACGTCAACCGCCCCTTGTCATCAAGCCGGGGTGTGTGCGTGCCCAGGAACACGGCCACCCACCTCCCAGCCCGACGGACCGGCCATGGAGCAACCCTTGTGCTCCACCGTGAGCCACCCTACCCCACTTTCATCCACTGTCAACGCACAGCTACCGTCGATGTTCCGCTCCACCGGGTATCTGACCAGGTCAGAGCCAGTGGCCGGAAGTGGGGTGGCTACTCAGTGCACACCCTGCGTTGGCCGGCTCGGGAGGCTTTCAAGGCTTCACCAGCGCATCCAGCGGGGCCTGCCCGGACGTCCAGGGCTAACCGTGGGGCGAAGTGGGGGATCCAGCGCGCCGGCCACGAGACGGGCCGTCGTGGTCAAACGCCCTACCGGATGGTGGTCGCTGCGTCACGGTTTGACACACTCCACGCAGCGCTGGCATGCACCGACCCCCGGTAATCCCCGTGACCAGGGACGATGTTCAGGATCGAGCCATGAGCAACCGAGATCTGCGTTCGCCGCCGGTCATCGACGTACACACCGTCGTGCAGCGGATCGTGGCTAACATCGAGCGGATCATGGTCGGCAAAACTGGTGCGGTCCGGACCGCTTTGATCACCCTTCTCGCCGAGGGACACCTACTGGTCGAGGACGTGCCGGGAGTGGGCAAGACGTCGCTGGCCAAGGCGTTGGCCAGGTCGATCGACTGCACGGTCACCCGGATCCAGTTCACCCCGGACCTGCTGCCCAGCGACATCACCGGGGTCTCGGTGTTCAATCGCAACACCGGAGATTTCGACTTCCGACCCGGCCCGGTCTTCGCCAACGTGGTGGTCGGCGATGAGATCAACCGAGCCTCCCCCAAGACCCAGTCGGCGCTGCTGGAGTGCATGGAAGAGCGTCAAGTCACCGTAGACGGGCACAGTTACCCGCTCACCGGACCGTTCATGGTGATTGCGACCCAGAACCCGGTGGAGATGGAAGGCACCTACCCGCTACCCGAAGCCCAGCGTGACCGGTTCACCGCCCGGATCTCGCTGGGTTACCCCGACCTTGCCGCGGAACTTGCGATGGTCGACGAGCACGCAGCCACTGATCCGTTCGCCGCCCTGGAGCCGGTGTCCACCGCCGCCGAGGTGGGAGCCTTGTGCCAGGCGGTTCGCCTGGTTCACGTGTCCGCCGACCTGCGCCGCTACGTGGTGGAGGTGGTGAGCGCAACCCGGCGGTTGGCCGAGCTTCGGCTGGGCGCGTCGCCGCGCGCCACGCTGCAGCTGATGCGCGCCAGCCGGGCTGCCGCCGCACTGACCGGCCGGGACTTCGTAGTGCCTGACGACGTGCAGACCATGGCACAGCCGGTGCTGTCCCACCGGCTGGTGCTCACCGCGCAGGCGCAGGTGGATCAGGTTTCCCAGGAGGACGTGGTGCGCGAAGTGCTGGCCCGAGTGCCGGTTCCCCAGGCGCCGACCGGGCCACCACCGGTCACCATCGACGGCCGCGTCGCTGACCGGGTCGCCGACCGCGTCGAGGTGCGCGCCGAGGTGCGCGCCGAGCGCAACGGTGCCATAGCCTGGCGCCGTTCGCCCCGGGTGCAATAGGTGCCCTGGCGCCTCGCCGGCCTGACCACCCGCGGCCGGTGCCTGCTCGCCGCCGGACTCGCGACGGCGCTGTGCGCGGTACTGGTCGACGAGCGGGACCTGCTCCGGGTGGCAGCCTTCGCGATTCTGCTTCCACTACTGGCCAGCACGGTCGTAGCACTCAGGCAGGCCAAGCTGCGGGCGGACCGGGACCTGGTGCCGTCTCGGATCACGGTCGGAGGCGATTGCCAAGTGCACCTGACACTGCACGGCACCGGTCGGGTGGGTGGCCGCCTGCTCCTCGAAGACGTGGTACCACCCGCACTGGGCAGCAGCTACCGAGCCGTGATGGCTCGCCTGCCACGGCCCGGCGCGGTGAAGCTGAGCTACCCGCTACGCCCGGTGCAGCGCACGGTGCTGTCAGTGGGTCCGCTGATCGTGCGGATCGCTGATCCCCTCGGTCTGGCGGAGTACCGCCCCACACTTGCCGGCCACAGCCGGCTGATCGTGATTCCCGCTGTGGTGTCGCTGAGCGGGTTGCCCGCGGGCGGTGAGCTGAGTGCCGGCGAGGCTGCCGGCGGCCGGGCAGGGATCGGCCCGGGCCAGGACTCAGTGGTGGTGCGCAGTTACCGGCAAGGTGACGACTTACGCAAGGTGCACTGGCGCACGAGCGCCCGGCGAGACGAGCTGATGGTCCGGGTCGAGGAGTGGCCCGAACGCGGCGGGGCCACCGTGTTGCTGGATCACCGCGACGCGGCGCACCGGGGCAGCGGCCCCACCTCGAGCTTGGAATATGCGGTGTCGCTGGCCGCAAGCGTGTATGCGCACCTGCGGCAGCACGGCCAGCAGGTGCGGCTGGTCACCGCGGACGGGCTGGTCCTGGCTGGTGCCGCCGACCGGACCGACCACACCATCGACACCGCTCTCGACGCCCTCGCCGCACTGCGCGCGACCGACCAGCGCGACCTCGCCAGTGGCCCGGCGATGGCCGGCAGGCAGGACGTGGTCGCGGTGCTCGGGGCGCTGGGACCGGTGGCTGTCGAACAGCTGCTCGCGCACCGCCCCCGCGGCCGGCGCAGCCACGCCGTGCTGCTGGATGTCGCAGCCTGGGGCGCCGCGGACAACGGTTCAGCGGTTCCGGACACAGCCGATCCGGCGCCGGCTGCCCGCCTGCTCGTCGCGTCAGGATGGTCGGTGGCGGTGGCCCGCCCGGAGCAGCCGCCGTCGGCGGTATGGGATCGGCTGTGCAGCAGTTCCCGCAGCAAGCTGCAGGTGCCGCGGTGACCGGGTTCACGACTCGAGTGCTGCCACCCGCGGCCGCGGGGCTGGCCGTCGCGTTCGCCGCGACATCGTTGACGGGAGTGTTAGCGGGGTCGCGTTGGTGGGGCTTGGTGGTCCTGACGACCGCTGTCGTGGTAGCCGCCGGTGTGCTGCTGGACTGGCTAGGGATGCCACCGGTCGCCGTCGCGGCCGGTCAGCTCACCGCGTTGGTGGGCCTCGTCACTGCGGAGTTCACCTCCGAGGGCTGGCTCGCGGTGGTACCCGGGCCAGCCGCGGTGGCCCAGCTTCGGACCTTGTTCGAAGGAGCCGCCCACCAGATCCGGGTCGGGGTGCCCCCGATGACGCAGAGCGCCGAGCTGCTCTGCCTGGTGGTGGTCGCCGTCGGGCTGGTAGCCATCGCGGTGCACGCTTTGGCTGTCTCAGCCGGCGCACCCGCTTGTTCGGGGCTCGTGTTGTTGTGCGTGGTCACCGTGCCGGCGGCGGTCTCGGACCGAATGTTGCCCTGGTGGAGCTTCGCACTCAGTGCGGTGGGCTATGCGCTGCTGCTCGCCGTCGACAGCTGGCGCAGGCAGCTGGCGTGGGGCGAATCCGCCGGCTCGGCCGGCAACGTCGGTGCGGTACCCGCCGCCGCGGTGGCGGTGGCCGGCGGTGCCCTGGTGATGGCTCTGGTCGTCGGAGCGACGGTGACGGCCGTGGGCACCGGACGGTCGATTCACACCGGTACCGCCGCTGGCCGGTCGTTGGGCGGGATCGGGTTGAATCCCTTCACCTCGCTGCGCGGCCAGCTGTCCGCCGGGGATGCCGTGCCGCTGTTCCGGGTCCGGGGGTTGACCCAACGAACCTACCTGCGGGCGCTGACCCTGAGCCGGTTCACTCCCGGCGTGGGCTGGGAGGTTGGCCCGCTGGACGGCACGTTATCGGCACACGACGAGACAGCCGAGCGGTTGCCACTTCCCGCCGGGGTGGCGACCCCGGTATCCGGGGCCACTCTGAAGGTGCAGATCGAGCCGATCAACTACGTGGACGACTGGCTGCCGTCCTTCGGCTACCCGCTCGCGCTGGGGAACATCGCCTCGGACTGGAGATACGACCCCGACGCGATCACCATCTTCTCCGATCGCCGACGGCGCGCGCCGACGTACACCGAGTTGGGGGTGCTCCCGGCACCGGATCCCCAGGTGCTCCGGGCACCGCATCCCGCTGCCGGTACGCAGTTCACTCCCGTCGATCCGCGATACCTCGACACCGGTGGGGTGGACCCGCGGGTGGCCCGGCTGGCAGCTCAGGTCACCACGGCCAGCGGTACGGCGTTCGATGCCACGGTCGCCCTCCAACGGTGGTTCACCCAGCCCCGTAACGGGTTCCGCTACGACCTGCGGACCGCCCCAGGCAACAGCGGGGACCAGCTGGTGGATTTCCTGTTCACCGGCCGCCGGGGCTACTGCCAGCAGTTCGCGTCGGCGATGGCGATCATGTTGCGGACCCTGCACGTGCCGGCCCGGGTCGCGGTCGGCTTCACACCCGGCACCCTTACCGGTGACTCACGGTTGATCACCACCGATGACGCGCACGCGTGGGTGGAGGCTTGGTTTCCCGGCGCTGGGTGGCTGCCGTTCGACCCGACTCCGTTGTCCGGCGGGCGCACCGTGGTGCCGGCTTATGTGGCTGCCGTCCCCGACCGATCCAGCAGCACACCGCCGCCGTTAGTACCGCCGGTAGCCGGCACTCCCTCGCCGGTGCCGGACGCGCTCGCCGATGCGCCGTCGCAGTCCCCCGCCGGCGATCGGGAGGCCGGCATCCCCGGTGCCAGCGCCGGCACGGGCGCCGGCAATGGGACCGGCCAGGGCGTTACCGAGCCGCTTACACTGGGTTTGCTGGTGGGTTTGCTGACACTGGGCTTGCTGGCAATGGGCTTGCTCGTGGGAATCACCCCGTTGGGGGTACGGGAGCTTCGTCGCCGGCGGCGGCTGCGTCTGGTTGGCGCCGGCGGTCCGCAGGCGATCTCGGCCGCGTGGGACGAGGTGATGGCCGAATCCGTGGATCGCGGGGTCGATCCCTGCGTCGGCGACAGCGTGCGGGCAACCGCCCAGCGGTTGGCCGACGAGCACGCCTTGGATGAACCGGGGCGAGCTGGGCTGGGCGTCCTGGTCGCGGCGGTGGAGAGATCCTGGTACGCCGGCGCCGGTCACGGCCTATCGAAGGGCAGTGCCCGCATCGGCGGCACCACAACGCTCGACACCGACCCTGAACTGTGCCCTGCCATAGATGCGGTGCGGGCCAGCCTGGCTCGATGCGCGCCACCAACCCGCATGGCCCGGCTGCTACCGCGATCGGTACTGCGCTGGCGACCCTAGCTGGCGACCCTAGCTGGCGACCCTAGAAGACCAGCGAGACTAGTGCTCCTCGAAGCGGCGACGGAACCGCTGCTCCATCCGCTGGGCCAGGGTGCTGCGCCCTTGCCCGGTCGACGATGAGTCCGGCGATCCTGCGCGCCGGGCGTCGCCGGCACTGCGCCGGGAGAAGATCGCGACGACTGCACCGGCGAACATCACCAGGAAGCCCAGGACGCTGATGACCGGGATCCCGATCGGGCGAAAGGGGAGCACGACCCCGGCGACAAGCAGCAGCAGACCCAGAACGAAAAGTGCGATTCCCTGGATCCGGCGGCGGTGAGACAGGCTGCGCATCCGGGCGCCTCTGACATTCGAGGCGAACTTGGGGTCCTCTGCATAGAGCGCGCGCTCTATCTGGTCGAGCAGACGCTGCTCGTGCTCGGAGAGTGGCATCGCTCCTCCTCCGGCACTCCGGTTGTCGATATGGTGTCCGATCCCGACGGTAGTACCTGTGGCGATCGCTTGCCTACCGTCGGCTCCTACCGTCGAGGATACGAGCCCGCGACGATATGGACTAGCCGTTCTGGTTACCCGATTCAGGGGACTCCGTGTCCCCGCGAACCGATCGCCCCGGTGTCTCCAGCAGGGTAGCCAGCCGCACCGCAGTACTGCCGAACCGGGACCGCGCGGCGTCCGCCGCACGTTCCACGTCCTGCCAGTATGCACTGGCACTACCGCCATCGAGGGTGAGCTGCTCGCCCAACGCCCCACGAACCAGTAGTTCCACCCGCACCCCCAGCAACCGTACCGCCGTCCCGCGGGGCAGGTTACCGTCCAGCAGGTCAGTGGCCACCGCGAACACCCCGTGCGCGGAGTCGGTCGGATCAGCCAGGGTCCGAGACCGCGTGATGGTGGTGAAATCGGGGTAGCGGATCTTCAGGGCGATCCTGCGCCCCCGCAGGTCGCGCCCCCGCAACGCAGCCGTGCAGCGCTCGACCAACCGCAGCAACTCGCGCCGCAACGCCGCCCGGTCCGTCACATCGTGAGCGAAGGTCTCCTCCGCGCCCACGGACTTCTCCGGTATGTCGGGCACCACCCGCCGCTCATCGCGCCCGTTGGCGAGCTCGTGCAGGTGTTGGGCGCACACCACACCGAGGGCACGCCGCAACGCGGGCAGTGGGGTGTCGGCCACGTCGGCCACCGTGACGCATCCCAGCCGGCGCAGCGTCTGCGCGGTGCGCTCGCCGACTCCCCACAACGCGGACACCGGCAGCGGATGCAGGAACTCGAGCACCCCATCGGCGGGCACCACGAGCAACCCGTCCGGTTTGGACAACCCGGAGGCCAGCTTGGCGATGAATTTGGTCGGCCCCACCCCCACCGAGCAGGTCACCCGGTGAGCGTCATAGACCTGGGCGCGGATCCACTCCCCGATCCCGGTCGGACCCATCCCCAGCCTGCGCAACGAGCCCGCGACGTCGAGGAAGGCCTCGTCCAGGCTCAGCGGCTCGACCAGCGGGGTGACCTCACGGAACAGCGCCATCACCCCGCGGGAGACTTCCGCATAGCGCGGAAAATGCGGGGGGATGAACTCTGCCTGCGGGCACAACCGGCGCGCATGGGCGACCGGCATCGCCGATCGGACCCCGAACGCCCGAGCCTGGTAGGTCGCCGAGAGCACGACGCCGCGGTCCCCGGCGGGGTTGCTGCCGCCGGCCACCACCACGGGACGCCCGACCAGCTCAGGACGTTCGCGGACTTCGACGGAGGCATAGAAAGCATCCATGTCGACGTGGAGCAGGTGGCACCCGTGATCGGCGGCGCAGCTCGTGCGGGGCACATCAGTGGCGCGGGGTAGATCAGTGGCGCGGGGTAGATCAGCGCTGCGGCCCATGACACCCCCAGACAGC
Organism: Actinomycetota bacterium; assembly: GCA_030854185.1. GTDB lineage: Bacteria > Actinomycetota > Actinomycetes > Mycobacteriales > Pseudonocardiaceae. The sequence goes on along the minus strand of JALYTS010000084.1, from coordinate 11,104 downwards.
GACGACCAGTCGAACCCGCGTTCGATTGGCGCCATGCTAGCCGGTTGTCACCGGGCTCCGAGCCAGCGCGTGCAACCGGCTGGCGATGTCACGCAGGGGCATCCGGCCCGCCATCAGCAGCTCCAGCTCGGCGAGTTGGTCGGCAGCTCCTGATTGGCCCTCCAGCACGCCGCCGGGCATCAGGTCGGTGACCACCCCGTCGCCCTGCACCAGCTCGACGTCCAGGCCGCTGCCGGCCAGCAGCGCGAGGAGACCTTCGGTATCGAAGCGGTGCAGCACGGGATCGGCTGCACCGAGCCGGCCGTCCGGGTCGTCCAGCACGCGGCGTGCCTCAACCAACCGTCCGGCCAGCGCACGGGCCAGCACCGCCGCGTACCGGTTGGCCACCAGTACCGACACCGCGCCGCCGGACGCGGTGGCGGTGGCCAGGGCCCGCACCGCCGCAGCGGGATCCTCGACTACCTCCAGCACCCCGTGCCCGAGTACGAGGTCGGCACTGCGTGGCGCAACAGCGTCCGCCAGCGAGTCGGCGTCGCCCTGCACCGGGCGGACCAACTGCTGCACCCCGGCATCCGCGGCCCGGCGGTTGAGGGTGGCCAGCGCATTGGGGCTCGGTTCCACGACCGTCACCAGACAGCCGGATCGGGCCAGCGGCACGGCCCAGACACCGCTGCCACCGCCCACGTCCAGCACCCGGGGGGCGACGCCCAACCGCCGACGTGCCGCGGCGACCTCGGCCTCCAGCGCCCGTTGCACCGTGCAGGCTCGCATGAAAGGCACCTTAGAGGGCTCCCATAGGGTGCACCGATGCGAACCATCGCGGTGCTCAGCCTCAAGGGCGGGGTGGGCAAGACCTCCGTCGTGCTCGGGTTGGCCGGGGCTGCCCTGCAGCGCAAGATCCGGACCTTGGTGGTGGATCTCGACCCGCAGGGCAACTGCACCAGTACGTTGGATCCCGGCGCCACGAAGGCCACCCTGGCCGACGTTCTGGCCGATCCCCGATGCTCGGTGCTCAGCGATGCGATCGCCCCCAGCACCTGGGGTGAAGGCTTGGACGTGCTGGTCGGTGGCGAGGAGACCGAGGAGCACAACTGGCCGGATCCCGACCACGCCGGGCTCCGGCAACTCGACCACGCGCTGTCCAAGCTGGACGCTGTGGCCGACGATCCGCCGTACCGGCTGGTACTCCTGGACTGCCCACCCTCGCTGGGCCAGCTCACCCGTTCGGCGTTGGTCGCCGCTGAGCGAGCGCTGCTGGTGACCGAACCGACCATCTACGCGGTCGCCGGCGTGCAGCGCGCGTTCGAGGCCGTGCAGAACGAACGCGAGCACAACCCCGACCTGCAACCTCTGGGCGTGGTGGTCAACCGGGTCAGGGTGCGCTCCAGTGAGCACAACTACCGGATCAACGAGCTGCGGGAGATCTTCGGACCACTGGTGCTACCCACTGTCCTACCGGACCGCGCCGCGGTACAACACGCCCAGGGCGCCGGGATTCCGATCCAGCGCTGGGGCACGCCCGGAGGGCGCGAACTGACGGTGGCCCTCGACGTGCTCCTGACTCGGATGCTGCGCTCCAGCCAACTGCGCCGTCGCACGCCGACTGACCTGGCGTGGACCTAGCCCGGCCGGGGCTGACTCAGCCCGCCCCGTGCTGGGGCCGGCTGTTCGGTGGCAGGATTTGTTGTGGCGAGGCGGGCTGTGACGCGGGCTCACCGGCGGTGACCTCACCGGCGATCGGCGCTCCACTGATCGAAGCGCGGATCTGCTCCAGCCGGGATCGGCCCGCCATGTCCAGCGTGGATTGCTCCACTTCGAGCATCCGCCCCTGCACGGAGTTCTGAGCCAACTCAGCGGACCCGAGGGCATTGGCGTAGCGGCGCTCGATCTTGTCCCGGACCTCGTCCAGCGAGGGGGTATTGCCCGGCGAGGCCAGCTCGCTCATCGAGCGCAGCGAAGCGGAAACCTGCTCCTGCATCTTCGCCTGCTCCAGCTGGGAGAGCAGCTGGGACCGCTCCGCGAGCTTCTGCTGCAAGACCCTCGCGTTGCGCTCGACCGCCTGCTTGGCCTGGCCGGCCGCCTGCAGGGCCTGGTCGTGCATTGTCTTGAGATTCTCCACGGTCTGCTCCGCGGCCACCAGCTGGGTGGCGAAAGACTCCGCATCCTGCTCGAACTGTTGCGCCTTGGCCTGATCGCCCTGGCTGCGCGCCTGGTCGGCAAGCACCAAGGCCTGCCGGGCCGAGGATTGCAGCTTCTCGACCGCACCAAGCTGCCGGCTCAGCTTCATCTCCAGCTGGCGCTGGTTGCCGATGACGGCGGCGGCCTGCTGGGACAGTCCCTGGTGCTTGCGCTGCTCGTCTTCGATCGCCTGCTGGATTTGTATCTTCGGATCGGCGTGCTCGTCGATCTTGGACGAGAACGCGGCCATGAGATACTTCCAGCCCTTCACAAACGGGTTGGCCATCTGTTCCGCTGCCTCTCGTCGTGACCGATCGGGCCGGCCCCACCCGACCAGGAGCCTGCACCCGCCCAAGCCCCACCCGACCAGCGGAGCCGCGTGCTGAGTCCATGGTGTCAGGTGCGGGGCAGCGATTCCACCTGCCCCGGGGACAACCGGGGGTCAGCCCTGAGCGGGCCGCGACCTCACCAACTCAGGCCGCAACCAGTTCAGCCGCAAGGGTATCGGGTACCTCAGGTATGTAGACCGGACCGAGATCGTCGGCCACCCGACGCAACAGCTCGTCCAACGGCAGGTCAAGTGCTACGCAGATCGATCCGAGGAGTTCGCTGGATGGCTCCTTGCGACCGCGCTCGACCTCGGAGAGATACCCCAGGCTGACCCTGGCAACCCGAGACACCTCACGCAGCGTGCGGCGTTGCGAGGTCCGCGTCCGGCGCAACCGCTCGCCGATGGCCTCCCGCAGCAGCGTCATCGCGTTTCCTCTCGGGTGTCGGCGGCCTTGTCCTACCGGCTTGCTTGCCCTCTACCGTACTCATCCGCCGGCCGGCCGGGCGTCCGCCGTGGGCGAACGTGTCACGCTCATGGCGCGACCAGCGCGCGGCGACCGGAGGCGCGCAGCCGCAGCGCCCGCACAACGTAGTCGACGCCGGTGACAACGGTGAGCAGCACTGCGACTCCTATCGTCACCCAGCGCGCCGGATGGACCGCCAATGGCAGCGGCAGCACGAAGAGCTCGATGGCGACGGCCTGCGCGAACGCCTTCACCTTGCCGCCGCGGCTAGCCGGGATCACTCCGTAGCGCAGGACCCAGAAGCGCAGCGCGGTGACCCCGAGCTCGCGCACCGCGATCAGCACGGTGATCCACCAGGGCAGCTCGCCCAGCAGGCTCAGGCCCAGCAGCGCGGCCCCGATGAGTGCCTTGTCCGCGATCGGGTCGGCGATGGTGCCGAACTTGGTGATCAGGCCGCGCCGCCGGGCCAGGTCGCCGTCGAGCCGGTCGGTGAGTGACGCGACACCGAAGATCACCGCCGCGGTGACGCGCCAGCCCGGATCGCTGCCCCCCCGGGTGAACAATGCGAGCACGAAAACCGGTACCAGCACCATGCGCGACATGGTCAGCAGGTTGGCCAGGTTCCACAGCGGGACCCTGATCGCCGGCGGCGGGCTCACGGCACGCCGCCCGCCGGGGCGATCAACTCCATCGGCTCGACGATCAGGTCGACTCCCTCAGCGGCGATCACCCGGCAGCGCACGATGTCACCGATCGCGAACGGCTGCGTTCCCGATTCGGTGAGCCGGCACTCGCCGTCCACCTCGGGGGCCTGGTGCTCGCCGCGCCCGATCGTCTCGGTTGCTTGCTCGGACCCGGTACCGGCATCCGTACCTGCAATGGCCTCCACACCTGCAATGGCCTCCACCAGGACGTCCACGGTCTCCCCGACGCGCTCCTCGGCCCGCTGTGCGGTGAGCTGCTCGGCCAGCCTGCTGATCTGCGCGACGCGCTCGGCGATCGTGCCCTCATCGTGCTGGTCTGGCAGGGCGGCGGCCTCGGTGCCGTCCTCGTCGGAGTAGCCGAATACGCCGATCGCGTCCAGTCGCGCCTCGGTGAGAAAGCGCTCCAGCTCCACGACGTCGGCCTCGGTCTCCCCCGGGAACCCCACGATCACGTTGCTGCGCACTCCCGCCGCGGGCGATTGCTGCCGGATCTGGTCCAGCAGCGCGAGGAACGATTCGCGCGAGCCGAACCGGCGCATGCGGCGCAGCACCAGCTCGCTGGCGTGCTGGAAGGACAGGTCGAAGTAGCTGGCCACCGCGGCAGTGCGGGCGATCGTGGTCACCAACGCCGGTCGGGTCTCGGCGGGCTGCAGGTAGGAAACCCGGATCCGCAGGATGCCGGGGATGACCGCGAGCCGGCGCAGCAGCTCTTCCAGTGCGCCCGGGCGGCCCAGGTCCTTGCCGTAGGACGTGGAGTTCTCGCTGACCAGCACCAACTCCCGTACCCCTGAGCCGGCCAGCCACGCAGCCTCGGCCAGTACCTCGTCAATCGGGCGGGAGACGAACGCTCCGCGGAAGCTGGGGATGGCGCAGAACGCGCAGCGACGATCGCAACCCGATGCGATCTTCAGTGGAGCGACCGGGGAGTCATCCAGTCGGCGGCGCGGGACGCGGGGTCCCCAGCCGTGCCCGGGCAGCGCGGGACCTGCGGCGAGCGCCGCCGGCCGCGACGCCGGGGTGATCGGTAGCAGGGTGCGGCGGTCCACCGGCTGATGGGTCGGTACCGCCCGGCCGGCGAGTACCTCGCGCAGCCGGCCGCCCAGCTCCGGGTAGGCGTCGAACCCCAGGACGGCGTCAGCCTCGGGCAGGCTGCGCGCCAGTTCGGTGCCGTAGCGCTCGGCCAGGCAACCCACCGCAACGACCTTTGCCCCGGTGTCCGCCGCGGCCAGCAGGGTATCGATGGAGTCCTTCTTGGCTGCGGCGACGAAACCACAGGTATTGACCACCACCACGTCGGGGCCGCCGTCGGGACCGACCAGCTGCCAACCGTCCTCGGTCAGCCGGCCGGCCAGCTCCTCCGAATCGACCTCATTGCGGGCGCAGCCCAGGGTGACCAGCGCGGCGCGGGGTGATTGCGGAGAGGCGGGCACCGGCTCAGCGTATCTGGCCACCGGCCATGATCAGGGACGCCAGCCACGGACGTGACCCACTCAATGGGGTCGTGTTCAGGCTGCTCAGCCGCCACCTGGTCATTCCGACGACCAGGTGGACTCGAAGCTCGGGTACAAGGGTCAGCCCGCCGTCGACGAACAGGGTCTGCCCGGTGATGTAGGCCGCCTCCTCAGTTGACCCGTGCGGCGCTGACGCCCAGATCGAAGTGCTCCGGCCACAGCCGCGCCGGCGTCGGCTCGTCCTCAGGCACCGCGGCGACGAAGGTGGACAGCGTCAGGCTCGACGCCGGCGAAGTCCGTGACCTGCGCCTCGGTGACGATCCGGGTCCGGCGCTGCTGCCCGGCGCGGGCGACGACGAACTCGGCGCTGCTGGCTACCAAGCTGCAGCCGCCGTTGCGTCGCGGGTTGATGCACCGCCAGCGCCTGGTGCAGGCGCTCGATGGTGCCGCGCGCCACCGGCTGACCCTGCTGATCACCCCCAGCGGGCTGGGGCAAGAGCTCGCTGCTGGCGGACTGGCACGCCACCGGCCGAACTGGCCGGGTGGGCTGGCTCTCCTTGGATCCGGAGGACAGCGACCCGATCCGGTTCTGGAGCTACCTGGTCGCGGCGCTGCGAACAGCGCTGCCAGCCGTGGGGGAACGGGCGCTGGCGACGTTGGGTCTCGGCGGTCGAGCCCTGTTGGACGCGGCCCCTGCCCGCACTGCTCAACGACCTTGTGGCCATCGGCGAGGACGTGCATCTCGTGCTGGACGACTACCAGGTCCTGGCAGATCCTGACCAGCACCGTTCGGTGGCCTTCCTGCTGGCCCACCAACCGCCGTGCCTGCACCTGGTGATCGCGACCCGCAGCGAACCCCCGTTGCCGTTCGGCCGGTTGCGCGCGCACAGGGAGCTGTTGGAGATCCGGGCCCCAGACCTGGCCTTTACCCACACCGAGGCCACCCAGATGCTCAACCAACGCTGAATTCGCACCGGAACGATCTCAACCAGAACGATCTGGAGCTCGCCTGACGCCCGCAGTTCTGCGCCGCAGCTATCCAACGGGGTCGCGACGTAGCAGGCATTCAGCGACGAGGCCGGTCCAGCCGGTCTGATGCGACGCGCCCAGCCCGGCCCCGGTGTCTCCGTGGAAGTACTCGTGGAACCACAGCTGGTCGTGCCAGTGCGGGTCGGTCTGGAACAGCTCGCAGTTGCCGAACACCGGCCGGCGCCCAGCGGAGTCGCGGAACGTGCTGATCAGCCGGTCGTTCAGGTCGGCGGCCACCTCAGCCAGGGTCCGCTTCACCCCGGAGCCGGTCGGGTGCTCGACGACGAAGTCGTCGCCGAAGAACCGGGCGAACCGCCCGATCGCCTCGACAAGCAGGTAGTTGGCGGGGAACCAGATCGGTCCTCGCCAGTTGGAGTTGCCGCCGAACAGGCCGCTCGTCGACTCGGCAGGCTCGTAGTCGACCGACGCGTGCAGCTCGGGCAGATCGAGCACGAACGGCGAGTCACGGTGGTGGCGCGATACCGACCGCAGGCCGTGCGGTGAGAGGAACTCCTGCTCGGACAGCATCGGCTCGAGGATCCGGCGCAGCTGCTCCGGTCCCACCATCGACAGCAGCCGACCCTCGAAACCGTCCCGAACGTGCGTCTCGCCCACCACACCGGCGAACTGCGGCAGGTAGGTCAGGAACCAGCGCACACGCCCGGCGAAGTCCGGTAGCCGTTGCATGGTCGCGCTGCTCAGCGTTGTGGTCGCGCACAGTGGCAGAAGCCCTACCGGCGAGCGCACCCGCAACGGGATCCTCCGGCCGTCAGCCGCGGACAGCACGTCGTAGAAAAAGCCGTCGGTCGGATCCCACAGCCCCTGGTCGTAAGCGGCAGCGGCGATCCACGCGAAGTGCTCGAAGAACTTGGTGGTGAGGTCCTCGTAGGCCCGGTCGTGCTCGGCGAGCACCAGGGCCATCTCCAGCAGGTTCAGGCAGTACATCGCCATCCAGGCGGTACCGTCGCTCTGCTCGAGAACCCCGGCCAGCGGCAGCGCTGCGGACCGGTCGAGCGGCCCGATGTTGTCCAGGCCGAGGAACCCTCCCTCGAAGACGTTGTTGCCGTCGCTGTCCTTGCGGTTGACCCACCAGGTGAAGTTCAGCAGCAGTTTGTGAAACACCCGGGCCAGGAAGTCGAAGTCACGCGAGCCGTCGTTCTCGAAGACCCGCAACGCGGCCCAGGCGTGCACCGGTGGGTTGACGTCGCCGAAGGCCCACTCGTAGGCGGGTAGCTGACCGCCCGGGTGCATGTACCACTCACGCAGCAGCAACAGCAACTGGTTCTTGGCGAAGGTCGGGTCCAGGCGCGCCAGCGGCACGCAGTGGAAGGCGAGGTCCCAGGCGGCGTACCAGGGATATTCCCACAGGTCCGGCATCGAGATGACATCAGCGTTGTTGAGGTGCCGCCAGGAGGAGTTGCGCCCGTGCTGCCGTTGCGCTGGTGGCGGTGGGCCGGCCGGGTCGCCGTCGAGCCAGCGTGCCACGTTGTAGTGGAAGAACTGCTTGCCCCACAGCATCCCGGCCATCGCCTGCCGGAGCACCAGGGCATCATCGGCGCTGCACCGGGCGGGGGTCAGCACGCGGTAGAACTCGTCTGCCTCGGCTCGACGAGCCGTCATCACCTCGTCGAATCCGGCTCCCAACTCACCGGCCCGAAGTTCACCGGCGCTGTCGCCCGCGGTCAGCCGTACCCGCACCACGGCACGGCCACCGGCCGGCACGTCGAGCCGGTACCACAGTGCACCCTTGGTGCCGACCCCGCCCAGGTTGACGGTCGCGGCACCGGCCACGACGTGACCGTTGATCCCGTCCTTGGGATGCGCCGAACGGCCCGGCAGGCCGTAGAGTCGCTGGGCGTTCGTCTCGTTGTCGCACAGCAACGGCTGTGGAGCACCGTCGCCGCCGAGGACGAGCGTTCCCAGCGTCTCGTGCTGCGCGAGTAGCGTCCCGTCCGCCTCAGCGCGGATCTCCGGTGCGGCGTCCTGCCCGGGTAGTCCCCACGCCCACGTGTTACGGAACCACAGCGTCGGCAGCACGTGCAGGGGTCGCCGCCTCCGGGCCGCGGTTGTCCACGGTGATCCGCAGGCACAGGTCGGTCGGGCCGGCCTTGGCGTAGTCGACCGTCACCGCCCAGTACCGGTCCTGCCCGAACACGCCGGTGTCGACCAGCTCGTACTCCGGCGCGTCCTTGCCGCGGTGGCGGTTCTGCTCGACCAGGTCGGCGTAGGGGAAGGGACGTTGCGGTAGTGGTGCGCCAGGTCATCCAGGAGTGGGTGGGGGTGGAGTCCAGGTACCACCAGTAGTCCTTGACGTCCTCGCCGTGGTTGCCCTCCGGCCCGGTCAGCCCGAACATCCGCTCCTTGAGGATGGGGTCGACGCCGTTCCACAGCGCCATTGCCAGGCAGAACGTCTGGCGGTCGTCACAGACCCCGGCCATGCCGTCCTCGCTCCAGCGGTACACCCTTGAGCGGGCGTGATCGTGCGGGAAGTAGTCCCAGGCCTCGCCGAAGGCGCTGTAGTCCTCCCGAACCGTGCCCCAGGCCCGCTCAGACACATACGGGCCCCAGGCCCGCCAGGCCGCCGTGCCCGCGTCTGCTTGCTGAAGCCGGGCGTGCTCGGCTGACCTCGTCTGCACCATGCTGGTCAGTACAGCACTCTGGTCCGACCGCTACGTTCGCCCGTTGAGGGGACACTGCATGAGTGTGACGACTCCGCTGCGCATCGCCTTCGGTCCCGCCGTGTGTACTTCGCCGGCCGAGGGTGGTGATCGGGAATGGCTGGTCGCGGACGGCTGTGGCGGCTACGCGATGGGCACAGTCTGTGGCCTGCGCACCCGGCGCTACCACGGTCTCCTGGTGCCCGCGGTGGGAGGACCGGCGACTCGCCACCTCGGCCTGGTCGCACTGGACCCGGTCCTGATGCTGCCGTCGGGCGCCCCGGTGCGGCTCGCCACCCACGAGTGGGCAGGTGGGGCAGTGGCGCCCACCGGGCACACGTACCTCGAGTCGTTCGATCTCGACGACGGGTTGCCGCGCTGGCGGTGGCGGGTCGGCGACGTCGTACTGGAGCGTGAGCTGGCGATGCGCCACGGCGCGTCCTCGGTGGCGGTGGTGCACCGGCTGCTCGCGGGCGGGCCGTGCCGGCTGGTGGTGGAGGCATTGGTGACTTGGCGCGACGCGCACGGTGAGCGGTTCGCCGGCGGGCCGTTGCCTGTCGAGCATGTTGACGGCGGGGCGGTGGTCGAAGGATCGTTCCGGCTGCGCGGGCCCGGCTGGGCGCCTGCCGGCGACTGGTACCGCGGCGTGCATGCCCGGCTGGAGGCGCGGCGCGGGCTCAATGCGGAGGAGGACGTGTGGCGGGCCGGCCGGTTCGCCGCCGATCTGTCCCACGCTGGTGGTAACCGCTGGTGCGGCCGACGAGGTGGCGGCGCGGCTGGTGCTGGCTGCCGACGCCTTCGTCACCACCGCTCCCGACGTCGTCGCAGGTTATCCATGGTTCGGTGCCTGGTCACGGGACACCATGACCTCCTATGAGGGGCTGTTCCTGGGGACCGGTCGGGCCGACGAGGGGCAGGCGCTGCTGCGCGACTACGCCGCGACGGTCTCCGAGGGGATGCTGGCCAACACCGCCGACACCGGCGCGACCGAATACAACACCGCCGACGCCACGCTGTGGTTCGTCCACGCCGTCGACCGCCATGTCGCGGCGACCGGCGACCTCGACCTCGCCGCCGCTGTAGTCCCGGTGCTGGACGGGGTGGTCAAGGCGCACGTGCTGGGCACCCGGTACGGCATCGGCGTCGACCCCGCTGACGGGCTGCTGACTCAGGGGCAGCCCGGCTACGCGCTGACCTGGATGGACGCCCGGGTCGACGGGGTTGGCGTGACGCCGCGCATCGGCAAGGCGGTGGAGATCAACGCGCTGTGGGTGAACGGTCTCGCGGCGCTGCGGGCTCTGCACGCGCGCCTCGGCTCGGAGGCGCCCGAAATCGCCGCGCTGCACGAGCGCGCCCATTCGTCCTTCGCCGCCCGCTATCCCACCGGCGGCGGGCTCTACGACGTCCTGGACGGCCCGACCGGCGACGACGACAGCGTGCGGCCCAACCAGCTGCTCGCGTTCTCGCTGCCGCATGCGCCGCTCACCGACCCCGGGGCGGTCCGCGCGCTCGCCGCACCACTGCTCACTGCGCTCGGACTGCGCAGCCTCGCGCCCGGCTCACCCGGTTACCGTGGCCAGCACCGTGGGGGACCGCGCGATCGCGACAACGCGTACCACCAGGGCACCGTCTGGCCATGGCTGATCGGTCCCTACGTCGACGCCTGCCAGCGCACCGGAATCCCCGCCGACGGCGTGCTCGACGCCGCCACCGGCTGCCCCTTCCAAGCCTGGTCGGTCGCCGAGCTGAACCGGGTCACCCGGTTGCCCGCGCGATGACCTCCCGTTATGACCTCCCAGGCCTGCCTGCGCAGCTGGAGGTCAGCTCGGTGGCGGCGCGCGACTGTGCCCAGCCGCAATCGTTGAGCCCTTGTGAACGCCAGGTACGGGCCGAGCACTCCAGGAGGCATCAGTGTCTGAAACACGGACTGCTGCTAGGCAGGACACCGACCAGTACGCCGCGCATCGGATGGCCGCAACCGCAGCCGCGAAGGCCAGGCGCCTGTGGCCGAACACGATCGGTGAGGTGCTCGCCGGCGAGGTGATGGGTCTGCTCGAGCTACCGCCGTGGCTGCGATCTCAGACCCGCACCCAGCAGTTGATCGACGCGATCCTCAGCCTCCCGGAGGGGACTCCGAACGCGAGCGCCGGCCATGCCGCCTAGTCCGAGCTTGCTGTAACTGTCCGTAGCATCGTCTGGATGACCAGGGACGACGTGCCACGGGCAACCATTTTTGTAGTCACTAAATCACTGGCGTGATGAAGATCGTTGTGGTCTAATTTCCCTGTGAG